>JBLHWZ010000048.1:0-26176 GCA_047629415.1 Bradymonadia bacterium | reverse complement strand
CTCCGGGCCTCATTTCGTGCCGTCGGGCCTGTCGGTCCGAGTAGAGTGGCAGGTACCGCACGAGCAACGGACGCGGCCCGACCAAAGACATCTCGCCGCGCAAGACGTTGATGAGTCCTGGCAACTCGTCGAGGCTCGTCTTGCGGAGGAACTTTCCAAACTTGGTCAGACGCTGGTCATCGGGCAGCAACTCGCCGTGAGAGTCCTGCTCGTTCGTCATCGTTCGGAACTTCACCATCTTGAAGACTCGCCCGTTGAGGCCAGGCCGCTCCTGTACGAATAGTGGCGGCCAGCCGTGAACCACGGCGTTCACCAGTGTGAGTATCGCCAGCGCCGGACCTAGCCCGATCAGGCCAAAGGCAGCGACCCAGACGTCGAGCAGGCGCTTGAGTGTGAGCTGTAGTTGTCGCCAGATTTTCTGCATTAGACTCTGCACCTCACTGTGTGCACCGCTCGATGATTTCGTTCTGTGCCGCGATCTGCAGCGGATGCTCCAGGTCCTCGGGGTCGATCGCCTGCAGGACAGCCAACTTATCGTCCAAGATCAGTTCGCAGAAGCGAGCATTCACATAGCACGGCGCGTGACTTGCGAAGCCAACCTCCTGCGCCGAGACACAATTGAAGCCCGAGCCTGCCGCGTGGAGAGTCTGCTGCAGACACTCAAACACCTCGATGACGAAGCGCTGCCCGTCCGGCGTCATCTCCTCGTAGGTCTCCGAGACATATCGGTTGGCGTACTTACAGGCAAACGCGATTATGTATTCGTCTTCGTCGCATCCCAACGACTGGTCAACGCAGAAATAGTAGGCACACACATCGTGCGGCGCTTCTGCGAAAGGCACGGGAGTGCACGCTGCTGCCAGCTCACCGGGGTTTGCAACTGCAACTTCGCCTCCCGACCCGTCATTCTCCGTATCGCCAAAATCACTGGCTGCGGCCCGAAGATCGGCTCCTGCATCGCCAGAGGTTGATTCAGCGACCGGAGTTTCAGACTCGGAGCAGGCCCCAAAGGCCATGCGCCAGAGTGCAGCGACCATCTTCGTAGTGTTTCTCATGAGAGTGGATCGACTCCGGTCATCTCGATGGACACTTCCCACAAACGGCGCTGTGCCTCGCGATGATGTGATTCCGGGCTGGACGCGGACTTCACGGGTCGACCGCGGAAACCACCGGGACCGTTCGGACCGATGAACTCACCCCCCTTCATATCGACCGCCGCGGCTGCGACGACCGTAGCGAGTGCGCCGGCCTCCGCAGGCTGAGCGACCAATGCGTTTCCGACCCGGCTCATCCAGTGTTTAACTGGGTTTGTTCCAGCTCCGGCGGCGTTGATATTGGTGGCGGCGTAGCCCGGGTGGCATGTCAACGCGATCACTTCGCGGTCTGCCTGCTTCAGTCGACGACCGAGCTCGTAGGTGAAGAGCAGGTTCGCGAGTTTCGACATGCTGTAGGCTGGCCACTTCCGATAGCCGTCCTCACTGTTCAGCTCGCCCCATCGCATGACGCCCTTCTTGTGCATAAGGCTCGACACACTGACGACGCGGGCGGGGCCGCCGGTCCCTGAGAGACGGTCCATAAGCAGCCCCGTCAGCGCGAAGTGGCCGAGGTGGTTCGTTCCGAACTGCATCTCAAAGCCGTCGACGGTCTGCTGGAACGGCAGCGCCAGCACGCCCGCGTTGTTCACCAGCACGTCGAGCCGGTTTTCCCCGTACCGCTCCGCGAATGTGCGCACGGAGCTGAGGTCTGCGACATTCAATTCCATGACCTGAAGTGACGCCGAACGATGCTCTGCGAGAATCCGCTGCGCAGCTGCGTCGCCCTTTTCTGTGTTGCGACACGCCATCACGACATGTGCGCCCTTCCCCGCGAGCATGCGTGCCGCTTCCCACCCGATCCCGCTGTTGGCGCCCGTGATAACGATGCGCTTTCCTTTAAGGGTGGGGATGTCTGTGAGCTGGTAGGTCATGCGTTCTCCATGCCCGCCCGCACTAACGCGCGGCCGATCGGTTGGCCAGCGGGTTTTCCGGCGCGGACGCCCAAAACGAAAACAGGCGCCGAGAAGGCGCCCGCTTCACGAAATGCAGGGGCGAGCTACTCGAGCTCCGCCATATCACCCTGCCAGCAGTGGCTTGGGTCGTGATAGAAAGTCATCTTTCCGGGATGACTGGGGCCGTAGCCAGTCCAGACCATCCAGCCATCAGTGACTTTGGTGCGTTTGAACGGACGGCGATTGGTACGCAGTTCTTGCCAGCGGATCATTATTCGCTCCAGATTCAGGTAGGAACTTTGCCTACATTTGACGATGTCTACCTACTTCACAAATTTTGGAAGGAGGAGAGGCTTTCGACCGGCCCGGCGGATCGGCAATCCTAGACAGCGCGGCCAAACGCGGCCCGGCGGAGCGGCAATCCCAGACGGCGCCAGCAAACACAGACCGGGATATTCACCATGGGCGAGGTAGTCGCTAGTGCGCGACCTGGAGCAGCTGAAAGATCCACGCGGCGTGTCCGCCCATCCACTCCAGGCAAGTCAGCTCTTTCTCGCTCTCGGGCGCAAAATATCCCGTGCCGAGGTTCGCCACGTAGACGCCTTCGTCGAGCAGCGGATCCACTCCAGTGCCTCCGCGAATAGGCCGAATCTCTGACTCGACCGCGACCGCTTTACCCGCGGCCAATGCCCACTCCTCAAGGCAACGTTCTTTGGCGATCTCGGGTCCCATGTTGACGTACTGTCGGGTGAGAGCCGAGGACCGCTGACCGGCTTGAGCCTTGATATGCGCCTCCCGCGTTTCCAGACCAGACATGTCGAAATCCCGAACCCGGATCGTCACGGAGTGACCTGCCTCGGATCGAGCGAGCATGAACGGATGGGAGTAGCCCTCGCGGCCGTCAGAGTCTTCGGCAAGCAGGGGGAATCCTGGGCCACTGTTGATGAACGAGCCGATCCACAATGCTCCGTCTTGTGAACTCGCGTCTTCCATCGCGACGTTCGAGACGGGCTCTGTCAGCAAGCTGGCGCCTCGCACGACGTGGGGGCCGACGACCTCGTTCAGCGCTTTGAGCAATGCCTGACGATCGTCTTCCGAAGGAGTCGTGAAGACGACGGACGCGTCACAGTCTCGCAGCTCATCGGCCGAATAGTCGGCCACCAGAACGTCGGAATCGGCGAGCAACGCTAGGACCTCTGCGGTGAAGCGAGTTGCTGTGCGATGTTGCTCGGTTTTTGCCGTCGCTCCGTGCGTATTCACCCCTCCGATTCGAGCGGACAGGCCCGGGCCGACGTAACGATGTGCTCGTTTCGGGAAATCGACGCTCACAACGCTGGCGTTGAAGTTTTCGAGGTTCACCTCGTACGGGTCGAGGCCGTCAATCGTGTAGCCGTGTCGAATGCCGCGCTCTGCTAGCATCTTCGCCAAGTCTTCAAGTGCCGCATGGCGCCCGATTTCTTCGTCCGGACGGCAGATGAGAATGAACGGCACATGGTCCACCTGCGCCTCAGCTGCCATCGTCGCGACGGTCATCAAGTGGGCCATGCCGAGCTTGTCGTCGAGGCCGAAAGGCGCGTCGCCGGGGCCGTGCACGACCGAGAGTCCGAGCATCCTCTCAAGCCACGGATAGTTCTCTGTCGTTACCTGGATCGCCTCGTTCGCAGGATACGGAATCCTCGAGCCGTCCCAGTTCGGGACGACGTGGAGCGAGTCGACTGCGTGGGTGCCGCGCGCGGTGTCGAGGTGCACCATCAGGGCGATTGGAGATGCCCCCGCAAGCGCGCCTCGACCGGCAAAGGTCGCGATGACATTGCTGTGTCGGTCAGACTCCACCTTGCCTCCGTAGGACCCGAAGAACTCTGCGAGCATCTTCGCCAGCTCGACCTGGCCCTGCGTACTCGGGATCGACTCCGAGGTCTCATCGCTGGCGCTCTCAATGCGGACGACGTCCTGGAGATGCTTGAAGGTGCGTTGGGCGAGGATCTCGGAGTTGTACATCAGGGCTCGGTTCGGGCGTGGGCAGAGAATTGCGGGCCCGGAGATTGCCGTCCCTAGGTTCGTTTCGTCAACCTACGGAGTCTCCCACGCCGCCAACTCAACCCAGGCCCATCCGTCTCGGGCTTGTCCGAGCAATCTCGCCCGGCCACCGGCAGGACCTGGTGAGGGGCAGATGAACGAGGTTTGTCCGCCGACATCGGCGCTGCGACAGGTCACGCTCATCGCTGCGCTCGAGTCCCAGAGCGCAACGCGGACGTTGTAATCCGAGGGGTTCGCGACCGTAATCTCGAAGTGCTGCGAGGAGTTCACGCTCTGCAGCGCGAGCCCGGCTGCGAAGAACTCGGGGCCAAGAGCCGGCCCGCTGAGTAGGGCGGTGATGTCGACGTCGCCGCCATACGCGGCAAAGCTCGCCTGCATCGGTATGCGAGTCCGCACGGTCGCCCTTGGCGGCGCGAGGAAGAACGCGGAGGAGTACGGGGTGCCGCATTCCGGTCCTGGCGCGCAGCCTGCGGCCTGGAACGAATCGACGATCAACCAGTCGCCATCAAGCTGAACAGCGTTCCAATACGCCGCGGTGCCCTCACCGCGATGATACCCCGCCTCTCCGCCTGCGACGACGACGGCGCCAGCATCGCAGGTAAGTTCGGCAAAGAGCGCAGCAAAACCGGCCGAACCCGCCTCACGCGACGCAAACGCCCCTGAAGCCCAGGCAGCACGCTGCTCTGGAGTCGGCACCGATGCTGCCTGAGGCCCCCCACTGAGGGGGGTAATGTTCAGCGCGATCCAATCGTGCGCAACGCGCAGCCGGTCGACTCCGCTCAGCGCGCAAATCGCGACCTGAACGTCCCGAAAGGACATCGGGGCCAGGGAGGTCGCCCAAGAGTGAAGTTCGGCCGACGATGGCCAGACCGTGTTGCCCGAAACGACGACCGCTTCAACCTGCGGCACAAGCGGCGCGCCCACGTTTACGGGGTTAGGGCTAGCGACGGCAAGGGTCGGAGACGGAGCGCGCTCGATCGAAGGCGCGAGGATCGGAGTCGCGAGGATCGGCGAAGGCGGCAGCACAACGACCGTATGTGCTATCGGCTGGCTGGCGGCGATCGTGGCCGCGATCTCTGCAGGCGTCGGTCGCGGTGGTGTCGTCGGTGGCAGGGCCTGCTCGGCCGGAGGTGCGGCGTTGATAGGAGGCTGGCCCTGAGCAGACACCGGTGGCGCCACCCCTTCGGATACGGGCGCTGGAAAGGGCTCAGCTGGAGGCTGCTGGGCGGGTGGCTCAATCGCCGGGCTAGGCGCGACTTGCTCGACGACCGCGGGTGGCACAACGGGCTCGTTCGCGGCCGGAACTGGCGCGATCTGCGGCTCGATCTGCCCTTCCGTGGCGGTCGGCGAGGCCGGCTCGACCACCGTGGCTGGCGCGACAACCTCAGGCTCGGCGACGACCACGTGCGAGCCGTCGACCGAGGTAGTGTCAGACTCTTCGACTGGCGCTGTGGGCTCAGCAACGAGTGTGTTGGCGGACGTTTCTGCCGCGGGCTCGCCGTAGCCGAGCAGCTGCGCGATTCCTTGCACCCCGTTGCCGAGGAAGCCAGGCGCCGAGTCCGCATTGGAGCCGAGCCACCAAGTACCGTGTCCTCCGAGGCCTTCGGCCACGACGCCCTTATTCAAGAGCGGCGGGACGATGAGCATGATGAGGGCAGCGACAATCATCGCCCACCATCCTCGCAGGCTAGCCCCTCGGTATCCGGCCCAGCGCCCCTTCCAGGCCGCAAGCCCGAAGGCACCGACCAGGAGTAGAACCGTGATCACAACCGAGACGATGAAGCCGTTGAGCCTTTGCCCAACCGCGCCCCAGAGTACGACGGTGAGAAAGACGGTAATGACCGCGAGCACAAGAGTGACAATGTAGGTTCGCATATTTGGACCTTATCAAGGCGGGTCTCGCGCGTGAAGGAGCGGCGACACGCGGCCGGAACGGAAGCATGCTGCCCGCTCACCCAATTCACGCTTCCGCGGCCACCGCAGCGTGGCCACCGCAGCGTGGCCACCGCAGCGCCGCACCGCAGCCCGCGTGCCCCACCCAAATGTCGGATTTCGATGTCAGCCCTACATTCGTGTAGGAATTTTCAGCGTATCGCGTGCTGAACTCTCAGGAATCTCCTAGCAAATCGACGATCCTCGTAACTTGGCTCACCTCCTGCTTAGGGAGCGGGCATGCGCTCTCGGCGCCCTCTTTCACCTCAGTGAGAAACGATGAGTCTCTACAAAGCCGAATACATCTGGATTGACGGAACCAAGCCAGACCATCTCATGCGCTCGAAGACGAACATCCTCCCGATTGGGAAGGAGCCGCCGGTTTGGGGCTTCGACGGATCGTCGACGAACCAGGCCGAGGGCGGCGCGTCCGACCGCGTTCTTCAGCCAGTCATGGTTGTTCCCGACCCCATCCGTGGCGGCGAGAACAAGCTCGTTCTCTGCGAGGTCCTCAACATCGACATGACTCCTCACGAGTCCAACACGCGCGCCGCTTGCCGCGAGACGGAAGAGAAGTACGGCAAGTTCGAGACGTGGTTCGGCCTTGAGCAGGAGTACACCTTCATGCGCCAGGACGGCTCGCCGCTCGGCTTCCCTCTGAACGGCTTCCCGCCCCCGCAGGGCCCGTACTACTGCGGTGTTGGCGGCTCGCAGATCTTCGGTCGCGAGATCGTCGAAGAGCACCTCGATGCCTGCCTGATCGCTGGCCTCAAGATCTCGGGCATCAACGCCGAGGTCATGCCTGGCCAGTGGGAGTTCCAGATTGGCCCCGCAGGCACCGTGGAGTGCGCTGACCATCTCATGATCGCTCGCTGGCTCCTCTGCCGCCTCTCAGAAGAGTTCGAGTGTGACGCGACCTTCGCCGCCAAGCCGGCAAAGGGCGACTGGAACGGTGCTGGTTGCCACGCAAACTTCTCAACGAAGGACATGCGCGAGTCCTACGCAGCATGCATAGCAGCCTGTGAATCACTCGGCGCTGGCACCAAGCCGGCCGAACATGTCGCTGTCTACGGACACGGCATTGAGGATCGCCTGACGGGCGCTCATGAGACCCAGAGCTGGGACAAGTTCTCCTACGGTGTTTCTGACCGTGGCGCGTCGATTCGTATCCCGTGGCAGGTCGAGCGCGACCAGAAGGGCTACGTCGAGGACCGCCGCCCGAACGCCAACTGCGACCCCTACTTGGTCACGCAGATCATCGTCGACACCGTCTGCGAAGCGGCATCGAAGTAGTCTCCGCCTCAATGATGCGGAGGGCGATCGGTTCACGCCGGTCGCCCTCTCGTCGTTTTTGGGACATCTAACGCCGCGGCCTACCCCCGGCCCGGCCTCTCGGCTAGCCTGCGGCGGTGCACCGTCTTCTTCCATTCGCGCTGGCTCTTACGCTGGCCTGCAACCCGATCGATCTGCAGCCGAACGCCACGGCGGTCGATTCTGGGTTCGAAGAGCGAGACCTCGGGATCGACAACCCCGACACGGCGGCCGAGGCGCTACTCGTCATCACCACTCCGGTTGACGGTGACGCTGCTCCGAACTCGCTGATCGACGTGTTCGGCACAGCCTACGTTCCTGACGGAATCGGTGCCGTTTTTGTCTCCGTGGGACCGAACACTCCGATCCGCGCAGAGTCGGAGACCGGGTTCCGAGACTGGCATGCGACACTGCCGGTCACTCCCGGCACCACCACGGTTCAGGCAGAGCTCTTCGACCTGAACGGCGATCGCGTCGCGGCGGCGGGTCCAATCACAATCGTCGCCGATGAGTTGGAGGACAGCGTGCCGCCTCAAGTTCAGATCACAGCTCCGGAGCCAGGCGCCTCCTTCCCTCGCGCGCTCGTCCTCGTCCGCGGCACAACGAGCGACGACCGCGGCGTCGTTGCGATGGAGGTCTACCGGGATGGCGAGCTGCTCCAGGAACGGAGCGTCGAAACCGGCGATTGGTACCAGACGTGGTCTCGACTTGTCCCGCTGATTCCAGGGCGGACCTCGCAGATCACAGTCCAGGCGTTCGACCAGGGAGGTCGGACGAGCGAAGCCACAATCTCGCTCACATCGCGAGCCACCCAAGACCGCGACGCTCCCGAACTCGAGGTCTCCTACCCGAGTGAATCAGAGGTCATCAACGGAAGCTCGCTTACGATGATTGGGACCGCGTTCGACACCAGCTCGGTGCGCGAGGTGAAGGTCCGCTGGGCGGTCGACGCGTCGGGCGTTCCGGCATGGACGGCGTTCGGAGTGGCCGAGACTGAAGATGGCTTCGGTTCCTGGACCTACCGCCTCTCGCCGCCTCCTGGGCCGGTGGTGGCGGAGATCCGCGCGATCGACGCGGGCGGTCTCTCGACCACCGTCACCCGGCTCTTCACCGCGGATTACATCGCTGCCTTCGGCCCTGAGCAATCCTATGTCCTGCGCGATCGAGCGGCGGATGCGGCCGAGGTTATCCGCTTCAGTCTGGACCGGGAGGGCGTGTCGGAGTTGATCTCGCCCGAGATCCAGCAGGACCTCGTTCTGCTAGAGATCGACTCGTTACCGCTTCTGACGAACACGCTCGCGGCGGTCAAAGACGCTTGCGGAATAGAGTGGCGCGAGGACCGTTCCGATCCGCGCCACAACTGCAGCAGCACCGAGCTAGGTCAGACCTTCGCGGGACCAGACGGCGAATGGCAGAGCAGCGCTGAGTACGCGATGGTGCGAATTCTCACCATGACACCTGCTAACGCCCAGGTTGCCGGGACGTCTATTGCTGGTTTGCAGGAGCTCGCTGACGGCCGGTTCTTCGGGATCACGATCGGTGGAGGCTTCAGTCAAATCCTCTCCGATGCTCTCGGCATTCCAAGAACGCAGGAGTTCCTCGCGACAGAGACGACAGCGCAGGCACTCTTAGAGGGCGTCGTCGCGACTCATCCCAACACCGGTCCCGATGGACAGCTGGCGATCACGCTCTGGGACGCAATGAACGACCTGGCGCCGATGGCGGAACGCCTTGGACCGGTCGGAGATCACCCCGGAATCGTTGACCCCGCCGAGCCACCCAGTGCGGTCGTGCTCGGCCCAGACTTTCGAATGATTCTCGGCGCGCAGTCGAATCTGCGCTGGTACGACGGCGTCGACCTCTCCGAAGGCAAGGATTACCTCTCACGAATAGTCGATGAGAACGGCCCGACCTTCGACGACATAGTCGAATTCGACTTCGAAGACCCCGACCTCTTCGATCTGATCGGACTTGTAGACGAACCCAGAGCGGACCTACGTTTTCAGGTGAGTGAGGCCGACACTTTCGTCCCTTCCTGTGCGGGCTCGGCCGGCTGCCAAGGGAACCTGCCCGGCGCTCCCTTCCGAGAGAACTCGGTTTGGGCGCTTGACCCTTGGTTTATGGAATGGGCGATCGCGACAGGGGCGATGGCGGAGTATGGAGAGCGCGAATTCTCCCGGTGCTATCTCAACTTCCTCGGGTGCCAGGCGACGGTAGAGATCGGCGCGGGCTCGGCCCCTCCCGGCTGGGCGCGTTTCGACGTGACGCTCGACCTCGGGGATCCGCCCGAAGACCAGTACGTATGGGAACTCGTCAACGAGATCGGCCAAGTCGCTCTGCACGAGCCTAGCGGTGGGACCATCCCGGAAGGCCGCGCCAACGTCGCGTTTTCGGTACGCGACATTCCTGTAGGATTGACCGCCGAGCAGATTCGACAGGCCGTCAGACCGGTGCTCCAGGAGCAACGCCGGGAGCTAGCGGATCGACTTTTTGAAGGGTCCGGGCAGAACAACGGCCCTGTAGATTTCTACTTCGGACGCATGCCCAACGGGGACGCCGCGCTCTTCTTTGCAAACGCAGCCGATGAGCGGCCCGGAGAGTTCACGTATGACACGTTAGGGTTCTATTCTTCGGACGAGTTTCGAGCGGCGGACCGAGTCTCAGAGGTCGACAGCTTGGGTCGAGATTTCGTGGTCGTCGGGACTACGGAGTCCGTGCTCTGGGTCCAAGATGACCGAGGCGTGGCGTATCGGCTTCGAGCGCGCCTGGACGAAGACGAAATCGTCTTACACGCCGCGGAGTCCTTCGAATGAAGCGCAGGCTGACGGTCTCACTCTTCGCTTGTCTCGTTGTTCTGGCCGGCTGCGGCGAGGTCTCTGTGGCCGACTATGGCGACCCGACGCTGCCCCCCGAGTCTACGGCTGAGGATGCCCTCGGCGGCGTCGTCGCGCGCGTTCTCTCTCCTGATCTCACCCAGACTTTCGGCAGCTCAACCCAGACGGTCGAGTTGGAGGCCTACGTCCCCGAGGCAGGCTCTACCGAGCTCACCGTCGAGTTTCGACTCCCGGGCGATGCCGTACGAGCGGCCGAAGCGATCGGGCCTGCAGGGGTCGGGCGACGATTCGTAGCGGATCTCCCGCTGCTGCATGGAACAAATGAGGTGACGGCTGTCATCCAGAACGACGACGGGCAGTACCGGCGTCTGCTGGACTTCACGTTGACCTACGGAGGAACGCGACCGGCGCTGCGACTTACTGGCTTCGCCACCCCCAATGTGGAAGGGCTTTGCGACCGCAGCGGGCTCCCGATCGGGGAGTACACCAACTCCGCTATTGTCTGCATCGAAGGCATCGTGAGCGCCCAAGATGGCGAGGCTCTGTGGGTCCAAGTCGCCGATGGTCAGTGGAGCAGCGATCCCGGCCGCTTCTCTTTTGGAGTGCAGCTCTCCCTTGGCACAAACAGTGTCTTCGTCGAAGCGATAGACTCAAGCGGTCTTGGGGGCACGGCCACACTTCCGATCGTCTACGACACGGTGGCTCCGAGTGTGCGCTTCTTGCGCCCGTCTGATGGCGAGACAACGATCGCGCCGTCCGTCAGGGTGATCGCGATCGCCGAGGACGACTGGGTGGCGCCTTCCCTCTTCTTGAGCTCGTCCGCCGGACTCTCCGTGGAACTCGACTCATCCGAACAGACGGAGCTCTTGGTACCGCTGGTGCCGGGAGCAAACACACTGACGCTGGTCGCGATCGATCAGGCAGGAAACGAGGCGACCGCGTCTATCGACGTTCATCGCGTGCGTGCGATCGAGTTGCGTGCCCCACGCTCAAACTCCACCGCTCGACTGGAACTTGATCGATTCGCCATTGAGGAGCTCCTGCCGCTCGAAACAAGGGAATCAACGACGTTGCTTCGACTGGACCTGCGTCCGGCTGTTGTTGAAGCGTTGTCCGCGATCCAGGACCCGGAGCGATATGGCGTCGACACCTCCGCTTGGCAGGAGGCCGAGTGGAACCTGTGGCGGCTTCTCAATATGACGCCTGATACGGCCGACCTGCGCGGGACCTCATTTGAGAGCATGCTCGAGATTGGCGACGCGATCGGGCTGCCGTCGCCGCGTCTGCTGGCGGAGGTCCACGGCATCGCTATCACGGACACGTTCATCCCACTCGAAGTGCTCGCAGACGCCGCCCTGTCCACGCTCGTGGCGAGTCACCCAAACATCTCGGTCGGTGATTCTGGAGAGCCTCTGATGACACTCACGCTAGAAGATGCGCTGACAGACATGCGGGGGGTTGGCGACCGGTTTGGCCCCACCGGAGATCATCCTGGCTTCATCTCCGGAGACACCGCGGCGGTCGTCTTCGAGCCGGGGTTCCGAATGCTGCTGGACGCACGGTCTCGCCTCACCGAGTACGACGGCATAGACCTACAGACTGCGACCAAGGACATCTTCTTCCTGCGACCTGAGGGCGCAGCGCTGGAGCTAGATTTCGACGATCCCGCGGCGTTCTCAGTGGTGGGAATCGTCGACGAGCCGATGATGTCGATTCGCTTCACTGTCGCTGAAGGCGACCGCTACTACACTCCCGGGAACGACCCGGGCGCCGGACCTCGCGGCGACGGGTTCTTCGTTGGCGCTGGAACCATCTGGAACGCCCCGCCGTGGTTACTCGAACGCGCGGTCGCTGAGGCCGCGTTCATGGCCTATCACCAACTCTGGTCCGAGGACGGCTTCGAGCGAGAGCTCAGCTACGACGCGGGAAGCATCGACGACGCGGCCAGAGTGACATGGGACCGCGGATGGGTGGTGGTCGACACGCCAGGCGGACTCGGCAGCCCGCCTCAACCCGCGTACATTTGGGACACGCTACTCGAGATCGCGCAGGTCCGACTGCACGACGGCGGGCTCGCGGAGGGAGAAGCGAACGTGGAGTTCGACCTGACAATCCCGGTCGGATTCACCGCCGACGAGCTGATACAGAGACTCCGCCCGGAGCTCGCGCGGCAGTCGGAGTCGATCGCCGAAGACTTGGTCGGCTCCGGCGTTCTTGTGCACTCTCCGGCGGACGTCTTTTACGCACCTTCGAGCCTCGGTCCGGTCCTGCTCTTTCGAGCCGAGGAAGACGAGCCCGATTTCGAATTCGATTATCCGCAGTTGGGCTTCTTCGCTGATGTAGGGCTCACCCAGCGGATCTCTTCTACAGACCCGATCGGGAACCTCGACGATACCGTTCACCACAAGCTGCTGGTGGCCGATGGCGACGAATTCTACGCGGTAGACGAAGACGGCACGCTACACCTACTGCGCGTCGCGTCGACAGGCCCCCGCAGGCTCAGCCTCGAAGTGAGGACGCCATGAGGGCGCTGAAGTCCCTCGTGATTTGCGCCCTCGCCGCAGCCGCTTGTATGGAGCCGATCACCGTCGAGGAGGCCGACACCTCGGCGCTTGAAGTGGGCGACACGCGAACCCATGTGCTCCGCTACATGCGCCTCGACGTAGAAGACTTCGAGCAGACGCTCAGCCTGCAGGACCTTCGTGAGCTACCCGCCGGGATCACCGAACGGCTCTGGCTCCTGGACCTTGATCTCATCGGGGGCCCCGCTGCCCCCCGGCTGATCGACAGCGCGCTGGCGGCCATCCGAGCATTGCATACCGACGAGCTTCCGCCAGCAGAGCAGAACATGCAGCGGCTGCTCGAGATGACCGCCGAGGATGCCGATCTCTCCGGAACTGTGCTGGAACCGATGAGCGAGCTCGGCAGCCTCGTCGGACTCCCCTCCGCGCGGATCCTCTCGGACATGGTCGGCTCGGAGGTCGACGCGCCCTACCTGCCGGACGACGTCGTGACCCGCTCGATCGTCCGGAACATTGTTAGCTCTCACCCTGCCGCGCAAACGAGGCGTGGACCAATCACGCCCGAAAACCCAGACGGAATCTACCTCGTCGCGCCTGGAGCGATTCCCATAACTCTGGCCGACGCGATCAATGACTTTACCTCGCTCTCGGTGAAATTCGGTCCTGTCTCGGAAGGTGGCGTCGTGCATCCCGGATTTGTCGTCGGCGCGACCGAGGCGCGAGTTCTCGGCGACGAGTTCTCGATGACGGTGCGGGCGAACGCGAACGCCCTCCCCTTTAAGGGCCTCGACCTCACGAACGTGTCATCGGGCAGCGTGAGCTCGTTGGGTGGTCAAATCGGGACGCTCTTCGACTTCGACGACCCCTCCTGGCTGACGATCACCGGGCTGCCCGAAGCTCCAACCGTGATCGACACACTCACGTTCGAGGTTCAGGAGCACGATGGCTTCATCGACGGTGGGCGTTCTCCCGAGCCGCTGGGTCAGGGCGACTCCCCAATCTGGCGAATGGCGCCATGGACACTCGAGTCACTCGTCGCATCGGCCGCGCAGGACGCGTTCCAGTCGCACAACTTCGAGGCCAGCTACTTCTTGCCGAACGACCCCGACAACCCGGTGTTCGAAGTAGTGATCGTCGACGGCTGGGTGGAGTTCTTCTCGCAAGGAGATGTTGGCGAGCCGCCCGCCCCCGCGTACCTCTGGGACGTCATCCTCGAGATCGCCCAAACGAGGCTTCACGATCAGGGCATTGAAGAGGGCGACGCCAACGTCGCGTTCACGCTGAACGACGTCGAGGTCGGCATCACTTCACGCGAGGTCGACGCCACCCTGCGCGCAAACATCGAGGCGGATCCGATCGCGTTCCTAGATCTAGCGGAGGAGCTTCTCGACACAGCGACCGGAGCGCCGGACTTCTTCTATGTGCGGGCACTCTCGGACGACCTTGATCACCCAGACAGCGACTGGCTCTTCTTCGTGAACGAGGCGGACATTCCGCTGGGTCGAAACGGAGAACCCGAGCGGCTCTACGGATACGACTCGCCCGGGTTCTTTCTCGACGCCATGCTAACGCTCCCAGCGTCTTCGACCGAAGAGGCCGTGGGCGACACGAGCCATCACAAGGTTGAGGTCGTCGCCGGAGATCGCCTGTACATCGGAGACGACTCCGGCGCCGTTTTTGAATTGGCGGTCAGCGCGAAGCCAAGTTTGTTCACGATCTCCCTGGACGTTACCCGTGTCCGGTAGAGCGCCTGTGGGACGCAGCAGATCGCCAATGGGACGCAACAGGTCGCCGATGCGGCACGACAGATCACTTATACAGCGCAACGCCCCGTACCCTCGACGCTATGGCCGCCTCGCGATCTCGGCGTTGGCCCTGCTCACGCTGAGCGTGAGTTTCGATGCACAAGCGTCCGGGCTCTCTTCCCCAAGTGTGGGAACGTCGCGCTCGGGAGTTGCTGTGGTCGACGCCGCAGCGGTCTATTGGAATCCCGCCAATCTTACGTTGCTAGACGGCGCTACTCTGATGGTCGGCGCGTCGGTGATCGTCGGCCACCTAGCCTATACACGAGAGCGGCTGGCCACGTATCAGGAGGCGGACTCATTCGACTTCGCACTTCCAGTGTCGCCCAACGCGATTGACCCTTCGAAGACCGGGGTCGCGGCGACCTCAAGCACTACGCCCTTCGGTGCGGCGCCCACGCTATTCTACGCTCGTCCGATCGGTGACGACTGGGCGCTTGGGTTTGGGTTCTACGCTCCCTACGCCGCGATCGTAGATTTCCCCGAGGAGGGGGAGCAGCGTTGGGCACTGCGAGACGCGACAATCACGGTCGCCCAACTATCTGCAGCGGTTGCCTGGCAGCCTCACGAGCGCTTCTCAATCGGGCTAGGCGGCTCGCTCGCGATTGGGTTTGCCGAGCTCTCTAAGGAGTTAGATCTCGCAGGTCTCGACAACCTTGGCGTGGCGCTCCGGCATCCAAACATCGACCAGGAAAACGACTTTGGAGCCGATGCACCGCCTGGAGTGCGGGAGCTCGCGGTGACAAGTCGGGACTTCGCGCTTCGAGAGGCGATCGGCATCTCCGGTACGTTTCACCTCGGAGTCACGGCGAGTCCCACTGACCATCTCTTGGTGTCAGCGGCCTACCAACACTCGCTACCGCTAACAATGCGCGGAGTGTTCGAGCTCGACATGAACGATGAGTTCTACACACAAGACTTGGAAGCTCAGGGCCTCGTTTATCCCGCTCTCGTCGAGGGCGACGCCTCGCTCACATTCACCCTTCCCAGTCAGGTCCGCGCAGGCTTCTCTTATGAGGCAAGCTCTGCCTGGACCGTGGGGGCAAACCTCGCAGCAGTGTTCTGGGATAGCATCGATACATTCGACGCGCGCGTCGAGAGTGAGTCTCTCGCCCAACCTACCCTCGGGCTGCCGGCAACCGAGTCCGTTCAGCTGCCTCGCAACTGGCATGCCGCTCCCGAGTTCGAGTTCTTTACGACGTGGAATCGTTCAGACAAACACGAGCTATGGGCCGTGCTCGGATACCACGGAAGCGCCGTTCCAGACGAGACGATAGACGCATCGTCACCGGACGGGCACCGCATCGTTGTCGCTGTCGGAAATCGCCTGCAGCTGACTCGCCGACTTGATCTAATCGTGGATGCTGAAATCCACACGCTGATCCCCCGGACGGTCGCCGCCTCTGACTACGACTTGGGCAACGGCGAGTACCGGCTCGCGTTGATCTCGCTGGGACTGCTGGCGGACGTGCGCTTCTAGAGAACCGAAGTGTTCCCAATTCAGACACGAAAGGCGTTAAATGGTGGGATGAGGTCAGACGGTGCTCCACCGACCTGTTCGGGGCACTCGGCGTCCCAACAGATATGGATCCGTGCTTACCATAGGCTCGCAACCCAGCGCGGGGTCGCCCACGAGGTTACGAACGGTTATTCTGACCACGGACTTGGACTCTCGATACAGCCCAGAAATTGCAGACCGCGCTGAAACGATACGAAATCACGATCGTCAACGAGGCCGACGGCACGCAGGGCCGCCGGGACCGTTTGGGCACGTTCGACGAGACAGTGACCATTGGACGATCTGGCGATTCTGAGGTTCGGCTGGAGCACGCAACCGTCAGCCATAAACACGCGATCGTCGAGGCTTCGAGCGACGGGTTCACCGTTCTGAACCTCTCGGCCCGCGGGTCAACGTTCGTCTCAGGACAACGATTGGAGGCGAACGAGAGCGCGGCGATTCCTTTGGAGAGAGCGTTCGTGCAAATCGGACAGTATCTGCTGGAGATTCGGCCGGTGGGACAGACGCAACCCTACCTGGACCCGATCCCGATTCCCGGCGCGGCTTCAGGGAGCAAGACGCTTCACGTATTCATGGGGCCGAGGCCCCGTTTCCAGCTAGGTGCGACGGCATTAGCGCTACCTCCGAAACCAGGGAGATTCATGGTGGCGCTGGCACTGCGGCCCAACCGGACGACGACGCGAGACGCGCTCGTCGACGCGATCGAGGATGCCGAGGGCTGGACGAATCTAGACGCGATCGTGTTCCGTCTCCGGGCCCGCCTAGATGAATTCGGGAAAGAGAACCCAGCAGCATCGATCGAGATTCGTCGAACGATGGATGTCGCCGGTCTATCAAGCTCCAGCGAACCACTGCTTGGCCGGGCGCTCGTTCTAACGGTCCGCGGTCAAGGATACCGGTTAGCGCTCCCCCCAGGCTCGGTATTGTTAGAAGCCGATGACTAGGCCCAGAGGGCCGACAACGGAGGGTCGACGGCTTCGCATCCCGGGGGAGTTCAGTGGACGCTACCGAGGGAGCGTGCCAGCTCCACGCGATTGCACACGCCCAGTGTTTTGTAGGCTGACTTGAGGTAGCCACGGACCGTCTCCACGCTGATCTCCATCGTCCTGGCGATCTCCGCGGCGGTTGCACCGAAGGCGGCAAACTCGGCGGCCTCGCGTATTCGCGGAGAGAGAGACGCGGTAACGGCGACCGGAACCGGAACGGCAGGCGCGAGATTCATGACAAGCGTCGCGGTGCCCTCGATCGGCGTCGAGCGAACGACCACATTCTCGATGATGCAGTCCGTTGACGCACCACATGTGTGCACGAGTCGAGCGGCGGCGTCGAATCGGTCTGGACTCCCTCGGAGCCAGGCCCGCGCGCCCTCCGTGGCGCCGAGTACGGCGTCGTCAGGGCCCCAAACGACCATCGCCGAAGTGCCAAGCCCGCGTTCGACGGCGCTGTAACTGGCGCGTAGCGACGCTCCGATCGAGCTTGTCGTGGCCTCGGCGATCGGTCGAGTCCTGGCCGCACGGGAGACGTAGAGCGCTAACCCCTTGAAACCACTGCTGTCGCGTAGCGTTGCAACTCGGACCGACATGAACCCGCGCGACGCGAGCCGCGTCGCCCAGATTGTTGGGAGCGCGCTGTGGTGCGGGCACAGCCACTCTTCAGTTGCGGAAAGCAGTCTTGCGACGTCCACCGGACATGGGGGAAGATTGATCGCCCCTTCAGATCCAGTGCTCGCCGAGCTGGCAACTACGGAGATCACACAGTTTCCGTTGACGTGGCTCACGCATGCAGCGATCACCATCGAGACACTCGTTCGCGCGGCCACTTGGCCAAGGGAGCGAGAAAGTGGGTCCGGGGCAGTGGACACTGGGTCTATTGATATCGTTCGGTCCAGCATGATCTTGCGGGGGCTTCGGTACGAGATAACCCTACCTTTTGCTCGGACGGCTCGCCTTTCGCTCTACCTTTCATCTTTGCTGTCGGATCTTCCATTTTGGGCGAAGAAGCAAACGGAGCTGCAACCGTTCGACGCCGCCAAAGGCGCCAGCTGTACTGGGCCTCCGCCGAGTACGAGTCACCCACTGCGGGGAAACGAGAGCGTACAAAGTCTTTCCTCGACATCACGTCGAGAACGTGTTGGTAGGCGCCAACCTTCTGCCCGATGCTCTGCTATGTCCGACGCGCCCGCACCTGAACCCGCCCAGATTACGTTCGCCGACCTCGGCTTGCACCCATTGGTCCAGGCCGCCGTAGACGCTGCCGGCTACGAAGTGCCGACTCCGATCCAGATTCGGACCATCCCGCCGATGCTCGAGGGCCGCGACGTTTTGGGACAGGCGCAGACAGGCACAGGCAAGACCGCGGCCTTCGCGCTGCCTCTGCTGTCGCGCATCGACCTTGATCGCCGCGAGGTGCAGGCGCTGATTCTCGCACCGACGCGCGAGCTCGCGATTCAGGTCGCCGAGGCTGTGAAGACCTACGCGGCAAAACTGCCCGGTTTCCAGGTGCTCCCGATCTACGGCGGCACGGCGTTCGACGGCCAGCTCCGCTCTCTCAAGCGTGGAGTTCATGTCGTGGTCGGTACCCCCGGTCGCGTGATGGATCACATGCGTCGCGGCACGCTCTCGCTCAAGGGGCTCGACACGCTCGTCCTCGACGAAGCCGACGAGATGCTCCGCATGGGGTTCATCGACGACGTGAAGTGGGTTCTTGAGCAGGCACCGGAGAAGCGCCGCATCGCGCTCTTCTCGGCTACGATGCCTCGTGTCATCAAGCAGATCGCAGAGGCGCATCTCAACGACCCAGTCGTTGTGCAAATCGAGCAGAAGGTCAGGACCGCAGAGACGGTTCGGCAGCGCTGCCGTGTTGTCCCGCACCACCAGAAGTTGGACGTCCTGACGCGTATCCTTGAGACCGAGCCTTACGACGGAATGCTGATCTTCGTTCGCACGAAGAACGCCACAGTAGAGCTCGCCGACAGACTGGAAGCACGCGGCATCGCGACGGCAGCGCTCAGCGGTGATGTTCCGCAGCGCCGCCGCGAAGAGCTCGTCAACGCACTGAAGAAGGGCCGACTCGACGTGCTTGTCGCGACCGACGTCGCCGCCCGCGGACTGGACGTCGAGCGTTTGACGCACGTCGTCAACTACGACCCTCCGCACGACACCGAGTCTTACGTTCACCGAATCGGGCGAACCGGACGCGCAGGTCGTTCCGGTGAGGCGATTCTCTTCGTCACGCCGCGCGAGCGCCACATCGTGCGCAACATCGAGCGGTCGACACGGCAGAAGATTGAGCGTTTGCTCTTGCCGACGACCGACGAGGTGAATGCGCTGCGTCTCACGAAGTTCAAGGCCGGTTGGGCAGACAGCATCGGCGGTGCACGGGCCGAGGCATTTGCTGGCATCGTCGAAGAGCTGATCGCTGAAGGCCACGACCCCATCGAGCTCGCGAAGGCCGCTGCGGCGTTGACCCAGGGCGATGAGCCGCTCTTGCTCGATCGTCCTCCCCGCTGGGAGCAGGACGCTGTCGCCTGGAACAACCGCCACCCAGCTGATGCTGGCGCGCGTGACAACAACCAGGGCGGCGGTCGCAACGACCGTTTCGATCGCAACGACCGGAACAACCGAAATGATCGCGGAGACCGGAACCAGGGCCCCCCCCGCGGCGGACGCTCTGGCGAAGAAGCAATGGAGCGCTACCGCCTAGACGTAGGCCATCGCGAACAGGTCCGACCTGGCAACATCGTCGGTGCCATCGCAGGCGAATCAGGTCTGGCCGGCAACCGAATCGGCCGCATCGACATCCAAGACGATCACACCGTCATCGACCTCCCGGCAGGCATGCCGCCAGAGCTCTTCCGACGGCTCTCGAACGCTTGGGTAGCCGGTAAGCAGCTCGCGCTGACCAAGATTGGCCCAGGTGAGTCGGGAGGCGCACGCTCTCACGGACCGCAGGGCCGCAGCGGAAACGCCGGCGCTGACCGACCTCGCGATACACGCCCCCGCTTCGACAAGCGTCCCTCCAGTATCGACCGACCAGACGGCGGCGAATCGCGACCCGATCGCGCACGCCCCGCCCGCGATGCTGAACACGCGACTGCACCCAGCGAAGGACCGTCGGACGCGTCCAGCCGCTCGAGTCGACCCGTACCTCGCACTCCGGACGGCGCCTACATGAAGCGCCCCTCAGCCACACCGGACGCTCCTAAGAAGCGTGGTTCGAAGAAGAAGAACGTCGACAAGGGCAAGCCCAAGCGCAAGTAGGCGACGTTAGATCGCGAACCCGCCGTCGACCGCGATGGCCTGCCCGCTGACGTAGGTTGCGCCGGCCGAGAGCAGGAACGCGATCACTGCTCCAACCTCGTCGGGTGTTCCAAGACGACGTAGCGCGACATTCTCCGTCGCCGCGCTCACCCACGCCTCGTCGATGGCGCCGTCTGAACCGGCGAAGTGATGGAACATTCCTCCATCCACGACGCCGACGCGCACGCTATTCGCGCGCACGCCGAACCGCCCTTCCTCACGGGCGAGCGCACGCACCATCGCCTCGATCGCAGCCTTGGGGGCCGTCGAGAGCGTGTCCTTCGGGACGTGACGGTTCAAGGCTGCAGACGTCACTGCGACAATTCCTCCAGCGGTACGCCGAAGGTGCGGGATGGCTGCGTGGCAAATTCGCGAGAATCCCCCGGCCTCAATCGTGAGCATCTCCACCAGCTCCTCGGGCGGGATGCGCGAGGTGTAGTCCATGCGAAACCTAGGCGCCGCAGCAAATACTACGCCCGCAAGTTCGAAGCCCCCTGCGGCTGCGCCAACGGCGGCGGAACAGGAGGCCGGCATGCCGAGGTCGAGGGGCACGCAGGCTGCTGTCACTCCAGCTACCCGAATCTCGGAGGCGACGTTGTTTGCTGCGTCTTCATTGGAACAATACGTCAAACACACATGATCAAAGCTAGACGCCAGCGCCCGAGCGGCGGCCGCACCGATTCCACCACTTCCTCCGACAACAAGAACGGAACGGCGGATGGTCATGACGCAGTCTGGAAGTAGCGAGTACGATCGAGGCAATCCGTTGTATCACGCGTTCCGCTTCCCCGAACAGATTGGGCGATGGAGGGAGAGAGGGAGCGAGCAGACGGCAGCTTCGTCGATCGCGCAGCCATCTGCCGGCTCGCCAGCATCTACGTTAGCTCCAAGTATTCCTGACGAACAGCGGCGCCACAGCGGCCATGGACGCCGTCTCAGTTTGTGTGGAATGGTATCGCCTGACCACTCCGCAGACGGCAACAGTTCCGACGGACGGCAGTAGACCGAGTGGCGCCGCCCAGAAAGAGTGTCGGCTCGTCGTCGTGATAGGTTCCGAGGGCCACATTATAGCCGCGCTGGCGCTCACTGCATGTGTCGGCCAGGAGTGCGACAGCGAACCCTGCGAGCGTGATGCCTCCGACGTCCTCGCCCGGAGCGTCGACCGCGGCTTCGCAGAGCGCACGGTGTTCAACGGCGGAGCCGCGAGCGAAGTCGAGCGCGAGCGATGTCTTCCCGATTCCTGCCGGACCGACGACAGTGACCAACCTGGCCCCGGCGACAATCGCTGCGGCCAACGCCCGCGCCTCACCCGCTCGCCCCACGGTGCGAGTCAGCGGTGCGGGTAGTGATGCAATCGCCATGGAGCGAAGCCTAGCCGAGGTCGTCAAACGGACCAACCCGGGCGAAAGTGGCTTCGAAGCACAGCCGCACAACCCCGTTCAAAGTACCACAACGACGCAGCCAAACAGATTGAGGCCCGACACTCCCGAGTCTCCGCGAATCAAGTGAGCGAGTGAGCGAGTGAGACGGCAAATCCTCTGTGGTCAGCATGACAGCGCTGTCATGGTCTTGTCGACCTAATCTTACACGAACCAAGGCCAGCGCTAGCTCTCTACTGCTTGGCACAGACGTTGCTCTCTTCGTATAATACCGGAATCACCGGGTCAGAACGCCCGAACAGGAGATTCAGATGCGCCCCACAACACTGCTCTTCATCTTCGCCGCGTCGAGCACTCTCCTCCTCGTACCGGCGACCGCCGATGCATGCTCGCCGATCTACTTCGGCGACTCGGAGATCACAGAGGACGACACCCCTGAGTGCCTCACCATCAGCGGGATGGAGTTCTTCGATGACGGATGGGAAGTCGGCGCGATCGCGGTACAGAACGACTGTGATCAACCGGCTTCTTTTGATTGTATCGGCGATGGGCGCGAGTGCGGGCCTATCGAGGTGTCGGCTGGTCAAGGCCTAGAGCTCCGCGTGCCTTCGGGAACGACCACGCTGCAATGGACCATCGTGGACGAGTCAGGCCTTGTCTCGTTCCGCTTGGACGGAGAGTGGGGCGACTGCGGCGGGCGCAACGGGTGCGCCATGGCCCAAGGCTCCGCCGACGACACGCAGTCAGCTCCGATGGCCCTCGTGCTCGCGGCCTTCGGGCTCTTCGTCGTGCGAAAGAGGCGGGCATAGTCGGCGCCAGCGCAACCTCCGATCACGCGAGACGCTAGCGTAAGCGACGTGTTGCGCCCTACCCTTGTCGAGGCGCCTCTCTGGAGCGCTCGCACTACAATCGCCAGCAAATGTCTCTCAGCCTCCGCATCTGTTCCTCGCTGGCCGTCAGCCTCCTGATCGGATGCAAGACGGCGCCCTCCGAGCCTCCGCAAGCTCGAGTGCTCTCGGCTGAGCTTGCGTCGGGCGGAACCACCCTACGAGTGGAATTCGATCGCGCCGTGTCTGCCAACGCAGCGGCCGCGAGTGCGTTTCGCCTCTCACGCATTGCACATTCCGACGAGAGTTCGACGACCACGACCTGGTACACCGACATCTCTCTGGTGACCTGTATTGCCGGTCGCCTCCGCGGATTGAACGGCCCGTGCGATCCCAGAACGATTCCCCCGGTCGAGCTCGGTCTGAACACTCTCAGCGCAGAACCTTCCGCCGCCCTAACCCTCACGCTGGACCCACCGGCGAGCAGCGATGTGCTCGACATCGCGTGTCGCAACCAAGGCACGCTCGACGCTTTCTGCGCCAGCAATCCTCGCTACACAGAGTGCGCGGAGTTCATCGCGCTGCATCACGCAGCCGGGGACTCCCCAACTTTGTCCGACGTGTCGTTGCCTGATGTCTCTCCTCGATGGGTCCGGGGACTGCAAACGCGCGCAGACTGGTTCATGGAACTGGTGACGCCGGGAGAAGGCCCCGACGACGCAGCGATCCGAGTCACCTGCGCAAACTAGCCCTCTGCTCTGTCCGCCAGGCAACGAGCAGCGCTCCCATCCGGCGTCCGTCTTAAGCAAACAAACATGGGGCGCAGGACCAGACTTGGTGGCCTAGACGATCATGCTCCGAGCAAGGCGACCGCCACGACCATTGCGGACAGCTACTCTTCGTCATCGGCGAGATCGAAATCCTCGGCGGCTTCGCGGTCGCACTCGGAATCCCCTGCGTCTTCCCAGTCCTCGTAATCACCGAACTCGTCTGGGTCGTTCATCATCCGGTCCGCGCGATCGGTGAGCTCGTCTTCGCCTTTGGTCATGGGTCACGCTTGGAGGATACCTGAGTCGCTTCGTTGGAGAGATGGCCCAGGTGAGCCCTGGGGCGCTACTGCTTGGGGGCGCTACCGCTTGGGGGCGCTACTGCTTGGGGGCGCTACTGCTTGGAGGCGCTACTGCTTGGTGGCGCTACCGCTTGGGGGCGCTACTGCTTGGGGGCGCTACTGTTTGGGTCTGGTGGCATTGGCTTTGGTGGCGTTGCGGGTTGGTTGCACCATTGCTCGAAATCCAGTCATTCCGTCGCCTCAACGCGACGTCCTAAATGGTACGCCTCACATTTTTTGGAGGGAAGAATTTTTCATACGCACTGCGTCAACTTTGTGATCAGTGCAGCTCTCGCCCATTTGATCCGTCCGCGCTCGACGGTTGCTCGACGGGACACGCACCGTCACCTAGCTGGCGAGGGGCTCGGCGCTTGATTTTCGCCGTTCTCGCCCGCATATCGTCGAACGCCCGTCTAGCGGGTTCGTTTGTCCCCCGCCCTGGACCGATTTTGTACCGCCCTGTCGCCGCCATCGCGTTTCTCGCGCTCGCACTTCACGCCCCGCCGGCATCCGCCCTGACGCTGGCCGAGGCAATGGAAGCGGCAGGGAGCAACACAGAATCGGCCGAGCTACTGCGGCTCGCCGAGGATGCCGCCGAAGCCCGAAGCCAGGTCGTGCTCGGCGAGCTTCTTCCAAACCTCCGGGTCAGCGCCTCGAGCGTGCGGAACTCGCAGTCGGTGGAGTTAGGCGGCAGCGCCTTTGTGCAGCTCTGGGACCACCAGGCCTCACTTCGGCTCTCGATCGACGTCTTTCGCGGAACATCGATACCGACGTGGGTCGCCTCCCGCACCTCCGAGGACGCCACGGCCGAACGCACACGCTGGCAATCGGCTGGCCTGCGTTTGGCTACAGCACGAGCCTATCTCGGCGCCCTTACAGCGCGGCAAAATGTGGAAGCGGCTCGGCAGTCCGTCTCGCTACGAGAGGCGAGCCTTGAGCAAGTGACGGTGCTCGAAGAGGCAGGTTACGCGTTGGCCGCCGACATCTCACGGGCGCGCTACTCGCTCATCGAGGCGTCCTCGACGCTGCTTGAGGCGGGGGAACAAGTGGAGGCGCAGCTCGAAACGCTCCGCTTCCTTACGGGACTCGATGTGGAACGCGGCGACGCGCTAGAGGCGGTGGCTATCCCTGGCTACGACGGCGAGCAGCCAACGGCGGACATGCGCGCGCTAGCCTTTGATATCGAGGCCGCTGAACGGCTGGTTCGGGCCCAGTGGCTCTCGTTCCTCCCAGTGCTCGGTTTGGCCGGACAATATACGATCGGCGCGGAGAGCCTGCGGGCACCCGACGGCACCAGCTGGTTCGTCAGCTTCACGGCCACTTGGGACGTGTTCGACTACGGCCGCTATGGCCGGCTAGCCGGCGCTCGAGTCGACTCTGCGGAGGCCGATGCTTTGCTGCGACAGTTGGAGCGGGAACGGCGAAGAGCGCTGGATGGCGCCTCTCGGCGGGTGCGTGTATCGGCTGAGCTTCTGGCACTCGCCGACGAGGCCTCAGCCCTCGCGGCTGAAACTCGTCGTCTGGAAGCGGACCGCTTTTCGGGCGGCGATCTGACCATATTGGACCTCGTCTCTGCAGACATCGAGCTCTTTCGCTCGCAGATCAATCGCAACCGATTCGCACTAGAGCGCGCGCTCGCCCAGATCGAGCTCGCGTATCTTGAAGGCGCCCTAGAGGACGACTCATGGCTCTCCGAATGACCCAACGACCCATCCGCACAGCACTGCTCACCGGGTGCGCCCTAGCGCTCGCTATCAGCGGACCTGGACTTGGCGGCTGCACGAACGCGGACGAAGAACCTGCGGCCGAATCCGGACGACCGGGCGGTCCCGGGAGAGGTGATGATCGACCACCACCCGGCGTCCGAGTCGTCGAACTTGAATCGGGCCAACTCGATTTAACGGTGGAGTTCACCGGCGAGCTGCTTGCCCGCGACGTCGTCGCGCTTGCTCCGGACGTCTCCGGACGATTGGCCGCGATGCTCGTTGACGAAGGTGATTCGGTCACCGCTGGACAACGGATCGCGAGCCTTGATGATGAGGCGACTCGCCGACAGCGCGCGGAGGCGACAGCTCGCGTGGCGAGCGCCCAAGCCAGGGTCGCACAAGCGGAAGCCCAACGCGCGCAGGACGCGAACGAAGTCGGCCGCCGCGAGCCGCTGGTCGCCCAAAACGCGTTCCCCGCTTCCGAGCTGGCGCGACTTCGGGACGCGCTCGCTGTAACCGAACAATCCGTTGACGTAGCCCGCGCGCAGGTCTCCGAGGCCGAAGCGTCACTGAATTCGCTGCGAACAGCGTTGAATCACACCGAAATGACGGCACCGTTCAGCGGACTCGTGACCGAGCGACATGTCACCGTGGGGGCGATGGTCTCGCCACAGTCACCGGTGTTAACGCTCGTCGATGAGGCCTCGCTGCGCTTCGTCTTTCGAGTTCCAGAGGACCGCCTGAGGGACCTCGACGCGGGCACCGTCGCGATGGTGCAATTCGACGCCTATCCGGAGCGTGAGTTTGAAGCGACGGTGTCGCACCTCGGACAGGTCGTCGACCGAGAGTCACGCACGGTCGAGGTCCGTTTGCGCGTCGAGGCTGCCGGTGCGGTCCTGCGGCACGGCATGTTT
>JBLHWZ010000047.1:0-26579 GCA_047629415.1 Bradymonadia bacterium | reverse complement strand
CGGAGAGCTTTAGTCATCAGGTTGCGCTCGAGGTTCTCCACGAGCGCGTCGAGGTCGAGGCCATCTTCTGGAATTTCAAGGTCACCCGCCCACTGAAGCAGGTTAGAGCCGGACTGCATATGCATCGGTAACGACTCGATCGTCACCATATCTCCGGGCTCAAGCGTTACCGCTCGCTCAATGATGTTCTCGAGCTCGCGGACGTTCCCATCATACGGATACGATAGGAGCAGGTCCATCGCCGATCGCTCTACACCCCGCATTTCCTTGCCGAGGTCATCAGCGAACTTTTGCAGGAAGTGTTGGATCAACAACGGCAGGTCCTCCCGCCGCTCACGCAGCGAGGGAATCATGAGCTGAATGACGTTGAGCCGGTAGTACAGGTCCTCTCGAAACTGGCCCTGATCGACCATCTCCTTCAAATCCCGATTGGTCGCCGCGACCACACGAATGTTGAGAGGCTTCTCCTTTACCGCGCCGACCTGCTTTACCGCGCGTTCCTGCAACACGCGGAGCAACTTCACCTGCATCGACATCGGCAGCTCGCCGACCTCGTCAAGAAAGATGGTGCCGGCGTCGGCCATCTCGAAGAGGCCCTTCTTATCAGTGGCGGCGCCAGTGAACGCTCCCTTCACGTGGCCGAATAGCTCCGACTCGATCAGGTTCTCGGGAATGGCACCGCAGTTCACGGGCACGAAGTTGTTACGGACGCGGTCGGAATTCTCATGCATCGCCTTGGCGACGAGCTCCTTTCCGGTACCTGACTCGCCAGTGATCAGAACGGTCGTTCGCGTTGGCGCGACCCGCATGATCATATCGTAGACACGACGCATCGCTGTACTGCGTCCGACGAGGCGGTTGAGTCCCGTACGGTCTGCGAGGCGTTGCTTCAGATAGAAGTTCTCACGCTCGAGCGCTCGGATTTCGAGCGCCTTCTCCACCTGAACGAGTAGCTCCTCGACCTTGAAGGGCTTCGTCACGTAGTCCGTGGCGCCCGCCTTCATCGCCTGAATCGCGGTGTCGTGGGACGCGTAAGCCGTCATCAAAATGACCTGAGTGCTCGGGTCGCGCTCCTTCTGGTACGCGAGCACATCCAGCCCGCTGGCGCCCGGCATCTTCAGATCCGTCAGGACGAGGTCGAAGTTCTCCTGGTCGATCCGCTCAAACGCCTGCTCGGCGCAATCGGCGATCTCGACTTCGTAACCCTGCTTTTTCATCAGGATAGAGACGAACTCACGCATGCTGCGCTCGTCGTCGACAATGAGAATTCGGCTGGTCATGAAACTATCTGGCTAACCCCCGACTCAAGCGCGCGAAGCGAGGTTGAGTCGATGAGTTCAGAGAGGGCGTCCACGCTATCCGATGGGACCCGTGATTGCACAGAGTCATCGACTGGAATGCTGAGAACGAAGCTCGCACCACCCTCAGGGCGGTTCGACCCGCTCAGTTGTCCTTTGTGCGCCACGACAATTCGGTGGCACGTAGCCAGGCCTAGCCCCGTTCCATTGCTCTTCGTCGTGAAGAACGGCTCAAACAGATTCGGCAGAACTTCATCGGGCAGACCCTCTCCTTCGTCTTCCACGATCAGCGACACGTAATTCTGATCCGTGCGGAGATCATGATGGGTCGACTGCCGCACAGTAATCGTGCCGCCATCGTGCATCGCCTCTGACGCGTTACGCAAGAGATTCCAAAGCACCTGATGCATCTGCGCCGGATCCACGTAGATTCGCTCGTGAGTTTCCGGGCCGATCGAGTCGTCTAGCTTCACCGCAATATTCGTCCCTAGTGTCGGATCGCGCTCAAAGATCCGCACGATTTCCCCGACCAACTCGTGGGTCTCGACGGAGATTCGACGGCTTTTTCCCGGTCGCGCGTAATCGAGGAAGTCCTCGATCAGGGTGTTGAGTCGATCGACCTCTCGAATCACGATCTCCATCAGCTTGCGCTCGTCCTCGGGCGGGTCGAGTAGCATGCGAAGCATCTCGATGGAGCCACTGATTGCGGCCAATGGGTTACGGATTTCGTGGGCGATCGCAGCGCTAAGCTTTCCGATCGCCGACAGGTGCTCCTGCCGCAGGATGGCCGCGCGCATGGTCTTTAACTCGGTCACGTCCTGGAAGATCAGGATGTGACCGGTGACGTCACCGCTCGCGCTACGGAGAGAAGAGATCGAGATACCAAGGAAGATCTCGCGCCCATCTGGACGAATAATCTGTTGCTCAAAGCGTGGGCGAGGCACCAGATCTGCGACGGCACCAGCGGCCTCCACGACGGGCTTTAGTCCGGGAATCCCCTCGACCAGGGGCCGCATGCTCAGGTCCGAGAACTTGAATCCGGTGAGCGACTCGGCCGCGGCGTTGAAGAAGATCGTGCGCCCTTCGACATCGATCGTAATCAAACCAGAGGCCAGCGAGCGGACGATATTGTCGTTGAGCGCGCGAAGCTCACGAATATCGAGCCGGCGGCGCTCCAGCTCGTTGCCCACCTGCCCGAGCTTCTCCGCCAGGTAACCACTGAGCGCGGCGACTGTGTAGAAGCCAACCAGGTGGATGATGAGTGCGTAGATCGGGACGCGGCCCGTGCGGGGCACCGAGTCCGGAATGAGCCGCCAGACGAACTCGAAGTCTCCAAACTGCAGGATGACGATGCCCGCGAGGCCCAGGGATCCACACGAAGCGGCGAACATCGCTCCTCGTCGACCGAGCAGCACAGCGCCGCTGAAGATGGCGAGGAAGAAGAGGAACGTGAAGATGGAGTGGATTCCGCCGGTCAGCAAAACCAACCCAGCCGCTAGCACGCCATCTCCGGCCAATTGAGCGTAGGCGAGCTGTTCTTCCGCGCCGCGTCGCCGAAGCCAAAAAGCATACACCAGCGTCGCGACGTAGGTGCCAACGATCAGAGAGACGATAGCGATATAGCTGGGGTCCCCGAAACTCTCGACGTCGTTGACGTTGACGACGACTGCGGAGCCGAGCAGGAACGTGACAAGAACGAGCCGGAACAGCATCAGCCATTCCAGCTTCTCACGCAGCCCCGCGCCGCTGGCCGGCGTGTTCGCTGGCGACACGCGCGGCCCTACCCGACCACGTCTGCCATGGTGAAGATCGGCAGGTACATAGCGACCAGAATGCCACCAACGATGCCACCGATGAAGACCATCATCAGAGGTTCGAGGAGCGCCGTCAGTGCGTCGACCGCAACATCAACCTCTTCTTCGTAGAAGTCGGCGATCTTGTTGAGCATTGTATCCATCGCGCCCGTCGCCTCACCAACACCGATCATCTGTACGACCATTGAGGGGAAGATGTTGGCCTCGGCCAACGGCTCCGCCATCGTTCGACCTTCCGAGATTTGGTCGCGAACCTTCATGATCGCACGCTCGATCACCTTGTTACCGGCTGTGCGCGAGACGATCTCCAGTCCGTCGAGAATCGGGACGCCGGCTGAAACTAGCGTGCCGAGAGTACGGGTGAACTTCGCAACCGCCGCCTTCTTCGTGAGTCCACCGAAGATGGGAATTCGCAGCGCCACTTGGTCGAACTTCATTCGGCCCCAAGCGGACGCGTAGAACGAGCGGAACGCCAGCGAGAACAAGAACGTGCCCCCGATTAGCGCCCACCAGTATGCGCCGAACCAGTGAGACAAATCGACGACGATTTGTGTCGGCTTCGGCAAGTCAGCCCCCATGTTGCTGAACATGTTCTCGAAGACCGGAATAACCTTCCAGAGCAGAACAATAACAACGAGGATCGCGATGAAGAGAACGCCGAGCGGGTAGGAGAACGCGCCCTTTACCTTTCGAGCCGTCCGAACCGACTTCTCGATGTAGATCGCCAACCGGTTGAGAATGGAGTCGAGAATACCACCGACCTCACCAGCTGCCACGAGGTTGACGTAGAGTTCGTCGAATACCTTGGGGTGCTTGTTCAGCGCAGATGCGAAGGTCGATCCTTGTTCGACGTCGCCTTTGACCAAGTAAATCGTGCGTTGGAAGTGCTTGTTCGGCTCGGCACTCGCGAGAATGTCGAGGCACTGAACGAGCGGCAGACCTGCGTCGATCATCGTCGCGAACTGGCGCGTAAAGATAACCAGCTCTTTGTTGGTGACGCTGCCACCAATGGTGAACGGCAGCTTTAGCTCGGTCGCCTTCTTCTTAACCTTGCTCGGCTGAATGTTCTGAGAACGGAGTTTGTTTTTAACATCATCCTCGGAGTCAGCGGTCATTTCACCGCTGGCATCCTCTCCGGTGCGCGTCGTTCCTGCCCAAACGTAAGTCGCCATCGGTTCCTCTAATCAGTCGTCGCGGGCGGCCGGTAGCCGGCGCCCGTGAGCATGGTCTTCAACTCGTCGATATCTGTCGACCTCGACAGTGCATCTTCCACTGTAATCAGGCGTCGCTGCAAGAGTGCGAACAACGATTGATTCATTGTCTGCATACCGTACTTAGCCTGTCCCACCTGCATTTGGGAGTAAACTTGGTGCAGCTTGTCCTCACGCACAAGGTTACGGATTGCCGGCGTCATCACCAGAACTTCCAGGCAAAGGCAGCGTCCGCCGCCCGTCGCTTTCGGGATCAGCTGCTGTGAGACGACCCCCTGAAGCACGAACGAGAGCTGGGCTCGCACCTGATCTTGCTGGTGTGGCGGGAACACGTCGACGACTCGGTTGATCGTCTGAATCGCGCCGTTCGTGTGCAGCGTGGCGAAGGCGAGGTGACCGGTTTCAGCGATCGTGAGCGCGGCCTCGATCGTCTCGAGGTCGCGGAGTTCACCGATGAGAACTACGTCCGGATCCTGGCGAAGCACGTACTTGAGCGCCTTTGTGAACCCATGCGTGTCGGAACCAACTTCACGTTGGTTCACGATGCTGTTCTTGTGAGGGTGCAGGTACTCGATCGGGTCTTCGATCGTCAGGATGTGGTGGTGGTTCTCTTCGTTGATCTTGTCGATGATTGCGGCGAGCGTCGTCGACTTTCCAGACCCCGTCGGCCCTGTGCAGAGCACCAAGCCACGGCGCAGATTCGAGAGTCGAGCGACGACCTCGGGCAAGCCCAGGTCGTCGAACGAGAGAATCTTGAACGGAATCTGACGCAGAACGCACGACACCGCGCCACGCTGCATGAAAAGGTTCGCTCGGAACCGCGCCAGCGACTTCACTCCGAACGAGAGGTCTAGCTCAAGTTCTTCCTCAAACGTCTGGCGCTGCGCGTCGGTGAGCACGCTGTAACAGAGCTGCCGGCAGTCCACGCTGCTCAGCGGTGGCGCCTTTATCGGCACAAGCTCGCCGTCAATTCGGATCTGCGGCGGGGAGCCGACCGTGATGTGTAGGTCGCTTCCCCCCTTGTCGACCATCAGCTTTAGGAGCTGGTGAAGATTTGGCATTCAGACGTCGGAAGTCAGTCGCGCGGTGCATCGCGCATCAATGGAGCGTGCGGAGGATATCGATGAGCACCCAACGTGACAAGTTTCGTCACCTTTCATGCCTGCTCTCAAGCTCAGGGTTAGGCTCATCCGGCGACGAAGTCGCACCCAGCAACTCCAGCACTCGTTCGGCCTCTATTGCACGCGCCTCATCACCTAACGCCTCGGACAGTCGCAGCGCTGTTTCGTGGGCGCGGAGCGAGAGTGGGTCGAAGTCGATCGCGATCTCCTGGATCTCCTGCGCCTCCGTCAACCGGCCCATGCTGGCCAACGAGAGCGCGAGGTTCGTATACCAGGGTCCCGCCTCACCGTTCAGAGCGATCGCGTTCTGAAACGCGATCCCCGCCTCCGCAAAGTCGTTCGCGCGGAAGTGGCGAGAACCGATGAACGCCCACTGACGAGCTGCCCAACGACCATAGAAGTATCCGTTCGCCCCGCTCCGGAATCGAGCAGCGTGAGCAAAGCTGGGATCCAGCCCATCACACCAACTCCTTGAGGCAGGCTCGCATTCGCCTTCAGTCGAGTCAGCGGCGATCACCAGGCCCAGTGGCCAGCGGTGACTCAGCCGAAGCCCTCCTGGGAGTTCAGAGCTATTCCCCGTTGCCTCCCAGTAGATATCTCGGACACCGAAGTTCGCCTCCAACACGTCCATCGCTCGATAGCTCGTCTGGCCGTATGTACCCGCTTCCATCCAGGAAGTTCGCACTTCGGGTGACAGGACCAGGTACGGACTCTGGTCGATCGCTCTCACGGCCGCGCGGTCATCCGAGAGGGCATAGCGGCCTAGGCAGAAGACGTCTGGGCGAATACCGAGCCCCGCCGATCCGTAGAGCAGACCCGCGGTCAACGAGTCACTAGCGGGCGCGATGAGCGCCTCAGGCGTAGCATCCCCGAACTGCGCGACGACAAGGTCTTCCATCGACCAATCTCGCCCGGAACCGCCGAAGTGATGACCGACTCCTGCAGCCGCCAGCCCCAGCGTCACAACCGCCGCAGCAGCGATCGTCCACGATCGAGGACGAAGCTCCGACAGAGAGCCCATGCTCACGCCAGCGGACATCGCGACCACCGTCATCAGCAGCTGCCCATTCTGAAAGTCCCGAAGCCCCATCGGATTGATCGCAACAGAGTAGGCGGCATCGAGACCCGTGAGGATCACGACGACCAAGCCCAGACGCCAACGTCCCCACCACCACCAAGCGAGAACCCCAGCGGGCGCGAGCAATCCAAGGCCAGCCCACGTCTGAGCCAACAGCGTTCGCGTGTAGACAGCCAGAGGATAGCCACCCGCCAACATCTCGCCCTCGAAAGCGTTCCGGATGTCGCGAGCGCTCACGTGAGCCCACCATCGTTCGAGCGTGCTTGGGTCACCCCAGTTGTGGGGCGGCGCAGCGCTCGCGGCGACCACCAGATAACCGTAGGCCGCGACCGCAGCTACCCCGAGGACCACGCAACCGCCCAGACCCTTCCACCGGACTCGCTGCGGCACGAAGACCACAGAACAGATGAAAAGCGGGACCAACCACAGACGGAAGAGCGCGTGATTGGCTAAGCCAAGACCACAAACGAGGGCCAATACACTCCTCCACCGGAGGTCGCCGGTGGACTCGAGCCGCTCGAGGCACACCAGCGCGACGCCGACCAGCATCAGGTTCAGGGCGTAGACCTCGGTGACGCGGGCGTGCAGCACGAGCGTGTCCACTCGGACGAAAGCGATCGCGATCGCGATCGCGACCACAACGGAACCGCGGCCTAATCGGCCCAGCGACGCTCCTAGCCATGTGAAGAGTCCCGCTGCGGCTGCGGAGCAGAAGACGGAGACCAAAGCGCAGCGCCACGCGATGTTCCCCAATGGCAGCAGCGTACTGGCTGAGCCGAGCTGAACTTGCAGCGGGAACCCGGTCGCGTGGGGCACCCCAAACACGGCGGAGGCGGTAATGAAGTCGCCGCCGTCCAGAGCGGAGAGGCCGGGCCAAGCGCCCCATAGCGACGCGACGAATACAGCTGCGAAGGCGGCTGCGGCGGCTAGGAGCCGATCGTTCACGCGGCTCGTTCGGCCTCGATCTGATCCCAGACTGCCCGCTCCGGTGCAGAGAGTGCGCCCAGGGCAGCAGAGAACCGCTCTTCGTTGCCCTGGAGTTTTAGAATCCGGCAGTGCGCGAGCTTGTCTTGCTCAGGCACAACACGCTCAAGTTCGGTTAGAATCTGATTCGCGCCGTCTTGGTCGCCCGAACTGACGAGCACGTCAGCGAGGCCGAGCTCATGCTGCCAACGCTCTGCTGGATCGCTAAAGGCCATCAACCCCCGAAAGAGCTCTGCGGCGCGCTTCGGATTCTCTCCGGTTCGCCGGTAGAGGTGCGCAGCCAAGTAGACTGCCTCGGAGTCCATGAAGAGCTTTCCTTCCTGAGCATCGTATCGCCACGTCTCGCCGATGCGCTTCTCGTAGCCTTCCATCGCCTCTTCCAAACGGCCGTCGAGCTCACAGAGGCGTGCCTTCAGGAGCTTCAATGCACGATCCGTCGGAGCGATCTCAAGGCCAGCCTCGGCAGCTTCGAGCCCATAGTCTGGAGTCCCACGCATGACGGCAGTCCGGCAGATCGCGACGTAGACCGCTGGATCTTCGTCGTCCTCATCGACCGCGTTCTGCAGGAACTCTTCGGCGCGATCGAGGTCCTTCGCGCGCCAACAAACTTCTGCGGCTTGCAGACGAGCGAAGTTCCACTTTGGTCGCAGAGGCTCGACCTTGGCGAAGGTCTCGATTGACTCTTTGAGCTCTCCAATTCCGCGCAGGCAACGGCCGAGTTCGACCAGTGAAGGCGCGTGTGCGTCACCGCGAGAACGGAAGTACTCGATCGCTTTGTCGATCTCGCCGCGGTTCATCGCCATGTACGCTTGACGGAACCCAGCGTCCTGCTCTTCGTACTCATCCGCGACCTCGTCCGGCATTGACCCGATGAGGATGCCGTAGGTCTGGTCGTCGTCGAGCTCTAGGTCCTCGTTCTGGAACGCTGGCTTCTTCGCCGTGTCGTTGGCGTCACGCCGCAGAACGGCGATGCGGTTCAACGCCGCCTTGCTCGCCGCTTTTGAGTCGTCGTCCGTCGCAAATTCTTCGGCGAGCTCGTAGTGGTCGAGGGCCCGCTCGAGATGTCCGGCGTTCTCTCGCTTCTCGCCCTCCTCCAAGTTGATCGCGCACACGCGGACGGCGATCGTTGTTCGCGCCTCCTGCAGACGCGGCTTCTGGTCGTCAGGAGCCTTGATGAGTGCTTCGTCGTAGAGGCGAACAGCCGCGCCGTCCTCGCCTTTGCGTGCGCACAATTCGGCCTTTCCGGCGGCCTTCTCCCAAGCGGGGCGCGTGAACTTCGAGAAGAATCCCAACTCGTTTCCTGGACTAGGTTGACGGGCGCCTGAAGTGGCGGCGCCTAGGGGTCTACCACGACCAGATCGTCCGCGTGAATGACGGCGGGCCCGTTCGTGTATCCGAGGCGAGCTACGATCTCGTCACTGGGGCGGCCGATCAACAGGTGCAGGTCCGCTGCGGAGTATGCGACGAGGCCACGAGCAACGGAATTGCCATCCGGTCCGCAGACTTCAACCGAAGCGCCTGAGCTAAAGTCACCTTCAACGGCGGCCAGACCGCAGGGGAGCAACGAGCATCCGCCGCCTGCCAACGCGTTCGCGGCTCCTTGATCAACAATAACCACCCCCTCCGGCACGGCGCCAAAACCAATCCACGCCTTGCGCGCTCCGATGCGGCCCGCACGCGGGACCAATAGAGTGCCGAGGGGCGCGCCAGACAGAATTTTGCCGAGGGCGCCCTGTTTTCTGCCTGCTGCAATAACGGTCGGCACCCCGAATGAGCACGCCATCTTGGCAGCACGAACCTTCGAGAGCATCCCGCCGCTGCCGTGCCCGTTCTCAGCTGTCGGCCCCGCTATCTCGTTGAGCGTCGCATCATCAGCGTAGACGTACGAGATGGGCGTCGCGGTCGAATCGTGCGTCGGGTCACCGGTGTAGACTGCGTTCACATCGGAGAGAATGATCAGCACGTCGGCGTTCACGGCGTTACTGACCTGCGCTGCGAGGTTGTCGTTGTCACCGAAGTGTAGTGATTCGTTGGCGATCGTGTCGTTCTCGTTGACGATCGGGATGACGTTCGGGAACTCCGCGAGCTCTCTCAACGTATTACGAACGTTCAAGAACCGCTCGCGATGGGAGAAGTCCTCCCGCGTGACGAGTACCTGCGCGACGTTCCACCCATAGAACCGGAACTCCTCCTTATAGAGGTGCATCAGGGTGTTCTGGCCAAGAGCCGCCAGCGCTTGTTTGTGGGCTAGGGATTCCACCTTGCCTTCTGCTCGGCGGTCACCAATCGAGTGTCGTCCGAGCGCAACTGCCCCTGAGCTGACGAGCACTAGGCGGCGGCCAGCCGCACTCGCCACGTTGGCGAGTGACTCGATCAACGCGCAAAACGTTGGGCGAGCGACGACACCTTCGCCGGCTCCGACGAGGACGTTAGAGCCGACTTTTACGACGACGGTTTGGGCGCCTCGGACCTTAGCGCGAGCCGCTTCGAGGTCATCTGCTGCGATTTCGAACACTTCTGTCATGGGATATGCCAGGACCAGCCATCAACGGCGATGCAAGATTGCGCGGTAGCGCATTGAGTTGTCTGTGTCAGCACGCGTCCGATGTCGTAATAGCCCTGACTCTGGAGCGATCCGTTCGGACCCCACTGAAAGTGCAAGAACGCCGCGTTGAGATCGGGTTCGTTCGTAAAGTGAGCGCTCACAGGATCACCGTTCGGGCCGATAAAGGCGATCTCCTCGAGGAGACCATCGATGTATAGCCAGGTCATGCAGTGCGTGCCGCTGCCGAAGCCCGAACGACTGGCGATTGGATTGCCGTCTTGGCCAAAGAAACAACGACGAGTCTCTCGGCCCGCCTCATCGTGAGAGCGACGAACAGTCGAGATGCCCGTTTCGGTCTGCGCCAAACCTCCATCGATGGCCAAGTAGCGAGCGTCTGTCTGACCGCCCCACTCGTCGTAATCAATCTCGATCGCGTGATAGTTCGCCCAGGAGGTCTCGGGTGAGTCAGGGCTCCCGAAGCTACGCCGCGTCACTCGATTCAGCGCATCCCGGATAATGTGTACGGAGTGCACTCGAGCCCGGGAGTCCACCATCGGCGATCCGTTGACGTCGTAGAACGACTCCGATGTCACGAACCCGAACTCGTCCTGCGTGCTCAGCAGGCAATGCACTGTATCCAACGTGTGAGTCCGCACCGGCCCAGACGTTCCGAAGTGACACTCCCTCAGCGCATTGTCATGGGCGTCGCGGACATACTCAATCCGGTGGGTTCCCGTCGGGTTAGCTACCGCCTCCCCTCGCGCCCCAAAGTAGGTCTCCTGGGCCACGAGGCCGTTCACATCAGGCCGATAGCGGATCTGTGCGACGTCGGTTCCTCTCTGGGCGACCGGTTCGGCGTTCAGTCCGTAGGTCCGATAGGAGCTCAGCTCGCCCGAGGACCTGCGCATCTCCACCGCACGATGCCAGTCACGGACACCGAGCACAGGCTCACCTTCGAGCCCGTAGAGTCGTTCCGCGGACGCCGCTGGCGACGGCCAACTGTGCTGCACCATCGCAGCACCAATCTGGCTGCTAATGACCGGGGTCCCGTCGAAGTCGAGGTACTCAACTCGCGTGATCCTGCCCTGCTCGTCCCGGGTCGCTCTCAGGAGCTGGTATTCACCGTTCTGGTAGTACTCCTCGCCCTCTGAATCCCAGAACGAGCGAGTATCAATATCGCCGTCGTAGCGAGTCTGCTCCTCGTGGTGTCCACCTGCGAAGACGGCCGCGTTCCCCTCGCGGCTGAGACATCTGCGAGAGGTATAGCGGCCCTCGAGATCAAGCTCGAACTCGACGCTGTGACACCCTTCTGGTGTGGACGCTCCCGTGCGGTGCCGGCCCTCGTAGACTCCTGATCGCTCGTTCTCATACTTGAACACCCCTTCCGAGAGCAGCGCTCCCGTCGACGAATACTCGCGTGCGCCGGTGACCCGGCCGTCGTTATCGAGCGCGTAAGTCGTGACTGACGCGAGCCGTTGACGAGGCTCAAAGCGCTCGACCCGATAGCTCACGCCGGGCGTTTCGAAGAACCGCACATGCTCGTCGTAAGGGGAGAGCGCCGAAAGATCGTCGATTGGCCGCGCGCCGGACGGGAGCGGCCCCCGCTCAACCGCGGCGTGAAAAGCCGATGCGAGAGACACCGGCTGCATGTGGTCGCGCGCGGGCTGAGTCTGCACCACGGGCATCGGCACCGCGCGGGGCTGGCCAACCAGCAACGAGGGGACCTGCCCTTGCGTCAGCTGCGACATCGGAGCCACGGCACTGACCACGCTGGGAATGTCCCGCTCCTCCGATGCTCCGAGGGGCGTAAAGAACGCCAACAGAAGGAGAAGGAGCCCGATCGCAGCCCCTATCTCTCTAATCGACTTGCGACGAGCGTGATTGTTACCCGACGAGAGCTGGGCGCCCAGCGCGAGCGGGGGCCCTTGCACAATGGGAACAGGGACGCGGCTAGCGCCGTGTGAGAGCCCAAGCACAGCGTGAAGCACATCGGGACGAGCACCAGCGCTGAGTCGATCTGCAGGCGAATCCGCGTAGAGCGGCTCGAGCACGGCTTGAATCCCGTCAGGCAGTCGGTCGAGCGCGTTCGCCGGCGGCATTGTCGGATCGATGCCGAAGAGCTGCTGGGACGCGAGCCGCGCTAAGGCGGCGAGATCTCCAGCGCTGGCTTCGTCCGGCGACGCATGCACGGTCGGCAGCGGGATCGCTCGCAGACGCGCCTCAGCGGGCAGCCCCTCGACCCAAAGTGTGATGTCTGTGACGAAGCGCACAGCAACACCGGCCGAGCGGTGACGCTCAATAATCCGCGCTACGTCGACGATCAGGGAGGCCCGCTGTTCACGGGAGAGCCCAGCAGCGCCCTGCAGCGCTGCGGCGTCGCTGTCGAGGTCGAAGACCGCGCAAACCCGGCCATCGATCGCGACCACGTCCAGCAACGATGCCGTCCACGGGCTATCGGCAGCCAGCCAAGCCTTCGCGAGTCGGGCGCGGTCATCGGAGAGCACCTCGGCGACGATCGCGCGCCGATCCGCCAGCTGCAAATCTTCGGCCTCGTAGACCCGTGCGCCGTCGGACTCGCCGACGATATGCGCCACGCGGTAGCGCCCGGCCAGAACAACGCCTTGTTGGAGAGCCTTGCTGGCCCGAGTGGGCGTTGTTGTTTGCTGGTCGGTCATCAAGAATTTGGGGCTAGCCCGGACACTGCCATGCACGGCGATTTCGCGCTACCCGTCACAGTCATTCTTCGGTCTGGATAAACAACCCTAAACGGTACTTTCTTCCCGACCGCCCTGGCTCGATCCCCAGGACTCTGCACTGGCGGACTGTTTCCGACTGCATTATCACGCTCGCGAACACTTTTGACCCGCCCCTCCGCTCTACCGGGAGGATGCGCTCATGCCAGACCCCGGCGTTACACGCCCTGGCCCGGCCTGTTCGTCCTGGCGGTACCCACCAACTGCGCAGCCCGCGCCCACGTCCCAGAGGCTCCCATGGTCCCCAATCGACGCATCTTCATCGTCGACGGCAGTATCACGTCGTTCATTGGCAAGAAGCACCCCGACTTCATTTGGAAGCGGCACCCTGACTTCGGCACGCGCGAGAACCCCACGCTGGAGGACTACATCGACCAATCGGTGAACGGTGCTCTCACGGCCGCGAAGGTCGACGCGACAGACGTCGAGAAGGGCTATATCGGCAACTTCGCTGGCGAACTTTTCAGCAGCCAAGGCCACCTTGGCGCGATCCCGTCGCGTGTGAATGAAGGACTGGACGGTACGCCTTTCACCCGCGTCGAGGGGGCATGCGCTTCCGGTGGACTCGCCGTCATCGGCGCCATCGAATCCATCTGCGCCGGCCGAAACATCGTGATGGCTGCAGGCGCTGAGGCACAAACGACCGTTAGCGCGCGTGAAGGCGCTGGCTTCCTCGCTCGCGCATCGCACTGGGAGACCGAGCGCGACCTGGACGAGTTCACGTTCCCCGCGATGTTTGCTCGCCGCGCCAAGCACTACAAAGAGGCGACCGACGCCACCGACTCCGACATCGCCCACGTCGTCGCCAAGGCCTACTCAAACGCGAACAAGAACCCGCTCGCGCACATGAAAGCCGTCACGGTCGACCACGAGACCGCGGCGTCCGAGAGCGACAAGAACCCCTGCTTTTTGAAGAACGAAGAGTTCGGCAAGCACCTGAAAATGCTCGACTGCTCGCAGGTCTCCGACGGCGGCGCCGCGATCCTGCTGGCGTCCGAGGACGGCCTCAAGAAGTTGGGCCTCACGCCCGACGACTGCATCGAGATCATCTCGTACTCGCAGACCAACGCGCCGCTCGGACAGGTCGATGACTACTCCCGTATGAACAACAGCCAGAAGGCCGTCGCCGAGTCGTACGCAGACACCGGCCTCGGGCCGAAGGACATGGGTGTAGCCGAGGTTCACGACTGCTTCAGCGTCACCGAATGCCTGATGGCAGAGGCGCTCGGATTCACCGACTTCGGCAAGGGCTGGACGCTCGCAAAGGAAGGCCGCAGCCACCTTGACGGCGACATCCCGATCAACACCGGCGGCGGACTCATCGCCTTCGGCCACCCCGTTGGCGCAACCGGTATCAAGCAGGTCTTCGAAGTCTCTCGCCAGATGAAGGGCGAATGCGGCGACTACCAGATTGCCAACAAGCCCAAGTACGGCATCACGGCGAACATGGGCGGCGACGACCGCTCAAGCGTCGTCATGGTGCTACGCAACAACGGCGCTGCCTAGGCTCTCGCCTCGGTCCGGTCGGGGCCTGACCGCGCTTCGGCTCACCCGCCGACCTGCGCGGTGCCTACCGACTCCAGACGAATGCCGTCGTGCAGCTCGCTCAACCCGAGCACCGTCGTCGGCCCGTATTCCAGGGCGAGCAGCTGCCGCAGGTAGCGGCGGATGTCCTGGCTAACGACCACCGCTTGTGGCCGTTGGGCCATCGGTTCGCGGAACGCTTCGATGATCTCACTAGTGACTCGAGGCGGCAGCGAGAGACTAGGCCGACGGCCAGGTTCACGGCGAATCGCGTCCCGGACGGCCTGCTCGATCGAGTGGTCGACGAGGACCGCCCGGAGGTGGCCGGTGGGCGCTATCCGATTGAGCGTCGCTCGGCCCAGCCCCACACGAGCCATTTCGGCCAGCGCGATCACGTCATCCTCCTCCGACGCCTCCTCTGCGAGCGCCTCCAAGATCGCGCGCAGGTCTCGGATGGATACGCCCTCCCCCACCAGACGCTTGAGCACGCCAGTGAGCACAGCCAGCGACAGAGGCCGCGGAACGACCGCATCGATCAACGCTCCGCTCGTGGGCTCAAGCTGGTCCAAAGAGAGCTGCACCTCAGCAAGACCGACGAACCGGTCCGCGGACTTGTGAGCCGCTGCGCCGAGGTACAGCATCACATGCTCAGCGAGGCTCAGTACAGACATCCCAGCGGCCTGCAATCGCGCCCCCTCCTCCGGTGTGACCAATGTCATCGCGCCGCGTGTGAGAGGGTGTCGAGCCAGCTCCCCGCTGATTCCTTGGGGGGTCAGGGAGTCGGGGGGCGCGTTAACGACCACACGGTCGACCGCGATTGTACCCTGCGCTTCGGGCGCCTCGTAAACGAGGACCCGAACATCGTTGGCACCGATATTCGCGACGCCGAAGCGTACGCGGACCGACGGCACGCGCACGCCGAGACGCTTGAACATCGCGTCCCTCACAATCTTGATTTGGTCCTTCAGCGCGTCGTCTCCGCCGCTGGACCGCAGCGCTGAAGAGAGTCCGATCCCCATCTCGACCAACAGCGGAGTGACCGCTTGAACCTGGATCGGCTCCTTCGAACCGGATGGCGTCGAGACCACAGCCTCGGCCTCAGCCGCGTCCCTCTCTGCCGCTTCGATCTTCAGCGCCGAGAAGCGAGCAACGACGGCGCTCAGTGTCCCGAGCACGGCAAAGGGCACGAGTGGAAGGCCTGGGGTCAGACCGAGGGCCAGCAGGAGCACGGCCGCGATACCAAAAACCTTAGGGATGCCGGTGAGCTGCTCGACGATCTCGGTGCCCAGATCCGTCTCGCCGTCGCCCCCAACTCGCGTCACAACGAGGCCCGCTGCGAGCGAGACGACCAGCGCGGGGATCTGCGAGACGAGGCCGTCCCCGACCGTAAGCAAGGTATAGGTCGCAGCTGCATCGGCGGCGGACATTCCGAGCTGCGCGATGCCGATGATCAGGCCGCCAACGACGTTGATAATCGTGATAATGATGCCGGCGATGGCGTCGCCTTTGACGAACTTCATCGCGCCATCGAGCGCACCGAAGAGCTGCGACTCCTTCTGGAGCTCGCCCCGACGCCGACGGGCCTCGGCCAGCGTGAACGCTCCGGCCCGTAGGTCGGCATCGATCGACATTTGTTTGCCCGGCATCGCGTCGAGCGTGAACCGCGCGGCGACCTCCGCGACACGCTCGCTGCCTTTCGCGATCACCAAGAACTGGATGATCGTCAAGATCAGGAAGACGACGGCGCCGACCACATAGTTCCCCTTGACGACGAACTCGCCGAAGGACTCGATGACATCGCCGGCGTAACCCTCACCGAGAATCAGCCGCGTCGATGAGACGTTGAGCGCGAGACGGAAGAGTGTCGCGACCAGCAAAATCGACGGGAACGTGCTGATCTGCAGCGGCGACTTCACGTAGAGCGCGGTCAGCAGCAGCACGACAGCGAACGAGATATTCGCCGTCAGCAGAATGTCGAGCACTGGAGTGGGAAGCGGAACGATCAGAAGCGCCACGACAGCAACAACTATCCCAGCGAAGACAACGTCTCCCCTGGCGTACTTGCTGAGTTTGAATCCCTTCAGGCCCACAATGTCCCCTTGTTGAGTCAGATACACCGTACGGGCCGACTGACCGGATTTCCAGCGGGACGCAAAAACGAAACGAGCCCGCGCCGAGGCGCAGGCCCGATTTCCGGCTACTGGGTAGCGCTTCGCTCTAGTTGAACCAGAGGGTGAAGCCGAACTGACCGAAGAGGTCGCCCGCGTCGAAGATGCGGACGTTCATACCACCGGCCTGAGGCTCAAGCGGGTTCGGAGCAACCGGAGCCTGCGGGTCGGTGACCGCTGGAGCTTCGTTGTTCGTGTACGGGTTCATGTTGATGCCAACACGGCCATGCACCGAGAAGAACTTGTAGAGGAAGATTTCGCCGCGGAGACCGAGCTCGACTGCGAAGTCAGTGACCGAGTCCTTGCCGGTGACGGTCTGACCCTGAGCGCCATTGACGTCGAACGATGCTGCGGCGCCGATGCTCGAGATTCCGAGACCGAGGTACGCGGAGAGCGCGCTGCGATTGCTGCGCAGGAAGCGGAAGTCGCTGAAGAGCGAGACGTCGAAGTGCGACGTCCGCGTGAACGACTTGGACTCAAAAGGCTGAGCCTGCGACGGGGGAACCGTCACGGTCTGGCGATCCGTTCCGCCGCCGAGCACGAGCTCAAGGCCGAAGACCTCAACCGGGAAGAAGCGCAGGCTAAGACCGGTGGTGCCGTTCATCACGACGCCGTGTCCGGCACCGATGCCGAAGCCCATATCCTTGTCCAACCAGTCTTCCGCCAGCGTGTTCTGTGCGCTGGCGACGGTGGAAAGAGAGGTGATGGCGATAAGCGCGAGTGCGAATGTAAACTTCTTCACGTGTAACTCCCGAGGGGATTAATGCCGCGAGCCAAGGAAACGGACGAGTGTACGCGGCACGACGAAATGGCAATGACGGCGCTAAATCATGAGTGTCGTGCTGATGCAAGAAAAAGAAGCCAGGACCGACGCAATGTGCCGCAACCCCTTAGTTCGAAACAAGTTCTATAGGTCGGCGGCTCCCTCACGCCCCCTAAAACGCCCGGACATTCGCACCCATAATCGCCGGCGAATCGCGAGCAGGCTTTCCCCATAGATTGCGACCAAAGCCAGGAAGAGCACGGCCGGCCAAATGGGCTTGCCGACCACTTCCCCAACTAGTTCCGCGCCTGTCGCCTCCGCCGACGCCGCCGTAACTTCCTCAAGTGACGCTTCCTCGATAACTCCCACCGGCCACTCTGCTGCCGGTGCGGAAGCGCTGAAGTCTAACGAAGTGGCAGCAATTTCCTCGCCGTTCGCGTCGATAAACACCCGGTGGATACCGAGAGAGTCCGGGGTGTACGTCACGACCCCTGCATCGACTCTCAATACGCGGCGAGAGCCCGCGGGGTCGACGACAGAGACCCGCTGCGTTCGGAAAGAGCCCACGTCGAGGGTCAACGGGGACCCTACCTCCGCGCCCTGATCGCCGCCCGCACCGCTGCGACCGAGGTACTGCACCGTTCGACGAACAAACGGTAAATAGGATGTAGCCACCGGCAAATCCGACCAATCGTAGTCGATGCTAGTGGTCAGCAGCATCACCCGGCCGCGGCCGATGTTACGTTCAAGCAACGCAGGCCCACCGTCCGCAAAGCTCGCGACGACCTCAGTCTCCGGGTCGGCCTGTGGCTCCAAGAGAAGGTACGAATAGACGAGCCCAGCCTGCATCGACTCGCCGCCACGGAGCGCAAAGAGCCGGAACGCTGGGTGCAGCGGCTGAAAAGAGCCAAATCGCGTCGCTTTGATCGCAGCGTCAGAATCACCTCGGTTCGCGAGGACCTTCACGGAACGCACCGGCCGAGGCAACAAGGGCGCGAAAGCTGAGTTCCAGCGGTCCGGATCTGCGTTCTCGCCGGCCGTTAAGAGCACTCCTCCTCCGGCTGCGACGAACGCGACGAGGCGCTCCACCTGGGCCTGCGGGAGGCCAGCGACGTTCGCGAGAATCACGACATCGAGCGCGTCGAGATCGGCCTCCGCGAGATTGTCCGGAACCACCACCTGAGTATCGAACTCCTGCCTGCCATCAGTCGCCACGGAGAGAGCCCGCTCAAGATAAAACGCTTCGTCGTTCAGGGACACAGACCGCGCGTCTCCGTTCACGATCAATGCGCGGGCCGCGCGGCGCATCTGAAGCGGCAGCGACCGAGTATTGTCGGCGCGCGCGCCAGCGAGATCAGCGACTTCGGCGCTCACTACAAACGGGCCTTCGCCCTCAAACACGTGAGTAAACACAGCGACGGCGTCGGCCCCAAGCAGGGGATCAACCACCGTCGTCCCTACGGCCGTCCCGTCAACCAGGAGGGTGACTGCGACCGACTCGCCGTCCTCCCCTCCGTACGCTCTAACGGTCGCAACGAGTTCGTACTCTCCGCTGGTCGCCCCTCGGGTCGCCTCTAAGTCGCTGACCGCGAGGTTCCGTTCCGTCGTGCCAAGGTCGGGCCAATCCAAGCGCCCCAACCCGGCGACCGGGAGTTCCTCGCCGGAGGGCCAGCTATGGGCGGCGCGGTCCGTCAGCACGATGGTCCGCCGAGCCGGTAACCGCGATGTCGCCTGCAGGTCACGCGCATCCGCCAGAGCCGTGCGAAGCGACCCGCCACCGAATCGCGGCTGATGGTCGCGGATCGCGCCGAGAACCTCGGACCGATCATCAGTGAAGCTCGGAACAGCATAAACGGCCGAGGACCCCGCGAAAACCACCGCGACCTGGTCCCATGACCGCAGACCCCGAACCGAGTCCCGAGCCTGCGTGAGCGCCGCGTCGTAGCGAGTCGAACCCTCGAACGGTGCGGACATCGACGCAGAGTCGTCGATGACGATCACAACAGAGGCTGGCAGCCGGCCATCGACCTGTTCCCCACCTCCTGAGCAATCCATCGCAGGGCGTGACATCGCGATTGGAATGAGCAGAAAAATGCTGATCCGCATGGCGAGCAGCATGACCTGTTTGATCTTCAGCCGCCGCGCCAACTTCTTGTTCGACTTGAGCAAGAACTCAAGCGCGGGAAAGCGCACCTTCACGGCTCGCTGCCGATTGATCAGGTGGATCGCGATCGGCACTGCCACGCCAAGCAGCGCCAGGAGCATCATCGGGGCCCCGAAAGTCAACGGCTCCTCCTTCTGCGAGACCGGATGAAGTCCAGAAGTACGCGCTCTACTGGCTCGTCCGTGTAAGTCCGGAAGTACTCAAGGTCTCCACGGTGTGCCGTCGCTTCGATTTGCGAGGCGTGCTCCCGAAAGAGCTCTTGGTAGGCGTCACGAACATCATCGGGATCGACCAATAACTCGCCGTCTTCCTCGAGCCCTTCGAAGAAGGTCAGCCCCTCAAAAGGCAGGGTCCATTCGGCACGGTCAAGCACATGGAAGAGCACGACCTCCATGCCTCGGCGGCGCAGAACCTGCGCGAGCGTCAGCACGTCCTCGCCAGTCTCGAGGAAGTCGCTCGTCAGGACGACTAAAGAGCGCGCGAACACTCGCTCAGCGACCCTCGAAAGCGCGCGCTCGATCGAGGTTCGACCTGTCCCAGGAGCCGTATCTAAAACCGTGCATATATCGCTCAGCTGCTTCCGGCTGGACGACGGCGGCAGCCAGTTACGCGGCCGATCGTCGAAGGTCAGCAGACCCGGCGCGTCCCCCTGCTTAAGCAGTACATGGGCCAAGGACGCCAGCAGCGTGGACGCGTAAAGCAGCTTGGTGGGGGCCGCCTCAAACGAGAACGACATGCTGCCGGATGAATCGAGCAGCATGTAGGCGCGGACGTTGGTCTCGTCCTCGAATTGCTTGACGTAGTAGCGGTCAATTCGGCCGTAGGCGCGCCAGTCGATGTGTCGGATGTCATCACCCGGCGCATATTCTTTGTACTCAGCGAACTCGACGCTGGACCCACGATGCGGGTTGCGATGCATGCCGGCTAAGATGCCCTCTACGACAGAGCGCGCCCTCAGCTGCGTGGAGCCGAGCGCCTCAAGCTTGCGAGGATCCAGGAATTTCCTGGTGGCTCCGGGAGGAGCGCTCACCTGCCGGCGCGCGCGATCAGAGCCTCGACGATTGCGTCGGGCGTGACGCCCTCGGCTTCGGCGTGGAAGTTCACGAGGATGCGGTGGCGAAGGACGGCGGGGGCAACGGCGTTCACATCAGCGATACTGGCTGCTTCGTAGCCATTCAGAATGGCACGAGCCTTGGCCCCTAGTACCAAGTACTGAGTCGCGCGCGGGCCGGCACCGAAGTTGACGAACTGCTTCACTTCGCTGATCGCGGTCGGGTCTTCGGGACGACTGGAGCGGACCAAGTTGACCGCGTGGCGCACGACGGACTCCCCTACTTCGGCCCTGAGGACGAGTTCCTGAAGCTCCAGAATCTCCTCCGGCGAGAGCGCCGAAGTGACCGTCTCCTTCGGTGTCGTCGTGGTCAGCGACGCGATCTTCATCTCGTTCTCTAAACTCGGATACCCGACGGTGACATGGAACATGAATCGGTCGAGCTGCGCCTCGGGCAAGGGATAGGTGCCCTCTTGCTCGATCGGGTTCTGAGTCGCGAAGACCTGGAACGGCGGCTTGAGGAGATACGTTCGGCCGCCGACCGTCACCTGTCGTTCCTGCATCGCCTGCAGCAACGCGGCCTGCGTCTTTGGTGGCGTCCGGTTGATCTCGTCGGCCAGCAGAAGGTTGGTGAAGATGGGTCCTGGCACGAACTTGAAACGCCGATGTCCGGTCTCGGGGTCGTCCTCCAGAATGTCGGTCCCGGTGATGTCCGAGGGCATCAGGTCGGGCGTGAACTGAATGCGATTGAAGCGCACGCCGAGCGCCTCGGAGAGTGTCGAAATCAAGAGGGTCTTCGCCAGACCCGGGACGCCCATCATCAGAATGTGCGCGCGGCAGAAGAGCGCGATCAACAGGTACTCAACGACCTCTTCCTGCCCGAAGACGCGCTTGCCGATTTGCTCGGTAATGGCGGCACGTGCGTGCGCCGCTTTTTCCAGCATTCGAGCAGCGTCGTGATTGGGTTGGTTCATTGAACAAGTCTCGCGAATTCGTGATGTTGTGCGGCCAACTCGGCCTCGCCAAGCGCCTGATATACCGACGAAAGTAGCGTGTGTACTGCAGGGTCGAAGGGATTAATACCCCCAGCGGCGACCAAAGAATCCCGCGCTTCTTCGTGTCGGCCAAGCAGTGAAAGCGCTTCTCCCTGATGCAAGTGCGACGGGTAGAAGCTGGGGTGCCAACCCACGACCTCGGCCACCGCATCGAGCGCCTCGTCGCCCCGTCCGAGATCGAGCAGCGCCCGCGCCAACGCGTTCTGTAGAATCGGGTTCGCAGAGCCCAAAAGAAGTTCGGCTTTCTGATATTCGACGACCGCAGCAGCCACCATAGAGCGTGCTCGCAGCAGCTCCCCAAGCTTGAGGTAATCTTGCGCCTCAACCGACTCGACGCCTGCCAGCCGGTCCACGCCAGCGTCCTCCCCGGACTCCGGCATCAGTTGGATCTCGTCCTCAAAGTCGCCCGGTATCTCCACTCTCGGTCGGCCCCGCATGTAGGCGGTCCAGTTATCCTCGAAGTCGGCAAAATCCTCACCGACGGTGAGTTCGATGGCAGCGATGACATCAGAGCCGTCCTTGATGTGCCCGAGCATCTCCCGAATGACAGAAGTGCCACGACGGCTCACCATATACTCCATCACCGTGAACACCTCGGCGTAAGCAGTCGAGGCGTCTTCGGGCGTCGGCAGGTAGGCCATTGACGGGTGCATCTGCTCGAACGTGATCAGGTTGTTGGCTTCGATCCGCTCAGACAGCAGCTCCTCACGGTGCGGTGTCATCTGCAGATCACGCGTACCGGTCCAGCGCTCCTCTAGGTACTTCGCCAACGCCTCGTGCATCCAAATCGGGACGTCCGCATGCACGTGGTGCCCAACAACGTAGTGAACATATTCGTGCGAGAGCGTCGTTCGCCACCCATATCCGCGCAGCGTCGCACGCGGCGAGGTGAACATGAGTTTGTTGTACTTGCAGAGCGCGATTGTGCCGGAGCCTTCGATGGCTTCTTCAGTCAGTGAGGAAACCCGAGCGAGGGTCCGCGACTCGGGGTAGATCTCGACCCGGACCGGCGGCTCGGGCCAGTAGCCAACGTCATACCCGATCTCGTAGTACGCGGCCTCGAGGGTCTCCTCCGCCCAGGGAATCAACACCGCATCACGGCTCGCGTCATAGCGGATCTCGAAGAGCCCATCGGTGGTCGTATACGTTTCGTAGCCGGCGACAACATCTCGGGTCTCCGCCACGAGGTCGCGCAGCGTGACGATGGCCCCGGCGCCGGGCGCTAGCTCAAGCGCGCCATTCAGAAGCACCAGCGACTCGTCGTAGTCTCCCATATGAAAGAGGTACTTACCGCGCATGAAGAGCCCCGATGCGTGCCCTGGGTGGGACGCCTCAATGGAGTTCAACAGCTCGTCGGCCGTGCCGTAGTCCATCAGTTCTATCGAAGCGTTGATCTGGGCGGCGACCTCCCAAGGATCAGCCTGCGCGTGGGCGGGGACACGGATCATGAACAGCGCAAAGAGCACCGTGGCCAAAGCCGAGGTTCCGGCCGAGGGGAATGCCCCAAGAAGCCCCCGACCGCGCGTCCGCGGTGCTGCGCATCCACTTTCCACCTCGCGTTTATTGGTGTTCATTCTACTCAAGGAGCGACTCATAGTACTGGCGAATTTCATCCTCGTAGGCCTCAAGCGAGTCTTCGCGCATCGACTCGATGACGTGTTGTCGGAAGCCTTCACGGTCGGAGCGCCCATCCTCAGGAACCTCCACCTCATTGTCTGGACTCTCTCGTCCGTTGCGCTGATCTCGTTGACGCTGTTGCTGAGTCATTTGCTGCATTTGCTGGCGCATCTGCTGCATTCCCTCGAGCGCGCGCTGTTCTCCCTGAAGCGCCGGACGCGGCCGGCCCGATTCCAGGTTGTCTTGCGCCTGCTGCATCGATTCAGAGATCTGCTGAAGAGTCGGCTGGACCTGCTCATCGAGCGCAGGGAAACGTTCGCCCATACGTTGCATCTGCTGGGAGAGCTCGCCCATACGCTCGCGGACCTCACCCTGCTGCTGCCCCAGCTGTTGCATGGCGGCCTGCTGCGCTTGGTTGGCCTCCGGCTGCGCCATCTCCATGAGGTCTCGCATGCTCTGGCGTACGTCTCGAACGGTAGCCTCGGCCCCTCGACTCGCGCGCTGCGCCCGCTCAGCGTCTCGCTGCCCCTCAGGGGCCCGCACCAAGAGCGCCTCGTCACGACGTAACTCCCATCGGGAGTCAGAGAGCTGTGATAGCAACCGTGTCGCGGAGGTTTCTGCCCCGGTCGCGTCGCCCTGTTCGAGACGGTCGCGAAGCCTCTCCATGCCTGTCTGCACGTCGTTCATGACCCGCTGGGTGTCCTCGCTCAACCTCTCCTTCGACAACTCGTTGTACTGCCGTAACTCTCTCTCGACCAACGCGAGTGCTTCCCGCATGACGCGATTACTCTCGTCGGAGATCTGCTCTGCGCGCTCTTCCAACATACCGTCGAAGAGCTCCTGTGTTTGCTCCTCGAGGGTGGACTCCATCTCAGCGAGATTGTTGAGTTCATCCATCATGGCGCCCATCTCCTGGTCGAACTCACTCAATGTGTCCGGCCGGGCCTCGCCGAGCGGCGATAGCTCCTGTTCGACAGCGTTGAGCTGCGCTTCTAGCTGGTCGAGGAATTCCAAGGCTCCCTCAGCGTCATTGTTCGCGAGCATCTCACCGAGCTGATCCATCGCTGAGGTCATCTCGCTGAGGTTCTCCGAAAGCTCGCTCTGATCGATGGCGTCTGCGTTCAAGTGGTCCGTTGGCAACTGCTCGACCTGCGAGGCCAGCTGCTGCAGGAGCTCCTGCATTCGTGTCTGAAGTCGCTGTAATTCCCGCATGATCTCTTCGCGCAGCTCTTCGGTTGGCGCATCGCGGAACGCCTCAATGAGTGTGCGCAGCTCGGCGCGAGTCTCTTCCAGCTCTTCCATCGCGCGCTGTACATTGTCGGCTTTGTGAGTCGCGACGAGGTCCTGCAGCACCAGAACTGTCCTCTCCGTCACATCGACCGTATCGCCCACTGCCAGGGAGACCTGTGCGAAGAGTAGGTCCGGGATGCCGTCGGCGAGCGCGTGGCTCGTGATTTTGTCCAGCTGACGCCCTTGGTCGAGCACTGCTGGGTAGAGACGCGAATAGGCCGCCTCCAGCATGTCGAGGTCACCGGAGAGCGTCAGTTCATCCGCCCGCATCAGCTCGAGCAGCGTCTCGTAGATTTCCGCTGTCGGCAACCAGCCAACGTGGGTCTCCTTCGCAGCTCGCAACGCCGCGGAACGCTCGGTGCCAACCAACTGAGCAGGTCGGTGCACGAACTCGCGAGCGTCGGTCAGCGCGGTCTCGGTCACTCCCGCCGCAAGAGTACCGCCCAGCTGACGGAGCAACGACTCAAAGAGTTCCTCCTTCAGTCGCAAGACCTCAAAGTTCCGGTCGTCGGGCGAGGCGACGCGGAGTGTAATGCTGCGTGAAACTCCAACACCGGGCTCCGATACGTCGTTGTTGTCGGTCGCTTGGATGAAGACGACCACCTCGTCGCCCGGTTGGAGCCGCATTGGCGAGAGGTCGAAGGGAATATGCTCCTCGAAACGCGGCGTGCTCAGACCGGACTGAAGCGGCTCGACCCGGAGGCTCTCTGGATGACCGGCGAAGTGCCAAGCGAGGCTGAGCTCGGAGATACCGAAATCATCACGCGCCAAGTATTGCAGATTCACGATTTGGTCCGGAGTCACCTCGAGGTCCGAGACTGGCTCAGACAGATCGATGCTCGGCGGATTGTCCGGGATAATGATGATTCGTCGCGTCACCGGGTCGATCAGGCGCTCGTTCGAGACCTCGACGACCTCAAAACGATACGTCGCTGCCTCAGTCACCTGAAAACGGCCACCGATTCGAAGACCCTCTACTCGCAGTTGAACCCGCTGCGACTCCTCGCCCTCGATGACCAGCACGGCATCCTTCACCGGCGTGAGGGCGCGTGCTTCGAGAGTGACCGTCGACCCCACCATCGCCCGAATGTCGCGTGTCACGCCGAAGGCACGAGTCGCGCGCATGCCAGTGTGTTGCGGATGCTCGATCTCAATGTCGATCGTCGAGACGATCGGACGCGTGTTTTGCTGCGTCGGAGAGTCAGCCGCAGCGGCCGGGTATCCGAACGCGAGCGCGTGCAACCCTTCACCAAACGGCGCTGAAGCGAGCGCCCCGGCGGTGATCAGCGTCAGGAGCCCAGCTAGCACGATACCCCGCCGCTTCAACGGGCGTTGCGGCACGGCCGCCGGGATACTGGACTTCGCCTGATGCAATGCCCGTTCGACTCGAACGAGTTGGGCGGCGCGCATCGACGCGGCGATCGGGTCTTCGGGCGAGTCGACCTGCGCAAAATCCAGGGCGGTTCGAACGTCCGTCCTCAGCGCAGGGATTGCGTCTTCGAGGTAGGCTGCAGCTGCGTAGTTGTCGGGAAACTGGCGGTAGCCGCGGACGATATGCCGGAGGAGAACCGCGCTTGGAACACTGACGATAAGCGCCAGCGCGACCCTTCTGATCTGAGAAGATTCAACGAAGACGAGCACCACTGTGGCCAGCAGGACCGAGGCGATTGCCACTAGCAGAGCGCTCACGAACCCTTCGAGACTCGCCCGCTGAACACTGCGTCCGCGGAAGTCTTGAAGGATGTCGAGAATGCGTCGCAAAGATTTGGTCCGAGGTGCCGGCTAACGGAGATGGAGTGTAAGACGGTGTCGCGATTGGGGCTAGGGGCTGTGAATGCCGCCTCGCCATCTAGGCATACGCCGGGGGCAAGCGAGGGTGGCCTTCATGACGAAAAACAATAGTGGGGTTGAATTAGTCCAACGTAAGCCGCGTCAGTACCAGTTCAACGCGACGGACGGGATACCGGCCGGAGCCTGAACCGCGGAGTTAGCCGCGGCGAGGCTCCGGTCGGTTACCTTTTTGGACTTCGATGGGTGACGCACGCCGCAGCGCGTAGATTCGGGTGGTCATGCGGGGGTCTTCACACCCGCCATAGCTGCACCGATCCACTGCCCTAATTGACCTTTGTTGTCGTCGGCGGAT
>JBLHWZ010000046.1:0-26661 GCA_047629415.1 Bradymonadia bacterium | reverse complement strand
TTGGCGGCAGCTCGGGAACGTCGTTGACGACTTCTATTACGGTCGCCGGCTCGGCCGCGTCGCCCGAGCCATCTTGGGAGGTCTCGCCCGACGTGCCGTCGGCAACCTCTTCTTCTCCAGAGCCATCAGCCGCCGCTGGGGCGACCCGTGCGGGAGGAGGCGTGACGAACGATGTGTAAACGAACACGATGGCGAACATGAGCAAGGTAGCCAAGAAGAGGTTCTTGGTTTGGCCTTGGTTGTTCTGCTGGTTCAGAAACCCGCTCATGAGTGCTCGCTCTGGGGAAGCTCTGGAAGCTCGTTTGTTGTTCCGGGTACGGGATCGTACCCACCGTCGCAAAACGGGTTACACCGGCAAATACGCTTGGTGCCAAGCCACGAGCCCTTCGCGAGCCCATGGGTTTCAATCGCTGTCTTCGTGTACTCTGAACATGTCGGCTGGAACCGGCAGGCGGGCGGAAGCATCGGTGAAACCGCGCTCTGGTACAGAGAGATGAGCCCTAGTGCAACCTGCTTCATTGCTCGTCCGCAGGAGGTTTTGCCCTCGCGAGCTTATCCGCCCAACGCAGCATGTCCTTCCGGACCCCGTCTAAACCGCCCCTGACCACGGAGGGACGGGCGATCACGACGAAATCGACCATCTCTGGCCAGCGATCTTTATGAGTACGAAACACTTCGCGAATCCAACGTTTAACGAGCGATCGGATCGGCGAATTGCCAACCTTCTTCGACACGGTGACACCGAGCCGAGTGCGGTCCGTAGCTGCAGGTAGCCACGTAACCGTCATTCGGCCAGTCTTGTACCGTAGACCCGTCCGTTGAATACGCACGAAATCCGGTCGGCGGATAATTCGATCCACTTTCCGGAAACGGCAATTGCTCAAGGCAACGCCGGTGTTTGCACTTAGTGCCGTGCCTTCGGGCACGGTCCCGCTACTTCTTCGGGATCGCAGTCGCGAGGCTAGTACGGCCCTTTGCGCGGCGACGCTTGATGACGTTACGGCCACCGGGCGTGGACATACGCTTACGGAATCCGTGCTTACGACGACGACGAGTATTACTTGGCTGGAATGTACGCTTCATAACTCTTGATTTGCTAAGCGATGGGGCGGCGGAAACTACTGTAACCGCCTAGGTTGTCAAGGATTGAATGGTCATCGGGGGATCGTTCGGTGTACGCCGACCGCTCCCCGATACACATGATCCAGGATCGGGGCAGCTACCGGACGACTGGAGTGCGCTCCACGTCTGTCGTCGTGTTCAGGAGGCACGAGTATCGGCACCCGGTGCTTGTCTCTCGATATCCGACGCACTGATTCGGCGCGCAGGCGGTGTTGCAACCGCCCTGAGTACAACGGCTCTGAGCTGCCTGCCGGTCGTTCCGCGCCGTCTCCTCGACGGACTCGAACTCCGCCTCGACGCTACAAGAGCACTGCCCGTCGACTGTTTCTAGTTGGCCGTGCGACCCGTCTCCGTCTGCGCATGTGCCTTCGCAAACCTCGGCAGCGCGCCCCTGGACGACATACCAGGACTCATCCGGGAGGTTGCGCTCCTCGTCTGCGCTAACCTCCGCGGCGGGTTCATCCTCGGCGCTGGCCGCCGCGGCGGGGATCAGGATGAGGCAAGACAGGAGAATAGCGACGATTCGATCGATCATGGAGATCTCTTTTGAGTAGGTAATGACTCTCGCGCCTGCCCCGTCCCGGAATATCCGACGACGTTTGCGAGAACTCGCAGCTGGGTGCCACTGACGGGGAGGAGTGTCTAGCGCAATCGAGCGGGCCTTTGTCGGGGCTGGGCTTGGGCACACATCAGCGGCAAGGGACCCATCGCCGGCGACCGCACCGATGCGTCGGAGATGGTGAAACTGCCCCTATAACGTGGCCGGGCATAGGAGCGGGGCGACGGAGCACTCTACTCACCTCGCACGAGCCGAGCTAAGCTCGCGCTATGCATCTTCATACCAGCAATCGAGCCGAGCACTTGGTGGCCCGTCTTGCCGAGGTTCTACGGCGGCCTTCCGGGGGTCCGTTTGAGCCGGAAGTCGTGATGGTGCATAGTCCGGGTATGGGAACCTGGTTGCGCCAGCGGCTCTCCCAGCAGCTCGGAATCTGTGCGCACATCAACTTCCCATTCCCGAATCGCTACCTGCCAGAGCTCTTCGACGCAGCGCTGCCAGATCGCGACGATGACGCCGTTCGTTGGACGCGGACGCGGATTCGGTGGGCGGTCTTGGCCGAGCTTCGAGAGCTTATCGAGCACGAAGACTTCATGCGGGTTCGGCGCTATCTGGTCGGCGCCGATGGCAAGGCCGATCCGCTCAAAGCGCTGCAACTCTCTACGCGAATCGCCAGCGTCTTTGCCGGGTACCTTTATTACCGACCCCAGATGATCACGCGCTGGCAGGAAGGGCGCATCGGCGATGCGGCTGGCACGAATGAGCGCTGGCAGGCGCGGCTCTGGGTTGGCGTGCGGAGCCGCATCGGTGCACCCAATATCGTCGAGCTAGCGGACGCGTTTCGCACCCGGCTGAGGAGTGTCGGGGACTCCCCGGAGGCTGCGGCCCCTTTAGTTGCCGTAGACGATGGGCTCGGGCAGCTCTCGCTCTTCGGCGCTCCAGCTCCGGCCGAAACGGCGCCTGTCGTCCTTGAAGATGCTGCGGACATGAGCGGCATTCTCCCAGGTAGAATCTGCCTCTTCGGCGTGTCGAGCTTGCCACCTCTACAGCTTGAGATCCTCGGAGAGTTGGCCAAACACACTGAGGTTCACCTCTTTGTTATCTCGCCATCCCGGGAGTTCTTCGGCGACATTCGCGACAAGGCGGCGCTCGCACGCGCGGCTCGTCGCGGCGCGGTGGAAGACCAACACCTGACGGTCGGATCCCCGCTCCTCGCATCGTTGGGAAGGCTCGGGCGAGACTTCCAGTCGTTGCTCTACGGGACCGACCTCGAGGTGATCTCTTTCACCGAGGACTACGTCGATACGATGCAGACGGATCTCCGCGTCAGCGGCGATTGGCAAACCGACATGCTCTTCCCGGCGAGGGAATCGGCGCTCCAGGTTCTTCAGTCCGATATCCTCAACCTGCGTCATCGGGGGGCCGATGAGGCGCCCTTTGATCTCCACCCGGACGATCGAACGGTCGCGATCCACGCCTGCCACAGCCCAATGCGGCAGGTCGAAGTGCTGCACGACCAATTGCTCGATCTCTTCCGGCGCGACACATCGCTCGGACCGGCGGATGTTATCGTGATGTCCCCAGATCTTGAGCGCTACGGCCCGCTCGTCGAGGCTGTCTTCGCGCGCTCGCGAGATGACGTGCGGAACGTGCCATTCCGAATCGCGGACCGCAGCATCCGCCGAGACTCCCCGGTCGCTGAAGCCTTCCTCGCTGCTCTCGACTTAGTCGATTCACGCTTCGGTGCGGCGAGCGTGATGGACCTGCTCTCGATCTCCGGAGTGCATCGCCAGTTTGGCATCTCTGCGGACGACTTGCCAACGATCGCCGGCTGGATCGCAGACGTAGGAATCCGCTGGGGAATCGACGCCGAACACCGCGCCGAGCACGATCAGCCGCCTTACGAAGAGAACACGTGGCGCTTCGGGCTGGACCGCCTTCTGCTTGGTGCAGCAATGCGCGGCGATGGCCTGCGCGTGTTCGCAGATGTCCTCCCCTTCGATGACATCGAAGGGAGCTCAGCCGAGCTTGCTGGAAGGTTTGCTGAGTTCTGCCAAACACTCTTCGACTTCAAGGAGCGGCTGCAAGACGCCCGAGCGCTCAACGAGTGGCGGGACGAGCTGAGCGCGCTACTTGAGCAGTTGGTAAACAACGACGACGACGTCGCTTGGTCGCACGAGCAAATTCGCCGTATCCTGACCGAGGCCGCCGACGAGGCCGAGTCGGTCGGCTATGATTCAAAACTGCCGCTGGTCGCGATGCGCAACCTCATGCGTGCAGCGCTCACCGAAGGCCGCTCGGCTTACGGATTCCTCACAGGTTCAGTCACGTTCTGCGAGATGCTGCCGATGCGGGCGATCCCGTTCCGCGTGGTTTGCATGCTCGGAATGGACGAACGCTCCTTCCCCCGTGCGGGCACGCGTCTCGGATTCGACCTCGTGGCGCAGGACCCGAAAGTTGGGGACCGCAGCAGCCGCGATGACGATCGCTACCTCTTCCTTGAGGCGCTGCTCTCGGCCCGAGATCGCTTGCTGATCACGTACACAGGCCAGAGCGTGAAGGACAACTCACCGCTGCCACCATCGGTCGTGATCAGTGAGCTGCTCGATACATGCGTGGAGAGCTTCGAGGTCCGAAAAGAGAAGGTCACGGCGGAGAGCTTTGTGACGCGACACGGTTTGCAGCCTTTCTCCGAGGTCTACTTCCGTAGCGACCACCCACAGCACTTTACGTACGCGCACGAGTTTCATTCGGGCGCGGAGTCGCTGCGCGAGCCTCGTACGGAACGTAGCCCGTTCCTCTCACAGCGGAGTGAGCCGAGCGAGGTGCCCGACACCATCGCCGTGCATGAACTTGTGCGCTTCTTCCGCGACCCCGTCCGCTACTTCTTCAACACTCGACTGGGCGTCTACCTCAACGAGAAGAATGTGGCGCTCTTGGAGCGAGAGCCGATCGTGCTCGACCGCTTGCAGAGCTCCATCCTGGCCGGCCGTTTGCTGGATCGCGCCGCAGGCGGGCAAGACCTGGAAGAGAGCTTCAGCGCCACTAGGGGCGAGGGTGCACTGCCGCTCGGCGAGCCAGGTGGGACCAAATACGACTCTTTGGTGGCCTCGGTAGGCCCATTGGAGAGAGCGCTCAACGAAGTGCGCGTAGTCGAGGAGCCGGAATTCCGTGCAGTCGAGCTTGAGATCGACGGGACCACGATTGTGGGACGAATCCGCGGCCTCTTTGGTGGCCGGTTGGTCAAGCACCAGTACAGCCGAGTTCGGGGAGATCACGAGATCGATGTTTGGATTCGACACCTGATCCTCTGCGCAACTGGATCCCATCGTGAGTCGGTGCTCATCGGTCGCCCGTCGCGCCACAGCGCCGGCAGTCGATACGGATCTGCGGGGCTGGATGTGGAGGTGACCCGCTATCGAGCCGTGCCTGACGCCGAGGTTCATCTCGCGGCGCTGCTGAACCTCTGGAAGGAAGGGATGCGGGAGCCGCTGCTGCTCTTCCCTGTGCTCGGCTTAATCTGGCAGGAGAACGTGAACTCCCGCAAAGACCGCTGGCGCGAGGTGCACCGGTCATGGGGTGGCTCAGGACCCATTCCTGGGCAGAAGGAGAAGCCGTACGCGAAGGTCCTCTTAGATGGCACACCACCATTTGAGCTGGATCGCGTGGGGGCATCATATGACGTGCTCGGAGCGTTACCATCGAAGCCTGAACTGACCTTCTCAGCGCTGGCGCAGACAGTGTTCGCCCCAATGCTGGAGTACCGAGAACGATGAGTACTCAGCACTTCAAAAGCCTCGAGACGCTGGCGCCCGGCATCACGCTCATTGAGGCAAGCGCTGGCACCGGTAAGACCTACACGATCACCGCGTTGGTGCTTCGTTTGGTGGTTGAGGAGGCGATCGACATCGAGCGCATCCTGGTCGTCACGTTCACGGAAGCGGCGACAGCCGAGCTTCAGTCCCGGATTCGCTCTCGGTTGCGGGATGCGCTGCACGCGCTGGATGCGCTGCCCGAGCGCCCGACCGAGGACGAGGTGTTCGCGCAGATTTTGGCGAACCGGGGAGTGATCCCGTTCCAAGAAGGCGACCAAGAGATCGAGCTCGCGTGCGACGCGCTGCGTGGAGAGAAGTTCGTCGAGCAGGCGAGACGCTCGCTGACACTCGCCATTACGGGCTTCGACAAGGCGCAGATTTCGACGATCCACGGGTTCTGCCAGCGCACCCTGAGGGAGAACGCATTCGAGAGCGGCTTGGTCTTCGAGAACGAGCTCATCGGCGACCCAAACGACTTGATTGCGGAGGCCGTCGCAGACTTTTGGGTCAACCGGCAGCACGCGGGGGATCGGCCGTTCCTGCGTTACTTGGAGAAGCACGACATCACGCCCGAGAGTCTGATTCCACTGGCACGATTGGTGTTGGCGGATCCCAGCATGCCGATTCTGCCGGAGAATCCGCCGGTGTTCGAGGCGCCGGACTTTGATCTTTGGGAGCAGACGTATCTCGCCGCGCGCAGCTACTGGGTCGATGAGTCAGAGCAGGTCGTTCAGATCATTCGGAACGCAGCGCTCGCAGGACGGATCAGCAAAGGCTCCTACCGCGAGGACCAGATCGTCAAACAAGCGGTGGCGACCGCGTCCTTCTTCGCCGGTGACGCCTTCCAGATGGCGAAACTGCCGAAGGACATGGAGAAGTTTAGCGCGTCGATTCTGAAAGCTCGTGTGAATTCGAACCACGTCCCGCCGGAGCATCCATTCTTCGGTTTGGTCCAGGAGTTGTTCGAAATCTGGGACCGGATTACCGAGTCCCACGATCAACGCCTGCTGGAGTTTGAGCGCCTGCTCGTTGAGTTCGTTCGCACCGAGGTTCCGCGCCGAAAAGCTCGAGCGCAGGTCCAGTCGTTCGATGACCTGCTTAACCAACTCGACAACGCACTTCTCAGCGACGGCGGGCCGCGCTTGGAGGCGGCCGTTCGCGCCAAATATGACGTCGCACTCATCGACGAATTTCAGGACACAGACCCAGTCCAGTACCGTATCTTCTCCAAGATCTTCGGTCGCAAGAGCGAAGAGGTAGCGTCGCAAGGGAGGCTCTTCCTGATCGGTGACCCGAAGCAGGCGATTTACGCGTTCCGTGGCGCGGACATCTTTGCGTACATCGGGGCAGCGAAAGCGGCGGAGACCAAGCGCACGCTGCCCAGAAATCACCGTTCGGCACCCAAGCTGGTCAGCGCGGTCAACACGCTCTTCGACCGCTGCGAGAACCCGTTTGGCCTGAGCGAGATCGAGTTCAATCCCGTCGATACGCCGCCAGACGCCAAGTCGACGTTCCGGGTTTTTGGTCGTGATCCAGCGCCATTCGCAGTCTTTGTTCGGCCTGCGACAATCGCAGGTGAGGCGGACCGCTTTGGGCGCGACAGGCGCTTCCCTCCGATCGCGGACTGTGTGGCGGCTCAGATCGTCATGCTGCTCCGTTCGGGAGCCACGTTTGAAGAGTCGGATGACAAGTCGAAGGATGTCGCGCCTGGCGATATCGCCGTGCTTGTTCGTTCGAACAAGCAGGGCTTGTGGATCCAACGGGCCCTTCAGTCTCGCGGGGTCCCGTGTGTCATTCAGGACGGGAGCAGTGTCTTCCGGTCGGAGCAGGCACATGAAATGCAGTTGGTGCTGCAAGCGCTTGTGGAGCCGAATCGGCTTGCGGCAATTCGCGCTGCACTGACCACCGGTATTCTCGGCCTTACCGGAGACGACCTGCTGCGACTCGATGGCAAGGAAGCACAGTGGGACTCGGTCAGTGAGAGTTTCCGCGAGTGGAGAGACCTCTGGCGTCGGCGCGGGTTTATCCACGCATTCCGCGCCGTGCTGGCTCATAAGTCGAAGCTGAAGGACCCGGACCATCCGGTCTCCCCGCCCGGCCAGATTCTACGCCGGCAGGATGGCGAGCGGCGAATGACCAACCTGCTGCACCTCGCCGAGCTCTTGCATGACGCAGAGTCGAAGGAGCGAATGTCGCCGGCTGGACTGGTGCGTTGGCTGGCCGCTCGACGAGTCGACGGTGGCGACTCCGAGGCCAGTCAGCTGAGGATGGAGAGTGATGCCGACGCGGTGAAGGTGACGACGATCCACAAGAGCAAGGGGCTCGAGTTTCCGATTGTCTACTGCCCGTTCCTCAGTGGTCCGGTCGACCTCTTTCAGAACGAAAAGAAGCGCCTGCGTTTCCACGATGCCGCCGACAATCGCCGGCTCAAGCTCGCCCTCGCGGCGAAGTCCGACCAGGCAGATCCAGACATTCTCGAACAAGCGGAACACGAGAACTTTGGCGAGGCGATGCGCCTCCTCTACGTGGCGCTGACGCGAGCCAAAGACCGCTGCGTTGTCATCTGGGACCCAAGCGGGTGGAAGAGCGATCGCTCCGCTTTGGGCTGGCTCCTCTTCAGCGAGGCAGGCGAAACGCGTGACGCGTTGGCAGGGCGCATACGCGATATGTCGGAAGGCGAGCAGTTTGCTCTGCTCAAGGGCATCTCCGAGAAGACATCGGGCGCGTTGGACGTGAAGTCTCTTCGTCCGGACGTTCGGATTTCACTCGAGGTCGAGGCGGCCCGGGATGTTCGTCTTGAGGTGAAGCGAACCAATCGTGTGCTGGAACGCGCCTGGAAGGTCACCAGCTATTCAGGACTGGTCGCAGGAGCCAAGGAGGGTGCGCCCTCGGAGGATGGCCACGACCACGGGCAGGATGTCGCGATCCCGTCGTCGATAGTCGGCTCGGGCAGAAAGGTGCTGCTGGCAGACGTTGAGGCGGGCGCTCGCTTTGGGCGCATGATCCACCAGGTGTTCGAGCACGTAGACTTCGTCGATTCCGAGGGAGACGACGCACGCAGACACGTCATGACCGCGCTGAGCGTCCATGGATTTGAAGAAGAGCTGACGGATACGATTGTCGAGTCGGTCAACCAGACGCTGCTCACACCGATGGATGTCAACGGTTTACGGCTCGCCGACGTCACCAGGGCTTCCCGACTGGACGAACTGGAGTTTCTCTTCCCCGTTCGCGCACGCAGCCTCGTGAATCGCGATCGCTTGGCGAAGGCGTTTGAGACCCACGGTGGGCCACACCTCGCGGAGGTTATTAAGGCGGTGAAGCGATTGGAGTTCGATCCGTTCTCCGGCTTCCTCAAGGGCTTCGTCGACCTCACCTTTGAGCACGACGGCAAGTGGTACATCGTCGACTACAAGTCGAACGACCTTGGCCCGACCGTCGACTCCTACCATTCGTCTCAGCTCAACTCGGCGATGCTGCACGGTTTCTATCATCTGCAATACCACCTCTACGTAGTGGCGCTCAGACGCTTCCTACGGTGGCGGATTCCAGGCTGGAACTACGAGACCGACTTCGGCGGCGCCTACTATCTCTTTCTCCGTGGGATGCATCCGGACGAGGGTTGCGAGTACGGAGTTTATCGCGATGTGCCACCGATCGCGTTGGTCAAAGCGCTCGACCAAGCGCTTGATGAGGGGTCCCGATGAGTCGCGTCGAATTGCCAGCCCGAGTACAGACACTGAAGGAATCCGGCGCGCTTACACCCGGGTCGTTACACTTCTGTGAGATGCTCGCCCGTCGTTGCCCGGGCTCAGACGATTTGGCAGTGTTCGGAGCCGCGATCGCGATGCGTGCCGTAGCACTAGGCCACGTTTGTGCGGATCTCGAACGGGTAGTCTCCCGGCCGCCGGTTGGCCAAGATGGAGCGCCGCTCGAGTTCGACTGGCCCGGTGTCGATGAGTGGATCAGCGCGCTCCGTGGCGCGGACTTTGTTCACGAAGTGACCGCAGAGGCGTCAACACCGCGCGCGACACCGCTGGTGCTCCGTGGCAGTCGTCTCTACCTGACGCGCTACTTCCAGTACGAGCAGGAATTGGCCGTCAGCCTGCTTAAACGGACTGCGCATCGTGCCGAGGACGTCGATAAGGATCAGCTGGAGCAAGGCATTCGCAGGCTCTTCCCGGACGCGAAGACCCGCGAAGAGAAGCAGGCGCGCGCAGCACGCGCTGCAGTCGAGAGCCGCTTGGCGATCATCTCTGGAGGACCAGGCACCGGCAAGACCACGACTGTCGCTCGAATCATGGCCCTGATCGCGGAGCAACAAACCGATGGTCAGACCCTTCGCATTGCGCTCTTGGCGCCTACAGGAAAAGCGGCGCAGCGACTCGCCGAGTCCATCGCGGGCGCCGTCGATGGCGCTATGAACGTTGGCGCCAGCGTACTCAGCGCGATCCCACGCGAGGCTTCGACGATTCACCGCGCGCTCGGCGTGAGCGCTTTCTCGGCGACCACGTTCCGTCACAACGTCGACAATCCGCTGCACGCGGATGTCGTTCTCGTCGATGAGGCGTCGATGATCGACCTGGCGCTGATGGCCAAACTCGTTGATGCGGTGCCGATGGATGCCCGCCTGATTTTCCTCGGCGACCGTGATCAGCTTGCCAGCGTCGAAGCCGGAGCGATCTTTGGCGACATCTGCCTAGCCGGCCAAGAGCCGACGGCTCGCATCGCGGAGTCGACTGTCGAACTGACCCATAGGTTTCGCTTCACGGCCTCGAGCCCGATCGGAGCGCTGGCAGAAGCGATCAAGTCAGGAGACGGCCCCGCGACACTCACGGCGCTGCCGACTCGGCTAGTCATTCCGTCTCCGCCGCCCGAACTGCCTCCAGCCCCCGAACTCTTTGACCCGCTGCCGATTTATACGGAGCCTGACCCAGTCGTTCAGCGTGTCTCGCCAGCAGAGCGCGGGTCGCCTATCGCAGCGGTGGCCGAGGAGATTGCTCAGGGTTACGCGGAACTCTTACGAGCAACGAAGCCCGACGATGCGTTGCGCCGGCTGACCGATTTTCGTGTTCTCTGCGCACATCGTCGCGGACGCTTCGGAGTCGAGAATGTCGGCGAGGCCATCGAGCGTTTGCTGGTCGATCGCCAGCTGATCCCGCGCTCCTCGCGCTTCGGTTATGTCACCGACCTTTGGTACCCGGGGCGCCCGGTGATCGTGACCCAGAACGACTACCAGGTGGAGCTCTTCAACGGGGATGTGGGCATCGCGTTGGCCGATCCCACCGACCCGGAGACCATCCGCGTTTGGTTTGCTGGAGCGGACGGCACACCGAGGAGCCTGCAGCCGGCTCGCCTGCCGCCCCACGAGACGTGTTTTGCGATGACGGTGCACAAGAGCCAAGGCTCCGAGTTCGGAGGTGTGATCGTCGTCTTACCTGCGCAGCCCTCACCGATCGGAACCCGCGAACTGCTCTACACCGCAGTGACGCGAGCGCGGCGAGATGTGACCGTGTTGGCACTGGACGAGGTCATCGTGGACGCAGTCGGGCGGAGTATTCTGCGCTCTTCGGGGCTGAGAGAAACCCTGGCAGGAGCGTAGCGCGCCCCCTTCGGGCTTCCGCCGGCGTGATTGGCCTTCGGCTCGCCCGGCAAGCGGGCTCCCGGCTCGATCGGCCTTGCGCTGACGATCTGGCCGCGCTTTAGGCTGGCGGCAGACCTCCTTTCCCCGCGTGTCCATGCTTGAGCAAATCCACGACCTCTACGTTTCCGGCGTCCGTGAGCCCACGGACGAGATTCTCGCGACCATCGATCAGTTTCTCACCGCGCTCGAAGCCGGGGAGCTGCGAGCTGCTTCGCGCTCGGCTGATGGCGAGTGGTCGGTCAACTCGAAGGTCAAAGAGGGCATCCTTGTTGGCTTTCGGGTAGGGCGCATCGTCTCGATGGACCAAGGCGGCGCCTTGGCTTTCGGCGATAAGGACACGTATCCGATCCAGCGGCCGGACTTCGCCGCGCGCGGTACTCGCATCGTGCCTGGTGGCTCGTCTGTTCGTCGCGGCGCGTACCTTGGGAAGAGCGTGACCTGCATGCCGCCGATGTACGTGAACGTGGGCGCCTACGTGGACGACGGCACGATGGTCGACTCCCATGCGCTCGTCGGAAGCTGTGCGCAGATCGGGAAGAACGTGCACCTCTCGGCTGCTGCACAAATCGGCGGCGTGTTGGAGCCGATCGGCATGCGCCCGGTCATCATTGAAGACAACGTGCTCGTTGGTGGTGGCACGGGAATCTACGAGGGCACGTTGGTACGTGAGCGCGCGGTCATCGGAGCGGGCGTCGTGCTTACTCGCTCAACGCCGGTCTATGACCTGGTGAAGGAGACGGTCTATCGGGCCACCGCGGAGTCTCCGCTGGAGATTCCTGCCGGCGCCGTCGTTGTACCGGGGAGCCGTCCGATCACCTCGAACGCGTTTGCGAAGGAGCATGGCTTGCACCTCTATGCACCGATGATCGTGAAGTATCGCGATGAGAAGACCGAGGCCTCGGCCGCGTTGGAACTCGACTTGCGATGAACCCGATTCGGACCGCGCGCCGGCTCGACGGACTAGGCGTGACCTTGCTCCGCCGGTTCCTCTCCGACGCTCCGTCGGATGCGGTGAGTCTCGGGCTAGGCATGGCCAACGTTGATGTTCCGGACGTGATCCGCGCGGCGCTGGCTGGTGCCGCCTCGGCGACTCGGGCTGTGTATGGACCTAACGCCGGTGACCCGGTGCTGCGGCGCTTGATCGCCGAGAGCCGCGGCGTTGATCCGTTGCGGGTGATCGTGACGACGGGCGTCGAAGAGGGCATCGCGCTCTCGATGTTTGGTTTGATCGATCCCGGCGATGAGGTCCTGGTCCCGGCTCCGGCGTTTCCTGTTTACGCGACGCTGGCGAAGCTCGCTGGAGGCACCATTCGGACCTACGACTTGAGCGCCGCAGATCGCTTCCGTCCGACGTGGTCAGGCATCGGAGCGAAAGTGACAGCGGCGACCCGAATGGTGGTCGTTTGCAGCCCCGGGAATCCGACAGGCGCGAGCGCTTCCCCCGAAGAGTGGAAGGCGATCGGTGAGGGCTGCGCGAAGGCCGGCGTTGTCGTCGTGAGCGACGAGATCTACTCCTCGCTGCAGATCGACACCGAGCATCCGAGCATGCTGGCTCACAACCCTGAGGCGATCGTCCTCGATGGGTTCTCCAAATCGCACTCGCTCGCTGGCTGGCGTCTGGGATGGATGATCGCGCCCGAGCCGCTCGTGGCGCCTCTGGTGGCCTTGCACCAGCATCTTGTCACCTCGGCATCTACGCTCTGCCAGGAGGCCGCCAGGGCCGCGTTCGAAACATCCGAAGGCCGCGCCTTTCCTGAGCAGCTGAAGGCATCTGTGGCGGCCAAACGCTGCCGCGCGCTCGACGCTCTGGTGGCTGCCGGCTGGGAGCACGTCGCTGGCGACGGAGCGTTCTACCTTTGGATGCGTCTGCCGGGCCATGCGGACGACCTGGAGCTCGCCACGCGGCTGATGCTTGAGGCGAAAGTCGTTACGATTCCCGGCCGCGCCTTCGGCGACGCAGGCAAAGGCTACTTGCGCCTGAGCGTCTCGGCCGCAGAAGATGATCTCACCACCGCGCTCACGCGCCTCTGTGAATGGACCGCCCGCCATGCGACTGACTGACAAAGAGCTCATCGATATCCGCCGCGATTTGCACATGCACCCGGAGCTCTCGCACGACGAGAAGCGCACGGCGGGCGTTGTGCAAGACCACCTGCGCGGTCTCCCGTTTGAAGTGCGCACAAACGTCGCCGGTCACGGAGTGATCGCTGACCTGGTCGGACAGCACGAAGGCCCCACGCTGCTCTATCGGGCAGACATGGACGCCCTGCCGATCGAGGAGGACTTCGAACACTCCTACGGCTCGCAGAATCCCGGTGTCATGCACGCCTGCGGACACGATGTGCACACGACGATGGGCATCGGGGTCGCCCGAGAGCTGGTCGCGAGGCGGAGCGAAATCCACGGGAAGGTGCGCTTCGTCTTTCAGCCCGCCGAAGAAGCCGCGCCGCCGCCAGGGCAGTCGATTGGCGCCGAGAAGATGGTCGAGGAGGGAGTCCTCGAAGGCGTCGATGCCGCGTTCGCGTTGCACGTGATGCCGCTGCTCGGAGTGGGCAATATCGGCTTCACTGGGGGTCCAGTCTGGGCCGCTTCCGACCTCTTCGACATCACGATTCATGGTGGCATGGCCCACGGCGCCTACCCGCACGAGGGGCGCGACCCGATCCTCGCCGGTGCCGCGATCATTCAGGCGCTGCAGCAGATTCCGTCGCGCATCATTGATGCGCGCGAGGCCTGCGTGCTCAGCGTTTGCCGAGCTCAGTCGGGCACCGCCTACAACATCATTCCAGACCGAATGACTCTCCAGGGTTTGCTGCGCACGCTCGAGCCGACCGTGCGCGACAAGGCGATGGCGCAGGCCAAGATTGTCGTCGAATCGACGGCGCTGGCGTTCGGATGCACCGCCGAGCTTCAGTTTGTTCGCGGCACCCACCTGACGGCGAATCACCCTGCGCTGGAAGAGTTCGTTGGCGAAGTCGTGAACGCCAAACACAGCGATATTGGCTTCGTGCAATTCCAGCCGCAAATGGGCGCTGAGGACTTCGCGGCCTTCAGCCGTCGCATCCCGGGTTGTTACCTCTTCCTCGGGGTACGAAACGAGGAGCGTGGCATCACGCACATGATCCACACCCCGCGCTTCGATGTCGACGAGCGCTCGATCGGGATCGGGGTGAACGCGATGTCCGACGCGTTGATCGAGCTAGGTCAGCGCTGGGAGAGTGTGGCTCCGAGCCTCACGTAAATCGGTCGCCGGAACGTCCTGTGCCGCACGCCCGTGGCCGATGACCCGCCCCACGCCGACCGTCCTCCACACGCACCACGGAAGCATGGGCGGTGCGGCGGCACACCGCGTGCCGCACTCGCGAAGCGGTCTACTTCGCGGATATGACCGCATCAGCGAGGCCGACGGTGGGATCGGCACACTGTGCCGCCCCTGCCTTGGCCATGCTCTTCACCCGGCGGGTGAAGTGGCGACCAACGCATCTCTACGCCTGAATCACCGCGCTTCCGCTCTTCTCAAAACCGAGCGTCCGCGTCGCCTGCATATCGATGCGCTCCGCCGGCAGATGCCCGAGGTGCTCACGCGCAATCTCCACGACATGCGTTGGCGACGTTGCCCGCAGAGCGACGCCGCGAAACACAGCATCATCGTCGATGGCACGGCCGATATAGGTCAGCATCTCTTTGATCTTGCCGAGTGGCCCGCGCTTGATCGTGCCGTACACCGCCTCGTACTCGGTCACGATGGTCTGCAGCCATTCCACGACGTCGTTTCCGTCAGGAGCGAAGGGCTGCTCGCCACGCGCCAGCTCGCCGATCTGTCGGAAGATCCACGGATTGCGAATCACCGGGCGGCCGATCATCACGGCGTCGCAGCCGGTCTCGTCGATCATGCGCTGCGCGTCGCTCGCGTACCAAACATCGCCGTTGCCGACGACCGGGATATCGAGCTCCTGCTTGAGGACTTTGACGATGCGCCAGTCCGCGACGCCCTGGTAGAAATCCTCGCGTCGCCGGGGGTGCACAACGATGTAGTCGGCTCCTGCGCGCTGCACGGTTTGTGCGATGCTGACGACGTTGGAGGCGTCGTCGAATCCGGCGCGGATCTTGGCGCTCAACAAGCCGGGGACTCGCTCGCGCATGGCGACGAGCACATCGAAGAGCAGCTCTGGATTCTTGAGCATCGCCGAGCCCGCACCTTTCTTCACGACGCGTGGGGAAGGGCAGCCGAGGTTGATGTCGACGACGTCTGCACCGGCATTCGCGATCGCCCCAGCCGCATCGGCCATCAGCTCGGCGTGTGTGCCCATTACCTGCACGGAGAGGGGTAAGCCGGGGACCTTCTCCACCTGCTTCCGCATATGTTTCTCGCTGACCTTAATGCCAGCGATTCGAACGAACTCGGTGCACACAATTCCAATCCCGCCGTGCCGCGCGAGGATTGAGCGCAGCAGCGGGTGGGTCACGCCTTCCATCGGCGCGAGCATGGTTGGATGGCTCCAATCGAACATGGTGCTGCGCCTACCGGAGAAAGGCGAAGGGCACTAGCGAGAAAGCGCGTTTAGTAGCGTCGGGCCGCTCTACCGAAGAGTCTGTGGAAACCTGAGGCCGGTCGTCATCCGCTCTACCGAAGAGTCTGGGCCAACCTGAGGCCGATCGTCATCCGCGCAACTGACTGCGACTTATCGCGCGCTGCCGCTCGGCAATTCTCCGAGGTAGAGCGCCAGCTGCCGCCGCGAACGACGCGCTGACTACCGGAGCTGGCGCCTAGTGGGTCGGTCACGTCGCCGCCCGGATAAGGGCCGTAGCGGTCCCAAGTCCACTCCGCGAGGTTACCATGCGTGTCGTAGAGTCCCCATGGATTCACTCGCCGACCCTGCGCTGGCTGAACTCCACACTTGTCGCGATCTTCGCCCCACGAGCCACACTCGACACTGTCGTTGTAGTCGACGTCTGAGTTCGACGCATACCATCCGACCAGCGTGAGCCGAGGGTCGAGGACCTCGCGCCCGAGGTTCATCAGATCGCCAGTGAAGACAGCGGAGTCGGTGCCACCGCGGGCGGCATACTCCCACTCGGCTTCGGTAGGCAGGCGGAAGCCGGCGCAGTCGAGACCACGAGGCCACTCGACGGTGCTGCCATCGACCTCGTAGCATTGCTCAACGCCTTCCTCGACGGAGAGTCGATTCGCGAAGCGTGCGGCGTCGACCCAAGTAATCTTGGCGGCTGGACAAGAGTCGCCACAGTCGGTGAACGCGTCCGGCTCGGCATACATGACTTCGCGCCACTGAGCCTGGGTTACCTCGTGAATCTGCATCGCGAACGGCCGCGTGATCGTAACGTTGTGCTGCGCCTCGTCTCTTCCTCGGCCGTTTTCGTCAAGCGGAGAGCCCATCATGAACGAGCCCGCTTCGATTCGGACGAAGCCGCTGGCTGCGGTGGTTGCAGCGTTCATCACGATGTAGGCGACCGTGGCGAGAACTCCGCCGATGAGCAGGACGGAGGCCACGATCATCAGCGGCTTCTTGCTGCGCTTTCGCTTGTTAGAGAATGAGCGCTCCACCTCTTTGGCCCGCGCTTTTTCCTTTGCGGTCGCTCTCGCGAGTCGCGGAGAAGACTCGGCGTCTGAGGTTTTTGGTTGCTGCGGGGACGGCTCATTGCGGCGCGGAGGCATCGATGGGCGCGGCTTCGCACCACTCACTTTTCCGGAGGAGTCCATCCCGCTCGCGGACTGGAACTCGCCACCAGACCGAAACGCGTTTCGCATGTGGTCTTCACTGGCGTCCACATCGGCGCCCGTCATCTCGGCGAGCTCGCGGCGCGCGTTCTCCTGGCGCTGGCGCTCGACCTTCGAGGCCAACGCACGTTCTTTAGCCTTCACCGCCCCGCTTTGGGCGGGCTCGGTTTCGTCTTGGAACGCGGTCTCACCCCCACCGCCGATGTCGATATCGGAGTGCGTATCGGCGAAGGGGTCTTCGGACACCGAGAACACGGTGTCGGTGGCCGCGAGAGCACGGCCCTCGCTGTTTATCGCAGCGCCGATGTCCAAGACTGTCTCGGCGTAGGTCCCTGAGCGGTTCGCCCCAGCGACGATCGCATCTCGGAACTCAGCAGCGGACTGGTAGCGCGCCTCCTTCGGTTTGCGAGTCGCCTTCTTGATGATCTTTGCGAGCCAGTCAGGCGCGTTGTCAGGCGGGGTCAATTCTTCGCGAACCACCGCCGCGAGAACGCGATACGGGTCGTCGTTGAATTCCTTGTACGGCTCGTGCCCCATGAACATGGACCACATCACTACGCCGAACGAGTAAATGTCGGTCATGTGATCGACGTCTTTCGTGGACGCGATCTGTTCCGGACTGGCGTATGCTGGGGTGCCGCAGAACTCCTGGGCTCGCGTGAGCTGTGCAGCGGCCTCGATCTTCGCAATTCCGAAGTCCATCAAGCGCGGCTCAAAGCCATGCTCGGTCTTCTCTAGGTAGATGTTGGCGGGCTTCAGATCGCGGTGGAAGAACCCGTGCTCGTGAGCGAGCTGCAGGCCGTCGAGCACCTTCGTTGAGACCTCGATCGTTTCTTCGATCGTCAGCGGCCCGTTTGAGAAGAGGCGCTGCTCTAGATCCCGGCCGCTCATGAAGTCCACGACGAGGGCTGGGAGGCCGTCATCACTCTCGACGATATCAGTAACGCGCACGATGTGAGGGTGCTTCAGCGTGTACTGTATTCGGCCCTCACGGCGGAACCGCTCGATGATGTCTGCATTCCCCCGCATTTCTGGCTGCAACATCTTGAGAACGACCGGCAAGCCGAAGGGGTTGGTCGCTTCCCACACGATGCCCATGCCACCTTCGCCTAAGGGCCGAACCAACGTGTATTTATCGAACTTGTCGCCAGGATTGAGCATTGATCCCATGTGTTCCTCTAACGTGCCACACGATGTGCGGATCGGAAAGGGCACGGCGGTTCAGTAAACGCTTACATGTCTGTTGTTATGTGAGCGCCTTGTGGGGGACCTCTATAACGAGAGAAAGTGCAGGCCGCTGCTGGTCAGCCGGCGGCCGTTAGCATCCCTGAGTAGCGTCCCCAAGTACCTGGAGGAAGCCCCCGCGATCGCCGAGCATTGAGTAGCTAGGTCACTCCCAGTTCTCGTCGCCGATAGCATAGAGCCAGCCGTCGCCCGAGCCGACATAAACACGTCCATCTTCGCCGATCGCGGGCGTCGAGAAGAGCGCTGAGCCATCGTCTGGCTCGGAGCTGCATGACCCCTGAACCGGGAAGTGGGTGTCGGTCCGAGATCCGACCGCGCCGTGCAGCCCCAGACTGAGACTCCACTCGAGTGACAGCGGTTCGGGCGAGATACCGTATAGAACGCCGTCGTGCCGAGGGTAGTAGGCCATGTCGGTCGTACCGACCATCGAGCCGAACTGGCGGTTTCGGCAGTCAGGGAACGAGGCAGCTTCTTCGCGATCACCGGTCACCAGATCGTAGGCCACGACGGTGTCTGCGTTGTTCGGAGTCCAGAGCAGTCGGTCGCCGATGATCAGCGGCATATTGCGGAGGAATGGTGTGTCTCGGACGGGTGGTTCTGAATTGGCGTGGTCGAGGTCGTTCACGTCGATCACCCAGGCGACCTGGCCGTTGTCTTGCCAGCGAGCTACGGCTGCCGGGCGATAGCTGACCCCATTCGCCTCTTCGAAAGGCCACCGATGCACGGCCTCAATGATCATCGTCTCTGTGATCTGCGGTGGGGACCAACGACCCCGGGGCTGATGGTCAGCCTCGGCCTCGGCATCCCAGGCACGGCCTAGATCGTCGTAGGCACTAGAGCCGCGATTGGCCGCGCGGTAGACGCGAGTCTCGTCGACGCTCAGCGCGCCGCGCTCCGAGCGATGGCAATCCATCGAGCCCTCTACCGCTCCGGTCTCGACGTTGATGCGCATATAGGCCGCGTCGTCGTCGCGAATGATATATGCGTAGCCATTGTGGATGGTGGGCGCGTGGTAGATTTGGCAGTCCTGCGCGACCGTCCATTGCTTGATTCCCGTGTTTCGATCGATGCCGATGATCTCGCGACCGTCGGTGCCGACGACGAGCATATCGCCATGCAAAGACATCCCGCCGGCGTCATGTGTTGTGACGACGTGCCAGATGATCGCACCCGTGTCGGGATTGATGGCGTAAACTCCGTCGCCCTCATCGTCCTGATTGTGCCGCTGCCCCTGGCTCCCAACATAGATCGCCTCTGATGTGACGATCGGTGTGTTGGGATATCCTTGGACTCCGACTTGGATGCTCCAGAGAATCTTCGGCTCCCGGATCGAGCGAACGTCCCGGATGCCGCTACGATCGCTGGCACCACGGAAGGTGGCCCACGGTCCCTCGACTGCCGAGACAGCGAAGTCTGCGGCGGTCGGTGGGGACTCGTGCACGATCGTCGGTCGGTCGGGAACCTCTTCCACCTCGACCGCTGCTTGCGCGTTGCCGAAAGGGTCGAACCCTGAGCCCTCATGTGCGGTCTCCGGGACGAGAGGGGGAGCGACCTCCTCACCTTGGCAGTCGCTGCATGCGGTGAGAGAGAGGACGAGAGTAGCGAGGAGGAACCTCGGTACGGGTGTGTTTCGCGGCTTCAGCATTACCAGTTGGCGTCTTCGATGGCGTAGAGAGTTCCCTCACCAGAACCCACGTAGAGCGTTCCATCTTCCCCGATCGCCGGTGTGGCGAAGAGAGCGGAACCATCCCAGGGGTCGGCGTGGCAGTATCCGTTGTTTGCGTTCCAGCTAAGGCTGTCATTTTGAACGATCGCGGCGCTCGCCGCGTATTGCAGCGACAGAGCCCATGCGATCTCACCGGTTGCCGGGATGAAGGCGTAGAGGCGTCCATCGTGTCGCGGGAAGTACCCTCGCGAGGGCACACCGACGATCGACGCGAACTGGCGGCTGCGGCAGTCTGGCATGTCGACCCGCAGCCGCACTTCGCCACTCGCGAGGTCGTATCCGAGGAGGTCAGCGGCTCCAACCCGCGGAACAAAGATGACCCCGTTCATGAGCCATGCGCCGGCCGCCATGAACCCCTGTTCATACGACTGGCTCGCGAAGGGGTCGGTCGGCTGTCGAGACTCAGGCTCGGCCATCCACAGTTCGCTTCCGTCTTCTCTAACGATGACGGCGAGGCTGGTGGAGGCAACATCGTAGTCCATCTCTTCGGGTGAGAGCACGACAAGCGCACCTCCGATGACCGTGGGCGGAGCGTACGTTGCGGCTCGTCTCCACTCTTCGGACGATGGCGTGCAAGTAGTTCGTGACCACGCGTTATTCCCGTCTTCGTAGGCCTCAAGCGAGCAGGCCCTTGAGGCCCGGTAGACGTTGTCACCGGATTGGGCCAACGCGCCGCGGACATCATATCCGTCTGGCTCGCCGGCCGAGCGTTGCACGGTTCTGCCGTCGCGCGCATCGATCTCGACGAACCCGCGCTCTAGCTGAACCCTAAGGATGTCCCCGTCGACGAGTGGCCCATGTCGGAGCGGCGAACTGAGCTCGATCTCCCAGGCCTTGTCTCCGGTGGAGCGCTCAATCGCGTAGAGGGTTCCGTCATCCGTGCCGCCGACAACAAAGTCGGCGGTGAGGCTCGCCCCGTTGACGTCCTCGTTAGTGGCGTAGAACCACGCTTGGGACCCGTCCTGTGGGTCGAGCGCATAGAAGCCGTCGTCGGGGTCGCTTTCGTTGTGGAGCGATCCCTGGGAGCTTGCGAAGATGTAGTCGCCGCCTACCAAAGGTGTGTTCGCGTAGCCTTGGATTCCGACCGACACGCTCCAACGGATTACAGGTTCCGCGATTCCGCGCGCGAGCCGAGTCCCGGTGCGCTCTTGGTTGCCGAGGTACATCGTCCACTCGCCTTCGACGGGCACGCCGCGCAACGGAGCGCCGGTAGCTCCAACGGGCAACCCCATCGGGTCAAAGACGGAGGGGGCCGCGGCGTCCAGATCGCGAATCGCAGGGTCATAGCCGAGATCATCGTTCGGCAGATTCGGCGACGAGCCGCACCCGACGAGCACGACGCAGAGCGCTACTGTTAGAATCGATCCGAACTTAGTAGGAACGTGCGGCATAACCCGATGGCGAAACGAGAGGCTCGAGGGCCCGGCTTTCCGATTACTCTAACCGAACACGAGCGGTCCATGCGCTTTGAAGACATCACAGCTACGCGTCCCACCGAAGAAGCGATCCGCCGCGACTTTGGCCAAATCGTCTCCAGCATCGAGTCCTCCACGAACGGCGACGATGTCGCTTCGGCGATCGAGAGTTGGGAGAGCATCCGGCGCGAATTCGAGACCTATTCGTCGCTGGCACATTTGCGGTTCTCCCAGGACGTCCGCAACGCCGAGTTCAAGGCCGACAAGCAGGCGCTCGACAAGCTGAATCCGGTCGTAAAGGAGTTTGAGGTCGCCGCGAAGAAGGCGCTGCTCTCTTCCCCTCATCGAGAAGCGATCGAGGCCAAGATCGGCTCCACCGCCTTCGCTCTTTGGGAGTGCGACGTCACGACGTTCACGCCCGCGATCGCCGATCATCTGGTCAAGGAAGCAGCGCTGACCGATGAGTTCATGGAGCTCCAGGCTAGCGCCAAGATTCCGTTCCAAGGCGGCGAATACAATCTCTCCGGCATCATCCCGTTCACCGAAGACGCCGATCGCGACGTGCGAAAGGCGGCCAACGAGGCGCTCTGGGGCTGGTTCGAGGCTAACCGCACAGAGCACGACCGCATCTTCGACGACATGGTGAAGCTTCGGCACGACATGGCGGTCACCCTCGGGTTCGAGAGCTACATCGAGCTCGGCTACCAGCGCATGAGCCGCGTCGACTACAACGCCGCTGACGTCGATCGCTTTCGGCAGGAAGTCCGCGACGTCCTCGTGCCTCTCTGCTCGAAGATTCGTGAGACCCAAGCCGAGACGCTCGGCCTCGATGCGATCGAGTACTGGGACGAAAAGATCTTCGACCCCAGTGGCAACCCGAAGCCCAACGGGGACGAGGCCTGGATGACAGAGCAGGCCCGCGAGATGTTCGCGAATCTGCACCCAGAGTTGGACTCGTTCTTCAAAATGATGGCCGACGGCGGGTTCCTCGACCTGCCGACTCGCGAGGGCAAGACCGGCGGCGGATTCTGCACGTCCTTCCCCTCCGTTGGCGTCCCGTACATCTTCGCCAACTTCAACGGCACCAAGGGAGACGTCGAGGTCTTCACCCACGAGATGGGGCACGCGTTCCAGTGTTGGATGAGCCGGCACCAGGAACTCTCTGAGTACCTATGGCCGACCATTGAGGCCTGCGAGATTCATTCGATGAGTCTGGAGTTTCTCACCTACCCGCAGATGGAGCTCTTCTTCGGGGACGACGCAGACCGCTTCAGGAAGATTCACCTGATGGGCTCGCTGCTCTTCATCCCCTACGGAGTGGCCGTCGACCACTTCCAACACCTCATCTACGCCGAGCCGGAGGCGACCCCCGAGCGACGCTTCGAGATGTGGCAAGAGATGGAAAGGATGTACCTGCCATGGCGGCAGTACGGCGACTTGCCCCACGTGTCGGAAGGCGGGTTCTGGCAGCGTCAAAAGCATATCTACTTCGCTCCATTTTACTACATCGACTACACGCTGGCTCAGACCTGCGCGCTGCAGTTCTGGGTTCGCGGTGAGGAGGACTTCGACTCGGCGATGACCGACTATGTCGCGCTCTGCCGGCGAGGCGGAGAGGTACCATTCCAAGAACTCGCACGCTCCGCGAAGCTACGCTCCCCCTTCGATCCTGGCTGCCTTGAGGCCGTCGTGGAGAAGGCCGCAAAGGCGTTTCGCTAGACGCGATAATGACTGCCGGGCCTGAGCGGATGTGAGCGATCGTCCGCAATCGTCGGTCAAATTGGGCTTCATCAGGATCCCGCTACAATTCGGGCCTCCCTGTTACCGCTACAGCTATGAACAACAACTTTCTCGGCTCTCTCGCTCTAATCTGCACTTCGTTTGCCCTCGCCGGCTGCGGCGAAGCTGACCAAAAAAGACTTCGAGCCGTCGGAGGCGGAGATTCAGAACGCGCTCACTCTGCTGACGGATGCATATACGGGGCAGGCGTCGACCCTCTGCGAGTGCTTCTTTGCCGACTTTGGCTACGACGACGCCTCAACCTGTGAGAGCGATCGCGTGATCACTGCAGATGAGAGCAGCTGTATCTACGACGCATTCGTGCTCGACCGCGGGTCTGCTGGCGACTGGCTAACCTGCCAGATTAACAACCAACGCGCCTAGTCCAATTGAATCAGCGGACTCACATGCGCGAGTTCGTTTGACGCTCGCGATACTACCCGCAGCGGGGACACGGCTGAGTGTCCGTCGCTGAGCGCCGCCCTCGACCGGGCCTGGGACGTTTGCCAGGGCGTCGAGTGAGCCGCCCGCTCTCGAGGAGGGATCTGACCACGAGAGCGCCGGGCGGACTAATCGACCCGATCTGGTCGGTGTACAGCGCCAAAAATTTCGCGCGCTAAGAGAGTTGTCGTACATGTAGGTGAATGTAGCTTCGCATTCCGTTCCGCCTGCACCGCGCCACAATGAACCGCATCTTAGTGCTCGCACTTGTTCTGCCCACGTTGGCCGCCTGCTCGGAGTCGGGTCTTGGCAACCGTGCGTTGTCGGGAGACGTTCCCGGCTCTGCCGTCGCGACGGCTGAACTCAGCGCCGATTGGTCGTTCACCGTCCGAGAGGTGACCGAGGCAATTCCTCGCTTCCAGGGCACTGTCCAGGCCTACGTTGGCGACGGTGAGTTGGTGTTCGAGACCGAGCTTGGACTCGACGGAATCGCACTTTCCGTCGAGAATATTGATCCTGACGCTGGCCAGTTCTGTCATCCGAACGGACTCATCGTCGACGACGAATGTCCCGTTCGATCCGCGTCCCCTTACATCATCTTCGACAGCGCGCCGGTTCTTGAGATTGTTCTCGACGGGCGCTCCTGTGTAGCACCGCGCGACAGTTCGGCGATCGAGCTCCGAATCGATGACGAACACCACCTGCTGCGCGCGAGGATAGTCGCTCCAGTGATTTGCCCCGGCGATGAAGCCAAGAGCTTCGAGATCGTGTTGGAGCCAGTCGAGTTAGTGAAAGAAGAGGAAGACTTAGGTCCCGTGGCGCCAGAGCCGATCGTCATCGACGAGGATGGAAATCGCGTTCCGTGATAGCTCTTCTCGATGTTGACTACCGCAAGTCCAACGCTGTCGCTGCAGCTGTTGTTTTTCGAGACTGGGGTGACGAGGACCTCGTCCTCGAGGGAACGACGACAATCGATTCGGTCGAGGACTACCAGCCAGGTCGGTTCTACGAGCGTGAGCTTCCGTGTTTGCTAGCCATTTGGGAGCGACTTGAGCTCAACTCTGCGACGAAGGAGCGCCGTGTTGGGGTCAGCGTCCGCAACGAGGACGACCGACGAAGCGGCAGAGCGTTACCGCGTATTCACACCGTCATTGTCGACGGCCACGTGTGGCTTGATGAGGCGAAGTCCCCAGGCCTCGGCGCGCACCTGTGGGACGCGCTCGAGAATCGGGTCTGCGTTGTCGGAGTCGCAAAAGGGGCGTTTCGAGGTGTCTCCGGCACGATCGAAGTGCAGCGCGGAGCGAGCAACAGCCCGCTCTACGTGTCAGCCGCAGGCATGGACCCTCTGAACGCGGCACACCACGTAGAGGCGATGGTCGGTCAGTACCGGATTCCAACCCTGCTGCGGCGCGTCGACCAATTGTCTCGCGGGATCGAGCCCTAGCCCAAGACCCGCGGTCATCGACGGCCAGAAGCTCCGCTCAAGGACCGAGGAGGTGCCTGTGCACGGTGCGCTTCGCGGCGTCGAGCTGCTTTCGCTCGAAGTCGGGGGAGTAGTTGACGATGAGGTCCTTCATCGCGCGCAACTCTCGAGCCGCGTTGTCCCGCACCTTCCACTCTCGGTCGACCATGGCTTCGAGCAGCCATTCGTCGCGTGTTCCTTGGCCGTTTCGCCGGTACCACTTTTCCCATCGCCGCTGGTTGATACCGAAGTCCTGGTACGTCAGTGCCGAGAGAGCCTGCGCCGCTTTTTGACGAGTGTGTGGGCTCTCCGATGCGAGAGCACCGAGCAGGTCCCCGACAGCGCCAGTGTCTCTTAGCCGGTTTGTGGCGGTGATCGCCATGTCGACGATCCAGGGCTCGTCCGCAGCGAGGCGTGTCCGAATCAGAGCTAGCACCGGATGTTCGGAGCGATCGGTCGTCGGGAGGTGCTTTTCGATGAAGGCGAGGGCGGTGTCGCGAACCTGAGAATCCGTGTCGAAGAGCAAGGCCGCCATGAGCTCAAGCGCGTCGGCGTCGCCGGCCTGATCGAGCAATCTGGCCGCGTAGTAGCGAGCGTCCTCATCCTCGTCGGAGGTGAGCTCGCGCAAGCTCGTGTAGAGCGATTGCAGCTGAAGAGCGACAAGCCAAACAACTGGGCCGTGACGCTCAAGTGGCTTCGGCTCCATCACGGATCGCGGCGCCCGCCGGTCTACGACTAGCGGCCCAGGAAACTCAGCGATCAGGTCATCATGGGCATCCGGTCCCTTGTCGAGCAGAGTCATGAAGGCCGCGTCAGAGCGTTTGGGCTCCTCCGAGACGAGCCACTCTATCAGCTGCTCGTTCGAGGCCCCGAGGATCTCTTCGACGAACGCGATCTCCTCTTCACTCTCAGGTTCCCGAATCAGCGCTGGCTGCAGCACGCCCGGCAGACGCACGTCGAGGTCGATGGGATCCTTTCGGCCCGCAGCTGCGCCGTCCGCGAGAGATACTCCGGGATCCTCCTCGCGTCTCCTCAGCCCGAAGATGTTCACCTGGCCCGTGATGCGATTGTCGTAGCCGAACGGACTGTGGAACGAGTCCGTATTGAGCTGGTGCGCGATCTTCGGTCGTCCAGGAGTGAGCGCTGGTGCGGACGTCAGCTCCGGCTGCGGGAGCTCGGCGACGGCCTCGGGTCTCGCTGTGACCGGTGTTGCTTCCCCTGTGACCGCCGAGAGCGCGTCGCTGGAGATGAGCGACATGATCGAGTCCTCGAGGGGATCGATTGTGGGGCCAGCCGGTTCCACGCTGAAGGTAAGCGTCTCCCCGGTGTTCTCGGCTGGTATTCCGGTGAGGGCCTGTGTTCCGGCGAGGCCGGAAAGCTGCGTGGTTCCTTGGGACCGGCCTCTCTCAGTGCTCGACTCTTCTTCCGCGGAATCGGTAACAGGGGGCGGCGTGAATGGCCCTTCGTCTTCGGCGCTCGCTTCTGCAGCTGCCGGGGTAATCGCGGCTCGTGTTGGCGCGAACTCGGCGGTGTCGGTGCCGGTGTCTGTGTCGTCAGGGACCGCAGCCACCTCAGCGATTGCGGCATCTTCGGCGATTGCGGCATCTTCGGCGATTGCGGCATCTTCGGCGATTGCGGCATCTTCGGCGATTGCGGCATCTTCGGCGATTGCGGCATCTTCGGCGATTGCGGCATCTTCGGCGATTGCGGCATCTTCGG
>JBLHWZ010000045.1:0-26773 GCA_047629415.1 Bradymonadia bacterium | reverse complement strand
TGAGCGCATGCAAGTTTGACAGGTAGCACGCAAGCGGGCGGCTCGAGTGGGTGTCCGTTGGTCAGTAGCCAGGCCCAACGCGCCCAGCGTCTCACGCAGGCTGCGTCGCTCATCTCTCCTCGGTCGCTCTCTCGAGTCCGCGGGCGGCTGCGGGATCGTTCGGGTGGAGGCGCAGGATCGCACGGTAGGTGTTCTCGGCTTCACTCCAGCGCTCCTCTTGAACGAAGAACGCGGCGCCGAGTCGGAGTCGTCGCAGCACCGTGCCTTGATCTCGTGAGGAATAGGCGAGCAGCTGTTGGTACTCCTGCTCGAACTCCGCGACCCTGTTGGGAGCGCCTTCCCACTGAAAGAGGACCGCGAGTCTCTCCAGGCGGAGTCGGACGTCGGAGGGGTCGCTCGCACGCGCGTGATCGAGGGTCGTGAGTGCTTCGGTGAAGCGGCCGAGTCGAACAAGCTGTTGCGACGTGTGCACGACGACCTCGCGGTCACCTGGATCGTCCACCAAGAGTTCGAGTCCTCGCTCCACAGCCTGAGCGGGGAGGTCCATCGCTAGATATCCTCGGAATGCTGCACGTAGGGAGCTCGGATGAGACGGGTTTCGGCGCAGCTCGCGAATCGCTATCGCAAACGCGTCATCGGTCCGGCTTGCGGCGTGCAGTCCCTCATAAATGGCGTCCAGGGAGTCGGCGTGCTCCGCGCACTGCTGCCAGTCCATGGGGTTTGCGGTGACTCGTTGCAACGAGCTCACGACGCGCCTGCCCTCGCCGCCGACAGCCACCATCTGGTGGATCGCGGCGCAGGCGGCGACGGTGTCGCCACTCCCCATATGGACGTCGACGGCAAAGTCCCAGGTCACGGGGCGGCCTGGCGCCAAGACCTTCAGAATCTCTGAGATGTCTTCGGCGCGGTCTAGGTCGTTGTCGCGGAGGCTCGATGAAAGAGCATAGGTCAGCAGCATGGTGTCTGCGGGCACCGCGCTGGCTAGCGCGCGCATCGTCTCCCGCATTGTCTCGCTCTCTCGACCAGCCTCGGACGAGACCGCGGAGAGCAGGTCGCCGACGTGGTCGTCGCCTACCTGAATCGACTGTGGAAGGCCGCCCAAGGAGAGCCCTGTGATGACGAGCAGGGCTGTCGTTCCGGCGACGACCGACGCACGGCCAGCGTTTTGTTTAGAGCGCTCGATTGAGCGGCCAGCGGTCATGCCGGCGAGCAGCGCGACTGGGAAGGCGTAGCCGATTCCCTCGAGGCCCATGCCAGTGATCGCCTCGACCCCGATGTAGGTCACCAAGCCTAAGGTCACCGAGCGCAGGTCGCGCTCTTCGCGGGCATCGAAGCGCATTCGACGCCAGAAGACGATTCCAAAGCAGCCGAGCATCGCCAAGGCCGCGATCACGCCGTGGTCGACGGCGATCTGAATGGGTGCGGACTCCACGAACGCGAAGCGGGTGTTCCAGGGTCGGCTCGCGTACGCGCCAAAGAGATCACCGTAAGCGCCTGGGCCGAAGCCGAGAGGCTTGGAGAGCGCGGGTAGCAAGCTGTCCTGCCAGATGTCTGCCTTTACAAGTGCGACCGACTCGTTGCCAAATCGCGGAGCGACCAGCCACGCAACGAGCGCGCAGCTCGCAAGCACTAGAGTGCCCGCTCCGCCCAGAAGCATGCCGTATGCGCGCGACTTCATTTCCGGCAGATTGATGCCGACGACCATCATGATGGAAGCGGAAACGGCTGCGACCGCTCCGCCGTGTGAGCGAAGGACGAACTCCGTGCAGACGATTGCAGTGGTCGCCCCGAGCATTGCGAATACCCGCCGCTTGGTGTCGTAGACCGCAACTCCGACCAGCAGAACGGCCGCTAGGCCCCACATGGCCCCCGCTTGATTCTCATTGATGAAAGGCGCGGCGAGGGGGACCCGCACGCCGGCTAAGTGCTGGGGATCGTAGAACCCGTAGACTTCTCCCAGACCCAGAGCCGCGTGAAGGACGCCGATCAGGATTGTGAGACCGCAGGCGCCCAGAGCGATCCTCGCTGCGCGCGAGCTGCCGTCGCGTCCGCGAAAGCGCACGGATGCGAGCTGAAAGATGGATGCGATTCCGAGCAGGCGCAGAGCCGCAAGCGGGGCACGGCCTGGAGCAACGGTTCCGGTTACTTCCACGTGATCCCAGAGCGCGAAGATGTCGCGCTCGAGGTTGCCGGAGTTGAAGGCGAAGACGGGGGTAGCTCGCAGCAAACTCAGCGCGGCCAGCAAAAAGAGCACGATGGTCGTCGCTTCCCATCGCCAGCGGGCTCCGGTCGCGCCGTGAACGCCTGCCGCAGCGGCAAGGACCATGATGGCCGCGATCGACCACAGGGCCTGCGCCCACGGCAACATTCCGCCGATGGCGATCGGAGCTGTGACGACGATCACGCCGGTTGCCCCATCAATCGTCTTTCCTGCGGCGTGCGCCCAACGGGGAACATGCCTCCAGCTGATGCCAGTAGTTGCCATTGGCCAGCTATATGCGAGAGCCGAGGAAATTGTCATCCCGCACGCTGGCGTCCGCACGCTGGCGTCCGCGCGCCAGCGACGTTATTGCAATATGGAGCCGGACGTTCGGCCAAGGGTCGGGGGCGCACGAAACCGGCTTCTCCGAAGTCGCCCAACCGCCTGTTGCGCGGCCACATTGGAACAGCTAGACGGCCCGTGCCTGTAATACACCCTTACAAAGCAGCATTATGACAGAGCGCATCGCCGTGGTCGGATTGGGTTACGTCGGACTTCCCGTAGCCCTGGCTTTCGCCCGAAAATTCGAAGGAGTTGTCGGCTACGACATCGACTTGAAGCGAATCGATGAGCTGAAAGGCGGGTACGACCGCACCAACGAAGTCGATGAAGCTGGCCTCGCTGGCGTCCCGATTACCTACAGCGCGACGCTTGAGGACATCGCGGACGCGAACTTCATCGTGGTCACTGTCCCGACACCAATCGATGCGAACAGGCAGCCCGATCTGACGCCCGTCATCAGCGCGACTCGTTCGATCGCTAAGACGGTCAAGAAGGGCGACTGCATCGTCTACGAGTCGACCGTCTACCCAGGCGTTACCGAAGACATCTGCGGTCCCCTCATCGAAGAAGTGACCGGCCTCAAGTGCGGAGTGGACTTCACGCTTGGCTACTCGCCCGAGCGCATTAACCCCGGCGACAAGGTCCATACGCTGGAGCGAATCGTGAAGGTCGTGTCGGGTCAGGACGCCGCTACCCTCGACCGGGTCGCGAATGTCTACGGAGCGATCATCGAGGCCGGCATCCACCGCGCCGAGTCGATCAAGGTCGCCGAGGCGGCGAAGGTCATCGAAAACACGCAGCGCGATCTCAACATTGCGTTGATGAACGAGCTAGCGCTGATCTTCGACCGCATGGGCATCCGCACTAAGGACGTGCTCGATGCTGCTGGCACTAAGTGGAACTTCCTGAAGTTTACGCCCGGCCTCGTCGGCGGCCACTGCATCGGCGTGGATCCGTATTACCTGACCGCCAAGGCAGAGATGCTCGGCTATCACCCGCAGGTCATCCTCGCCGGCCGGCGAATCAATGACGGCATGGGAGCCTACATCGCGCAGCGCCTCATCAAGATGCTGATCGCTGGCGGTCGTCAGGTGAAGGGGGCGCGAGTCGGCATCCTTGGCCTTACGTTCAAAGAGAACGTCCCGGACCTGAGGAACTCGCGAGTGCCCGACGTCGTCGCCGAGCTCCGTGAGTTCGGCATCGAGCCGATGGTGCACGATCCGGAGGCGGATGCCGAAGAGGCGATGCACGAGTATGGCCTCAAACTCGTCGACTGGAGCGAGATGTCCGGTCTCGATGCAGTTGTGCTGGCGGTATCGCACAACCAGTACACTTCGCAGTCTGCTGCGGAACTCTTGTCCATCGTCAACGAAGGCGGACCCGTTGTTGACGTGAAGTCGATGCTCGATCCTAAGAATGTCCCCGATACGTACACCTACTGGAGCCTCTAATGAGAGTCGTCGTCACCGGCGCAGCCGGATTCATCGGATTCCATACATCGAAACGGCTCCTAGAGCGCGGCGATGAGGTCGTCGGAATCGACATCGTGAACGACTATTACGATCCGGAAGTGAAAGAGAACCGCATCAAGGTTCTCAGCGACTACGAAGGCTTCACGTTCCATCGTAAGGACCTCGCCGATGATGCGGCGATGGCCGGCGTGTTCAAGACATGTGGCGCCCAGCGGGTCATCAACTTGGCGGCGCAAGCCGGCGTTCGGTACAGCCTTGAGAACCCTCACGCATACGTAACGTCCAACCTGCACGGGTTCATCAACGTGCTCGAGGGATGCCGTCACAACGAGGTGCAGCACCTGACCTACGCCTCGTCGAGCTCGGTCTACGGAGCCAATGAGGCGATGCCGTTCTCGGTACATGACAATATTGACCACCCGCTCTCGCTCTATGCGGCCTCGAAGAAGGCCAACGAGCTGATGGCGCACTCGTATAGCCATCTCTACCGGATGCCGACCACCGGCCTACGTTTCTTCACGGTCTACGGGCCTTGGGGCCGCCCGGACATGGCGCTCTTTCTCTTCACGAAGGCCATCATCGAGGGGAAGCCGATCAACGTGTTCAACAACGGCAATATGAGCCGTGACTTCACCTACATCGATGACATCGTTGAGGGTGTCGTGCGCGTCTCGGACAAGTCTGCGACGCCGAACCCGGAGTGGACCGGAATGACCCCGGATCCCGGAACCAGCAACGCGCCGTACCGCGTGTTCAATATCGGCAACAACGCTCCTGTTGAGCTAATGGAGATGATCGGCGAGCTCGAGAAGAAGCTCGGCATGGTCGCCGAAAAGAACTTTATGCCGATGCAGGCTGGCGATGTTCCTGCGACGTACGCAAACTCAGCGGCGCTCAGCGAGTGGGTAGGCTTCAAGCCGGAGACGACCATCGCGCATGGCATTTCCGAGTTCGTTGATTGGTACCGCGACTACTACAAGGTCTAGCAGTGAAGCTCGCGATTGACGGCGGCACCCCGGTCCGCACTGAGACTCTCCCACCGTGGCCGTCGTTCGCTGACGACGAGGTACAGGCCGTCGTGGACGTGCTGCGCTCCGGAAAGGTGAACTACTGGACCGGCCAGCAAGGACGGCTCCTCGAGAAGGAGTACGCCGACTACGTTGGAGTGAATCACGCGATCGTCGTCGCCAACGGTACCGTCTCGCTCGAACTCCTGCTCGAAGCCCATGGCATTGAGCCTGGCGATGAAGTCATCACGACTTCACGTACGTTCATGGCGTCGGCTTCCTCGGTCATCATGCGAGGCGGTAAAGTCGTCTTCGCTGACGTGGACCGAGAGAGCGGGAACATCTCGCCACAGACGGTCGAGAAGATGATCACGCCGAAGACGAGGGCGATCATCCCGGTTCACCTTGGAGGATGGCCGGCCGAGATGGACGGCCTCATGGATTTGGCCTCCGCGAACGACCTCGTCGTCATCGAGGACTGCGCGCAGGCGCATGGCGCGACCTACAAGGGCAAACACGTCGGTTCGCTCGGCCACAGCGGCTCGTTCTCTTTCTGTCAGGACAAGATCCTGACCACAGGAGGGGAGGGTGGACTCATCACGACAAAGGACGAAGAAGTTTGGCGTCGCGCGTGGGAGTTTAAGGACCACGGGAAGTGCTACGATGCGGTCTACAACCGCGAGCATCCGCCAGGATACCGCTGGGTTGTTGAGTCTTTTGGAACAAATATGCGCATGACCGAGATGCAGTCCGCGATCGGGCGACGCATCCTCGGTAAGCTGGACGACTGGTCCGCGGTACGCGCTGCCAATGCCGCAGCCCTCTTGGGAGGCCTGAGCAAACACGCCGCCCTGCGGATTCCAACCCCAGGCCCGCACATCCGCCACGCGAACTACAAATTCTACATGTACGTTCGCCCGGAGGCGCTGGCGTCCGGCTGGGACCGTGACCGAATCATGGAGGCGGTCAACGCTGAGGGCATTCCTTGCTACTCGGGCAGCTGCTCCGAGATCTACCTGGAGAAAGCCTTCGACGGCCTTCGCCCAGAGGAGCGCCTGCCGAATGCTCGGGAGCTAGGCGAGACCACGCTGATGTTACTCGTTCACCCGACCTGCGGAACCGACGAGATGAGCCACATGGTCGATGCGTTCGACAAGGTGATGGCCGCGGCAACGCGATAGCCAGCGCGCGCCTCTCGAGGAATTCCTGAGAGACGCGCAGGACGATCAGCCCTGAAGCCGACTCATGACGAGGTCCTTGGTGGCCTTGCCATCGAACTTGCCGCGCAGCGGCTTCATGATCTTGCCCATGACCTTGCCCATGTCCTTCGGCGTGCTGGCACCGGTATCGGCGATCGCCTGGTCGATTAACTCGAGCACTTCCGCCTCGGTCATTTGGGCGGGCAGGTAGGTGTCGATGATGACCAACTCGGCCCGCTCGATCTGCGACAGGTCGTCGCGACCTCCCTTGTCGAACGCGAGGATACTCTCCTTACGCTTCTTCGCCTCTCGCGCGATGAAGTCGACCTCATCGGCTTCCGTGAGATCGCGGCGTTCGTCGATTTGCTGCTTCTGAAGGCCGGCGATCAGCATTCGGATGACGCCGAGCTTGGCGGCCTCCCTTGCCTTCATTGCAGCTTTCATGTCTGTTTTAAGGGTGTCCAGCAGCGACATTTTTTGGTTCCGTCTCAAATAGGTTCAATGGATAACGCTCGCATCGCGGCGTCGGCGATTCTCATGCTCATCTTTTCAGGAGCGCTTCAAGGTTGCGGCACCGAGGTGGCAGCGCCATTTGACGGCCTGACCGACACTGGAACCACCGGCGAATGCCCCGGAGTTCCGTGCGCAAGCGGCGAGAGCTGCGTTGGTGGAGCATGCATTCTTGTCGAGGGCTGTCTCGACGAAGACGGGGATGGCTTCGGTATTGGTTGCGATCCCGGCGACGACTGTGACGACGCGGATGGAGAGAGATTTCCAGGGGCGGCCGAGGTCTGCAATGAAAAGGACGACGACTGCGACTTCTTCACCGATGAGGATGGCGTCTGTAATCCCTGCACTCCGTCCTGTACGCCCGGCGAATCCGAGTGCTCCGGCGACCGCATCGTGCGCTGCGATGACTCCAACGGCTGTGCCGAGTGGGCATCCCCTGTGGCCTGCCCAGGAGGCCTCTCTTGCTCCGCTGGCGACTGCATCGAGACGTGCACCGACGCTGATGGGGACGGCTTCCCCGTCAGCTGCCCCGGCGAGCGAGAAGACTGCGATGACGCCAACGCACAGACGTTCCCGCGTGCGTTCGAAATCTGCGACGGCGAGGACAACGATTGCGATGATCGTGTCGATGAAAGCGGTGCGTGCGAGAACCCATGCGAGGAAGACGAGTGCGTTGTCGGAACGTCGATCTGCTCGACCGATGGCAGCTCCTCGATCGCCTGTATCGCTAGCGGAAACGGCTGCGCTCAATACGACGCGCCCCGCCTTTGCGGCGGCGGCCGAAGCTGTGTTGATGGCGGCTGCATCGACGTCTTAGTCTGCGTCGACCCGGACGGTGACGGCCACGGTCCCGGGTGTGATGCGGGCGATGATTGCCGCGGTGCAGACCCGACCTCCCACGCGGGCGCGGCCGAAGTCTGCGATGGCGTCGACAACGACTGCGACGGTGTCGTCGACAACGGTGGCGTCTGCGCCAGTTGTACGCCCGCCGGAGCCGGCGCCCCGGTGGCGCTCACCGGCGGAGCCACGTACCGCATCAGCTGTGGAGGCCTCGAGCACTTCTCCATCCCCGTAACAGATGGGTCGGTCTCAGCGATTGTCGCCTCGACCGGCGGTCGATTGACCGCCGACCTGGGTACGCTCTCGGGTGGCACCTTCTCCGTGACCGACTCCGGCACCGATTTGGGAATCGGTACTTCGTTGCTCGGTAGCCCTGACGCGAACGCGGCTGTGCGGGTGAACGCGCCCGCAGGAACGGCCTACGTGGTGGCCTACGCGTCCAGCGGTGGCTGCTCGCCCGACGCGCTGGAGCCGAACAACGCGCCTGCGGCGGGAACTCCAGTCGGTCGACTTCCGTTCGCGGCCACCGCTACGGTCTGTGGCGCAGACAATGACTTCTTCGCGGTCGAGGTGACCCCGGGGCAGGTCCTGAGCGTCGCCTCGGCTTACGAGGGCTCGTCCAACGGCGACCTGATCCCGAAGGTCTGGCGCAATGGTGCCGAGGTCAGCCTCGCGCTTACGGGTGAGTTCAACTCTTCGGGCTTCGCCAATGGTCGCCACACTCACTTCCGGGTGGACCTGCCCGGTACTTACGTTGTCGGCGTGCGAGGCAGGATCGCGACGGCATCGAACGAGTATGCGCTGGCGATCACGACAGCCACCGTCTCTTGCGCCGACGATGCGAGCGAGACCACCGACGGCCTCGATGATGACACGATCGGGACCTCACGCGGATTGGCTAGCGGTGCGACGAGCAACGCGACGATTTGCCCAGGAGACATGGACGTGATCGACATCGGGGCTCTCGCCGCGGGTCAATCGTACGAGGGCACCCTAACGGTCGCGGCAGGACTCACGGACATCGACTTCTTCGTCGTGAAGGACTCGCTCCGATCGATCTTCCATGACGGCATTGAGGATGGCACCACGACAACCTTCAACTCAAATGTGTCGTCCGCAGCTAATTACTACGTGGTGATCTTCGGGCGGGACCCGTCGGTGACCGGCGCGTATTCGTACACGCACACGATTCGTTAACTACCGCGCTCGCTTGGGGTCGAACCTGCTCTGAAATGCAGACAGGGTTCGGACTTAGCGCCACTTCGTTCCGGCTGCGCTGCGCTGTGCTGCTGGGTAGCGAGAGCTCTTCGGGTGCCCTCTTCCAGTGCGCGCTCCGGATGCGCTTCGCGCGTCGGAGCGTGCCTCATTCGAGGCTCGATCGAGTCGTTGGGAATGACTTGGGTCTGGGATCGCATTGCTTCTTTGCACTCCAACAATCGGCGACCATGCGAATTCGCGAGAGAAACCAAGACTCGATCCTCCCTCTTCTTCTCGCCATCGCGCTCGGCGCGCTGGGACTTCTCGCGCAGGACCTCGTGAACGAGCAGCACGACGAGGTCGAAGTGAGTGCGGTACAGTGTGACTCGCCCGGACGAGCGCTGCAGTGCTAAAAACGTAGGCCCGGCCAAGCTCGTTCTCGCCGCGGCAGAAACACGATACATTGCAGGCACTCGCGAGCGGACATATCAGTTCGCCGCCCACTGCAGCGCATGACATCTCCATAGATGCAAAACGAGCACTTAGTTCTACAAGTCGAACTTCTCCGTAACCACGTCCTCACTCGGAACGAAGAGAGCGTGAACCAAGTGCTCGTGGCTTTGCAGCCGGCACGCCAGCTCTCGATCGGGCCAACGCAGACGAACATCGTGTTGGTCCTGGATGACTCAGGTTCGATGACGGGCCAGCCGATCGAACAGGTCCTGGCGGCCACACGAGCGATTATCGACAAGCTTGGGCCCAATGACCACCTCGGAATCGTCGGGTTCGCTGACGACGCTGAGGTAGTGCATCCGATCGTATCTGGAGCCCAGCGCGACGGGCTGCGCCGGGTGACCGACCCCTACGTCTGGGCCCACGGCCGACGCGGGTACGGCACCAATATGGCGCTCGGGTTGCAGCGGGGCATGGACGAGCTGCGAAGGCACATGCACCCCACTCGGGTCAGCCGCTTGATTCTGCTGACTGACGGGTTCTCGTCCAACCCGGAACAGACTCTCGAGATCGCTCGGCAGGTTTCCGCGGACCGCGTCGCGATCGTCTCGCTCGGCTTTGGTGGGGAGTTCGACATGAATTTCATGGACCAAATCGCCGCCTACTCTGGTGGAGCGGCCGAGTACATTGACCCGCGCAACATCAACAGCGCCATTTCGAGCTTCTTGGATCAGCTCTCCAGCATCCAGAATCAGCTCACAAACAACGCGCGTATCACGCTGCGCTTCCGTGGCGACCATCGGATCACCGACTTCTACCAGACTCATCCGAAGGTCATTTACCATGGATTGGCTCGGCTGGAGCCGGATCGATCGTGGAGCCACCGGCTGGCTGATGTCGAGCGTAAGGCAGGCCTCGAGATGCTCTTCACGGTCGTGCATCCGAAGGATTCGCCGGGTCGTAAGCTCGTCGCAGACGTCGAAGTTCACTACGATGTGCCCGCCGCTGGTCTTGTCGACCAGATGCTCAGCGGCCGAGTCGTCGTGGAGTACGGTGAGGACGAACGGGCGTTCATGACCGTCGATCCGCGCGTGCAGCGGCGTTACAACGACGCGTTCGTGGAGAAGCAGCAACTACGCGCCCGGCAGCTTATCGATAGCGGTCAGGTCGACGACGCGATGCGCGTGCTCGGAACGATCAAGAAGCGTGGAAACGACGACGTGAAGAAGCTCGCTGAGGGAACGCTCAAGAAGCTGCGTGACGACGGCAAGGTCGACGCAGAGGACATGTTCCGGCTCAAGATGGGCACACAGAAAAAGTTGCGCCGGGATGACGAATGAACTGCCCCTCCTGCGGCACGTCGGTCCCGGCCGGCGAGACTATCTGTATGGACTGCGGGACCGAACTGGTCTTCGCGATGTCCGACGCACCCCTAGTCTCGGCGCCTGAGCCTGCTCCCGAAGTCGCCGCTGCACCGGCCAAGGCCAAAGCGAAAGAGATTCCGTGTCCGGATTGCGGCGAGGTCGTATCGCCAGACGCGAACGGGCTTTGCATGATCTGCGGCCACGACTTCGGTGGCATCGTCGAGTTCAATGAGGAGGAGTTCTTTCAGGATCCGCCCTCCCTCGAAGAGGCGATGGAGGTTGAACGTCGTCGTCTAGCCGGCGACGCACCAATCGGAATCGCTGCACCGCCTCTTTCAGGCGAATCTTCGCGGCCGGCCAGCGAGGACGAACCGCTAGAGAAAGGACCGCCCCCGCTTCCAGGTGACCGAAAGCGTCAGCGCTGGAAGGGTACCGGCGCGTCGCCAGCAGTTGGCGCAGTCGAAGAGGCGTGGCTCATGGTCGGTGGCTCACAGACCGTATTCTTCGACGGAAAGATGACCAGCCAGCTCAAGCTGAATGTGGACCAAGTCCTGATCGGTCGTCGGGACCCCAGCCAGGGCCACTACCCGGACGTCGACCTCGGCCACTTTAGGCAAATCGACGCGCACATCTCTCGCCGCCACGCTCGCGTCTACCGGAAAGGCGGACGCTGGTTCCTTGAGGATCTTTGCGAGAACGACGCGACGTACCTGAACGACAAGGCCCACGTTCTCAATGGCCAAACGGTACCGCTCAAGAACGGTGATAAGGTCCTGATCAGCGATAGTGTCGCTATGACGTTTAGACTTCAGGATTAGGGTGGACCTCGCTCAGGGCTTTGCTCTTGTGGGCAAGTGTCGGCTCTTCCGTCGAATTGCCGAGTCTAGTGCGCAGGCGCACAAGTATTGAGTTCGGCGTGGGAGTACGCGAGCCCGCCAGTAGTGTTGCGATGGGGCTTGATAGCCGCGATGCTAATTCGCATCTGTCTTCTTCAGCTAACGATGAACGAGAGTCCTAGATGCGCCTGAGCGAAGGCTTTGTAGTTGGGGGAAAGTACCGGATCGTGCGCCTGCTCGCCGCCGGTTCGAAGTTCCGCGTCTACGAAGCTGACACCGACGCAGACGGGCCGGGGTCGGTCGTCGTAAAGGTGGCGCGACACGACGAGATCCGCTCGCTGGCCGGGCTTGAGGTTGGGCGCGCGCGAATCCACTCCGAGTGGGAGATTCAGAAGCGACTCCACGAAGAAGCTACCAGTGCTGCGCCGCTCCCGATCGAGCTAGTACTGATGTACCCCGGCGATCCGGAAGTGCGCCGTGTCGCGTTGCTCGACAAGATCCTCGTGCGCCAAGAGCCGTACCTGATCAGCGAGATGGCCGATGGCGAGCCACTCTCGGAGGTCCTGCTCGGTCAGTCTCTCGATGAAGAGCGTGCGCTGCTTATCGCGCTCCGCGTCGTCTTACTGCTAAAGTCAGCTCGGCGACTCCAAGTCGAGCTACGCGACTTTTCGCCGTCGAACTTTATCGTCGATAGCGCTGGCGAGAACGTCTCGATCGTCGGGTTCAGCAACGGCGACCAGCCAGAAGACTGGCACGACTACGCAGGTAGCGTCGAAGGGCAAACGAAATGGAAGAACTCCAAAGATGCACTTCCGCTGGGATTCGGCCGTCTCCTCGTGGGGTTGCTCGCCGGAATGACAGCACCGGAGTGGGGAAACACCGACGAGGATCTCCCGCGATGGGAGCGGTTGCTAAAGAGCCGCCGAGTTCCGCCTGAGTTCACTGACCTAGTGCTCGGCTCCCTCGGCTACTTCGAGCGCTTTGAAGGCACGGTGGATGCTGTCGAGAACCGGATCCGGGGGCTCGTGCGCTCGCCCCGTCCGAAGGTGCACAAACACCCCGCTAGAAAGCGCGATTCAGCCTACCTCATCGGCGCTGGGGAGCTCCTCGACCAGCGTTTCAAAGTCACCAAACCGCTCGGCCAGGGCGGCCGAGGATTCGTCTATCGAGCGATCGACCTCAACTCCCAGGTCGAAGTTCTCATCAAGGCCAACAAGTACTCCTACGATTCAGGCAGCGCGTTCGCGATGGAGTTGGCGACGCGTCGGATGGAACTCCAGCACGAGTTCGAGGTCCTCAAGCAGTTCTCTTCGCAGACCGGGATGTTGCCGCAACCTGTGGCACTTGTGCGAGACACCGGTCGAGGCTCGTGGTTCGACCTCGCGCCCGACCTAGCTCGCAACGAGCCCTATGTGGTGATGGAGTACATCAAGGGCATCCCGCTCTTGGACCTCCTCGCCAAACCACTTGAGGGCTACGCCGGCGCGACCGACCCCCGCAATCGGCTTTCTCCGCGTTTCGTTTGCCGCCTCGTGGCGCAGATCGCGGACCTCATCGCCCAGTTCCACGCGCAGGGCTTCCTCTATCAAGACTTGAAGCCGGAAAACGTCCTTTACGACCCGCGGGCCGAGAACGTTTATATGGTCGACTTCGCGGGTGCCTGTCCCCGGGTACCAAATGGGAATCTCGCCAAGGACCACGTTGCATTCGGCGTTCAAACGCATGGGTTCGCCGCGCCGGAGTTCGCGGATCTCTGGGAGCGCTGCGACGACCGTTTCGATATCTACTCGCTCGGCGCAACGGCGTACCACCTAGCAACCGGGGTCAACCCAGAGCGCGTGGCGATGGAGTCGGGAGAAGAATATCCCCAACTCTCGCTCTCGCTCCTCAATACGGTAGCCCCGCCGCTTGCGACGCTCATCGCAAAGTGCCTCGCTCCGGTTGAGTCACGATTGCGGAGCGCTACGGCCGTTCGCGATTTGGCCGAGTCGGCGCGTCTCCAACTCAGCCGTTCGCGTCCGCTGGACGTGCACGGCGCGGAGATCGAGTACGTTGAGGAAGGCGTGCGAATCGCCTGGGAGCTGCCGAAAGACCCTCGCGTTACGTCTCTTCGCGTTCGGCGCTACGGAACCGATGACCAGGACGTTGTCGAGATCTACAGGGGAGAGACGCTCGACGAGGTGCTCGACACCGATCCGGCGCTAGATGATCAATTCTATCTGATCGAGACTGGATACGAGCGCGCCAAGAAGGTCAAACACAGCCGCGGGCAGATCGTTCGTGTGGAGGCCAACCCGGCGCCCGTCTCGTTCGAGGTTGAGTCCTACTTTGAGAGTAACCGACTACGTGTGAAGGTCGCACCCCAGGCGACCGAGGTGGCTCTGCGTTGGAGCACCGAAGGTCCGCCGGTCGATGTGACTGAGGGCGAGGAACTGCAATGGGATGGGAGCAGCCTCGTCACTCATAAGGTGGCTGCCGGAACCACCGTTCACTACGCAGCGTTCGCGCTCTATGGAGAGGTCGCGTCGGTCCCGCGCTTCGGCTCGGCGACTTCCGTCGGGTCCGTCGAGAGCGTCGGCGAGGTCACCGTTTTACAGTTCGAGCACGGCGTCTCGATCGGTTGGGAGAGGGCGAGCTCGAACGTGTTGGTCCACGCGCGCCGCGGTTCGCACGAGGAGCGCATCGCGGTTCCGTCGAACGCGATCGAGGTCGTCGACCTGACCCCGTCCCCGGACGAGACGGTCGAGTACATTGTCCGGCTGACGCGCGGCGGGGTCATTTCCGACCCGATCGCGAGGGTCTCTGTTCACCGCTGGCCGAGTCTACCGCAATTCGAACTCACCGGGCTGGCAGGGGCGGTTCGCGTTACGTCACTCAGCGCCTTCTCGCCTCGGTTCGAGTCGCTGGAAGCGAAGCTTGAAGGCATAACTTTCGAGCCGTTTATACAGTCGATCTCGCTGAGCGGGAAACCAGAACAATTCACGATCGCGGTGCCTGGAGACGAAGAAATTCGGGTCTCGCTTCGGGGCGTGACTGCCGACGCTGGCCCACGAATTGTTGAGACAATAGTCGTGCCACCAGCCACGCCAGAACTGGTCTTAAGCGGGAGCGAGGGCCGCATGCCGCTCTTCGTGACCGCGAAGCTTCCGCTTCGCTCGACCCAGTGGGCGGGCCGGTACGCCTTTACGCTTATGGAAGGAGAGCGAGTCGTCGACATTAGCGAGGGTAGCGTAGCGGAGATTTTCCAAGCGGTGACCGAAGGCTTGATCCGCTCGGCATTCGACAGCGTGCCTCGTGCAGCCGAGCAAGCGACCTACTCGGCGATGCTGACGACGCTTGCAGGCGATCCGATCGTAGAGGTTACTCACTCCGTCCGCGTCCTAGAGCAGCTCCCTGAACCGCTGGTTAGCGCCTCCCTGGCAGCCATCACGCTCACCGCGAAACAGAACGCGGCGGACCTTCCGAAGCTCGTCGACATCACCGTCGAACGCACGTCTGGAGTTGAGCAACGCGCGGCGGTGTCGCTGCCGCACAAGCTGGACTTGCATCAGGGCGAGCGCGTTCAGATTCAGTGGCGCCGGACGGTCACCGGTGACCCGATGCCGTGGAGCGACGCGACGGAGATCGCCGCTCTCGCGTTACCTCCGGTGCCGGCGGATCCTGGAGTCAGCCTCGTCGACTCGCTCGTAACGCTGGCATGGACTCCGGTCGATCTACCCGATGTGCAGTACATCATCCGGGACGAGTCGGACGGAACGACGCTCTACGTGGGACCCTACGCACAGTTCCGCGACATTTCCGGGCGTACGATCAACAGCTATTCGCTCAGTTCGCTGGCTCACGGCTTGGAATCCGTGGCGGCCTCGATCACAGCCCCTGCGGTCTCTTCGTCGTCATCGAAGGCGACCGCGCTTGTCCGAGTTGTCTCTGAGCAGCGGGTGCGCGGGCTCTTGGCCTCGGCCGACCGGCTCGCCCAGTGTGTCCGAATCGGAAAGCGCTCGATCGCTGAGATTTCGGGGTCGGATCGCGGGCGGATGATCGCTGTTCTGGCTGGGCCGGACGAAGCGACCTTGGATCGGTTGGTGGGCGAGCTGCACGGCCCTGAGTGGCTGCTGACGGAAGGTCTCGTAGCGCTCACGGTCATCTCTGGTAGACGGTCGCTGGTTCCTTGGACCTCGACCCGTGGACTCGTCCGCGTGCTGGAGGCCTCGTTGGAGTTTCAGAGGCCGGACTGGCGGATGGTCGCCCCAGCCGTCGAGCCTGCGGAGGGCCGGCTGATTGGGGTCACGGCCAGCGACGGCACGAACCTCGTTCTCAACGGGGCTGGTGGTCCTCTGCAGCTGGCGGATTCGGACTCCGTGATCGTTTACAAACGAAATGGGACGCAGGCCCGTCGACTCCTCAGAGCCGGCGGTGTTCCTGCCGTAGTCAACGGTGCGCTGACTCTCAGCGGGATGGAGCCGCTTCTTGCCGCTTCCTGCGGGCTCGGCCTGGAGATGGCTCAGCCCGCGGTTCTGCTCGCTGCGACGCACGCGCCGAACCCTCGCCTGTTCGCAGAGCTGATCTGGCAGGACGCCGCCCGCGGCTTCCCAGAGTTCGTTTCGCAGCGGATCGAAGCGGAGTGGCGCTCGCCAATCGCGGCCGTACACCCAGGCAATCCTCTCGTGCTGCACTATTTGCAATCGGGTCGGCCAGTAGAACTCGCGATCAGTTGCGAGGTGGTGAACGCCAAGGGCAATGCGCGCCTGACGATCTCCGTCGCCAACGTTGGGGGCCGCGCGCAGAAGGATCTGCGAGTGAATCTCTCACGTCCTGACAAGTATCAGAGCGTCATTCGACGAGCGCTCGACTGGCTTCGGGCGGTACACAGCGACGCCGAAAAAGAGCCCCCGGAGTTGCTCTCGATGATTTAGCGCGCTCCATCTAACTCCCCGCAGCCGGCCACTGGCCAACTCGGCAGCTAAGCCCGTTCGTCTCCCCAGGCGCCGGTGGCTCGGCATCTCGGATTGCGCTCGGTGGAGGGCTGTGCTTATTCCGGCACGTTCACTCTAGCTGACAAGAACGCGATGCAATTCTCGATCAAAGACGCCATTCCATTTCCGCGCGAGCAGGTCTTCTCGGCCCAGCGCGATCAGATGCCTGACCTCGTCACCTACCTGAACGACATCGAGTCGATCACGGTTCAGGAACACGAGCAGGACGGCCACATCACCAAGTTGGTGAACCTATGGGTCGCCGGCGGCGCTGATATCCCGGCTGCCGCACGCTCCTTCGTAAAGCCCGAGATGCTTCGTTGGACCGACTACGCGACCTGGGACGAAGAGAAGTGGCAGTGCGAGTGGAATCTCGTCCTCGGCTTCCTACAGGAAGCCGTCTCGGTTTCGGGCACGACGAGCTTCGCCGAGTCGAACGACCGCACGACGGTGACGATCGCTGGCGATATCACCATCAAGGCCGACAAGATTCCCGGTGTGCCACGCTTCATGGCGAAGAAGATTGGTCCGATCGTCGAGAAGTTCGTCATTGGTCTGATCAAGCCGAACCTCAAGAAGACGAGCGAGGGAATCGGCAACTACCTGCGTGATCAAGCGTAGACAGTGAGTGGCGACGACAAAAAGACGAGCGGGCTCGGAAGCTTGCGCGGCCGAATCGACCAAGTCGACGAGCGCATTCTCGCCGCTCTCGCGGACCGGCGTGAAGTCAGCCGTGGTGTCATCGCCAACAAGATGGAGCAGTCGACAGCTCTGCGGGACGTGTCGCGTGAGGAAGCGCTGCTGATCGATCGCATCGAACGGGGTGCCGCACACGGCCTCGACGCCGCGTATGTAACGCGCGTCTTCCATCAGGTCATCGACGATTCGGTTAGGCTGCAACAGGAGTTGCTCCAAGCCCACGTCAACCATGAGGGCGTCAGCGCCGCCCCGATCCGGGTCGCGCATCTGGGCTCACATGGGTCGTTCAGCCACGGAGCCGCTGGGGCTCACTTCGCACGACGCACGTCGCGGCTCCTGACCATCGGATGTCCGACCTTTCAGGAGGTCATTAATGCGGTTGAAACAGGGCAAGCCGAGTTCGGCATGTTACCCATCGAGAACACGACATCGGGCGGCATAAACGAAGTTTACGACCTGCTCCTGCACACGCGGTTGTCTATTGTTGGTGAGCATAAGTCTCGCATCGAGCACTGCCTGCTCGGCGTAGAGGGAGCCCCGATCGACGAAATCTCTGTTGTGCACTCTCACCCGCAACCGTTCGCCCAGTGCTCGGCCTTCTTGCGGCGGCTCAACGTGGTTGAGCTCGCGCCAACCGCCGACAGTGCTGCTGGCGTTGAAGAAGTCGCGAGACGCCAGGATCCGCGGCACGCGGCGATCGGTTCCAAGGCGGCCGGTCGCATACACGGGCTTTCCGTGATCGCCCGAGACATCGCGAATCATGCAAAGAACTTCACACGGTTCCTCGTCGTCGGTCCCCGACCAGTCGACGTAGACGCTCGCGTTCCAGCCAAGACATCGCTGGTCCTCTCGACCTCTCAGCAAGCGGGTTCGCTGGTCGAAGCACTACTCATCTTCCGCTCCCACAAGATTAACCTCACCAAGCTCGAGTCTCGGCCGATCCTGGGGAATCCTTGGGAGGAAATGTTCTACGTCGATGTGCAGGCCAACGTCGCCGAACGTCGGATGAAAACTGCCCTCGTGGAGTTGGAAGCATTCACTCGCCAGGTTCGCGTGCTCGGCTCTTATCCTTCGGATGAGCTGAAGCCCACGCAAGTCGACGTGGATGAGTAGCAGCGTCGCAGGCTGCTACCGAAGGGGGGGCGAATGTCGCCGCTTGCGCGTCTAATCAAACACGTTCGGGTTGTCGCTTCGGCGAGCATTCTCGGGTCGGCACTTGGTTTTGTTGGTTCGCTCGCTGCCGCCAATTACCTGGGCCCCGCTGCGTTCGGCTCGATCATCCTTCTTCAGGCGATCATCTTCGCGGTGGACCGCCTGGTGAACTTCCAGTCCTGGCGCACCGTCATCAAATACGGTGCGGACGCCCAGGAGCGCGGAGATAAAGAGTTCAAAGAGATCCTGAAGTTCGGCACCCTCTTAGACTTAGTCTCCGCCTCGGTAGGAGCGGTGATCGCGGTCGGTGTCACGTTCATCGCCGCTGACAAGCTGGATTGGTCGTCGGAAACTCACCGGGTTGCGCTTATCTACGCCGCCATGATCGCCCTGAACCTTACGGGAACCCCGACCGCTGCTCTGCGGATGTTCGACCGTTACAACGTCTTTGTTGCTCAGCGTGTCGTTACTGGGATCGTCAAACTGGTAGGTGTCTGCCTGGCGTTGGCCGTCGATGGAGGCGCGCTTTGGGTGCTCGGTGGATGGATTCTTGGGGAGTTCCTGGGCTGGTTGATCGTGATGTTCCAGGGCTGGGCGGAGCTTCGACGCAGGGGGCTCGGCGACTTCATGCGCTCGGACGTTCGACACATTGAGACTCGCCATCCCGGAGTCTGGAGGTTTGCGATTATTACGAACATCTCGTTGGCAATCCGGATGGGTTCCAAAGAGGTCAACGACGTCGTCATTGGTGTCGTGCTGTCCGAGTACGCGCTAGGCCTCTTTCGAGTCGCAAAGCAGTTCTCCGTCATTATCGGCATGGTGCACGACGCGCTGGCGCAGCCTCTCTACCCGGACATGTCCCGTTACGCGGCGAGCAGGCAGTGGTCTAAACTGAAAGAAGCGTTCATGGGCGGCCTTAAGATCGCTACCATCGTCGTCGTGCCTGCTTGGCTAGGTCTCGCGGTCTTCGGTCACTGGCTGATCTACTTCACGGCTGGGGCGGAGTTCATCGATGCCCACCTCGTGATGGTGCTCTATGCGTTCGGTGTATCGATCTCGTCGATCTTTCACGGGCTGGCCGGGCTTCCGATGGCATTGAATCGGCCCACCGTTCCGCTCAAAGCGATGCTTATGGCAACCCTCGTTCAGTACGCGGTGCTCTTCGCACTCGTGGGGCAGCTCGAGTTGACCGCTGCGGGGATCGCCGTGGTCGCACATTCCGCGACCTGGGCTGTGATCAGCGCCTGGTTTGTCCGCGATGTACCTGCGCTGCTTCGCAACCAACCGTAATACTGCTAGGTACCGCGCGTTTCCTGGCACAGACCCAGTTGTGGCGCATGAAGATTCGGCGAAAGAAGGAAGAGGGCGAGCTCGAAGGAGCAGAGACCGAAACAGCAACCGAGGCCCCCGTTGAGGAGGCCCCCGTAGCGAAGCAGGCTGCGAAGCCAAAGCTCGTGCAGGCTGCACCCGCTGAGGTCTCTCGCGTCGGGCATGGGGTGGCGGAAGACTCGAAGCGCTCCAAGGCATGGCACGCAGAGGAGCCGGAGCACGCTGTGGTCGAAGCTGAGATCGCTGCGGAAGCAGAGGCAGCAGCGGCAGCGATCGAGAAGCGGGCCGAGCCACTCCCGACAACAGACGACTTCGCCGCGATGTTCGGGGCTGAGCCGAAAACGAAGCTCACGCACGTGAATCCGGGCGACAAGGTGTCTGCGCACATCATCGCGATCGGAAGTGAGCAGGTCTTCGTCGAACTCGGCGGGAAGACCGAAGGCGCGCTCGATCGCTCTGAACTGCTAGACGCCGATGGCGAATTGGCGGTGAAGGTTGGCGACAAAGTTGAGGCCTTTGTTGTTAGCGTGCGAGGCGGCATCAAGCTCTCGAAGGGGCTTGGAAAGGGCGCTGAAAACGCTGCATTGCTTCAAGGCGCTCACACCCAAGGGATTCCGGTGCTCGGCACGGTCTCCGCGACCAATAAGGGTGGCTACGAGGTCGAGATCGCCGGAACGCGTGCCTTCTGCCCGTTCTCGCAGATTGATACCCAGCAATCGGATAACCCCGACGTCCACCTCGGACAGTCGTACCAATTCCTGATCACGCGCATCGAAGAGGAAGGGAGGAACGTCGTCGTCTCTCGCCGCAAGCTTCAAGAGCGCGAGCGAGAAGAGATCGCAGCCGAGACGATCAAGGTGATCGCTCCTGGAGCTGTATTTGAAGGCGTCGTCTCTCGCGTGGCCGACTTCGGTGCATTCGTAGACCTCGGCGGTGTCGACGGTCTCGTGCACATCTCCGAACTCTCGTATGTCCGATTGGAGCATGCTTCGGACATGCTCTCCGTAGGGGACACGATCCGAGTCGTGGTGCTCGCAGTCAGCGACCTGGAAGATCCCAAGAACCGACGGATCGCTCTCTCGGTTAAGCAGCTACAAGAAGACCCTTGGATGTCCGCCATCAAGGAGATTCAGGTCGGCGTCACCCTGACCGGTGTCGTTTCCCGCATGGAACGCTTCGGTGCCTTCGTGGAAATCGGCCCAGGAGTCGACGGCCTCGTACACATCTCGGAAGTATCCCCCGGCCGCCGCATCAATCACCCGAAAGAGGTGTTGAACGTCAGCGACGAGGTTCAGGTCCAGGTCATCAGTATTGACCCGCAGAAGCGTCAGATCGGCCTCTCGATCAAGTCGCTCATGGACGACCCGTGGAGCACAGCAGCCAAGTCCTATCCTGTGGGCGCCGCGGTGCAGGGCGTCGTCGATTCCGTTCAGAAGTTCGGTATCTTCGTTAGCCTCACCGGCATCAACGGCCTCATCCCGCTCTCGCAGCTGCCTGAGGAAGAGGCCAAGAATGTGTTCACGCGCTTCCGCACCGGTAGCGACATAGAGGCCCGCGTAATGGCCGTCGACGCCGACCGCCGTCGTCTGACACTCAGCCGTCGCGAAGACATGGAAGCCGACGAGAAGGCCGCGTTCAGCAGCTACAAGGCGCAACAGCAGGAGACGCCGCAGTTGGGCACCTTCGCTGACCTCCTAAAGAACCGCTGAACGAACGAGCGCTCTGACCTGTTGAACTAGGTCACGCCAGGACGCGCACCTTTGATGGTGCGTCTTCGATAGCCGTTTCGCATTGATGCTAAGGCATCGATGACGCGACAGCCCCACCGACTCTGCGGGACGATCGGCTCTGCGGGACGATCGGCTCTGTGGGCGCATGGCTACGCTGCCTATCGCCTCAGCGAGACCGGCCCCGTGGCTACGCCTATCGCCTTAGCGAGGCCGGCATTGTCACTGGTCGTCTCAGCGAGACAGGTCCTCTGGACCCGTCGGCTCTAGGGAACCGTCGACGGGTTGCTGTCTTCAGCTGGCACGATGATGGTGACGGTCTGCGTGTCGAGCACGGTCAGTCCGTCGCCGATGACGTCGATGTAGGCGGTGAAGGCCTGGGGCAACGCCTCCTCAGCTACGCACCCGGAGTTCTGGGCCACGACCTCGAAGAATAGTTGGGTACCGGGTGTGACGTTCGCGAACGAGTCGTTCACACCGTCAACCGGGTTGATATCAACCGCAATGGGCGTCGTCGAGCACGAGGACGTCTCCGTGAAGGTGTCGGGCCGAATGCTTCGGATGAAGCACCGGGTATCAAGGCCGGTCATCAAGAACTCGTCGTCGTCGCGGCGCACGTTGGTCGTGACATCAAAGGCGGTCGTGTTGGCGAGGGCAGAGATCGCGGTGACGATTGCGGAACCGAGTCCGCCGCCACTCCCGTTGATATCGAAGACAAGAGGGCAAGAGCCCCCCTCAGAGCCGCGTCCGGTACCACTGATGCCGGTGCAGCATTGGGAAGCGCTACAACCGCCGGGCCGTGCGCCATCCCAGGCGCAAACGGGAACCACGCCACCGGTTTGACGCGCTACGTTTTCGAGTTGTCCGCGAGGGTCCGAACCCGACGCGACTCCGATGAAACGCGCTTGGATAGCCTGGAGGGCTGCAATGGCCTCTCCACTAGACGCGGCGAATGAGCCGTAGGCGCCTTCGTCGTGGGACGGGGCATCGGTCACATGAACCAAGATGGGGAACGAGTTGTCGCGGAATCCGACTCCGCCAATCGTACCGTCTGCCACGCCGGGAACTCGGCCTGCCGCCGGGTTGAACGGAGGAACGCTTGAGCTGCAGCCGTTAACGCCGGCGCCGGTCGCAACCTGGTACATCGACTCGTAGCCGGACTCGTAATAGTCACTACCGTTGTGCAGCGGGATGCCGTTCATCGCGGTCTGTGCGGCGCTGACGTTCGTGGTCACACGCTGACGCAACGTGAATGGCGTGTCGGCTCCAGACCCGTGACCGCTGCAAAGGAAGTCGTCGAATGTCGAGACCCCGAAGGCGACGTTCGCAACCTGCGCCCGGACTTGTGGGAAGATTTGGCCGGAGAAAGCGGAACGCAGAGCGCCGAGTTCGCCACCCATAGAACCGGTCGTGTCCATCGCGATGTGGACGTCGGCCTGAAGAATGTCGGAGGAGAACTCAAGCGGCGCATCATCTGGCGGCGCATCGGCCGGAAGGATGAAGAAGAAGTCCGTGAACTCCTCGAAGCTCGCCACAGAGTTGAACACGCAGGCGTCTGAGCCGACGAGCAGCTCGGCTAGGTCAGAGTAACCGTCATCGTCGGAGTCTGGATCGTCCGACTCTGGTCCGCCGAACGCGCAACCGGGCTCTGAGCCGTCGGGCAGTCCATCGCCGTCAGAGTCGATATCAATGTAGTTCGGCTGACCGTCCGCATCGAGGTCGTACGGGTAGGTCTCCGGGTCGGCATCGCCAGCCTCGTTTGCGTCCGTCAGGCCGTCGTTGTCGGAGTCGAGGTCCAATCGGTTCGGCTGCGTATCTCCATCGGAGTCCGCAAATAGCTCATGGCGGTCGAGAATCGTGTCGTTGTCGGAGTCGGTGTCGAGGTAGTTAGGGATGCCGTCGCCGTCCCAGTCGGAAGGTCCTTCGACGCTGTCCGGTACATAGTCGCCGTCCGCGTCAGGGTCTGCGTAGTTGCCGATGCCGTCGCCGTCCGGGTCCCCCGTGCCTTCCACCGAGTCTAGGATGCCGTCTCCATCGGCGTCCACGTCGCGGAAGTCGTAGGCGCCGTCTCCGTCGGTATCGACCGGCTCTGTGATCATGTCGTCGTCGCCAGCCTCATCGATGTCGAGGATGCCGTCGTTGTCGGAGTCTAGGTCGTCGCTATCCGGGAATCCGTCGCCATCGCTGTCGATCGAGCCGGAGCCCTCGTCGAAATCATTGATGTTGTCTCCATCACTATCGACAGCAACGAACACCTCGCGCACGCACTCGGATGAGCATCCGTCTCCATCGAATCCGTTTCCGTCATCGCACTGTTCGCCGACCTCTAGGATGCCGTTTCCGCATCCCTGTTCGTTGCGGCAAGATGCATCACACCCGTCGCCGGGCAGGAGATTGCCGTCGTCGCATGTCTCACCGAGGTCGACGATCGCGTTGCCGCAGCGTTCATCGGAGCTGCAGTTTGCGTTGCAGCCGTCGCCGGGGAAGTTGTTCCCATCGTCGCAGACCTCTCCGATCTCAGTGCGACCGTTACCGCAGATGGGTCCGGTGGAGATCCCACCATCGCCGGTCGTTCCGGAATCGCCGGTCGAACCCGTGTCGGACTCGCCGGCGTCTTGCGGGGTACCAGTGTCTCCGCCGGTTGTCGGGATATCGAAACGGGCGTCCGAGCCGACTCCGAGGTCGCTACCACCGACATCCGCTTGCGGGTCGATCGATGTTGCGTCCTCACCGCCGGGGCCGCTGCCGGCTGCAGCACAGCCAGCAAGTAGACCCGAGACCAAGAGTGGAAGACCGAATTTGAATCGCTTCATGGCGAGTGCGCGCGGGGAAGGGGACGCTCACAAGCTACCAGTGGCCCTCAGCGCAAACAAGGAAGCCCCGTCCGAATTGGACACGAGGCCCGAGGGACGATCCCGGCGAGAACTTTCCTAGGCAGCGCAGTATTTGCTGCGCTACGGGACGCTCGATGGATTCGTCGAGTCAGCGGGCACGATGATCGTCACCCTCATCGTGTCCAGGATCGTGACCCCATCGCCGACCACGTCGATGAACGCTGTGAAGGCCTGCGGGAGGTCCATCTCTTCGACGCATCCGTCATTTTGTGCGACGACATCGAAGAAGAGCTGCGTGCCGACCGTCACGTTGCGGAACGAATCGTCGATCCCATCGACCGGATTAATGTCCGCAAACTCAGGCACGGTGGTGCAAGTCCCAGTGGTCTCGGAGGAGTCTGGAGCGATCGAACGAATGAAACAACGCGTATCGAGCCCGCTAGCTGCCAGCTCGATTTCGTCGGCCCGGAGTATCGTCGTGACGTCGAAGGTCGTTCCTCGGCCCAGGGCGTCGATCGCGGTTACGATGGTGTTGCCAAGGCCGGTTCCGTCGTCATTGATCCGGAAGACGAGCGGGCACTCGCCGCTGACCGAGTTGCGGCCAATCCCATCGATCCCCGTGCAGCACTGGGTGCTTCCGCATCCGAAGGGCCGCGCACCGTCCCACGCGCATGTTCGGACGACTGCGCCCGTAGACAGAGCGATGTCTTGGAGTTGCTCAATCGGCTCCAAGGCTGACGCGACGCCGACGACTCGGGCTTGGATCCCGTTGAGCGCTTCGATCGCGTCGTCTCGGGTCGCTGCGAACGGACCGTATTCAGACCCGTCGCGCGCGATCGCGTCAGTAATGTGGATAACGACTGGGAATGAGTCGGTCCGGAATCCGACGCCGCCGATGTCGCCGTCCGCAACGCCCTCAATTCGGAACCGTGCCGGATCGAAGGGCGGAACGCTCGTGTCACACCCAGTAACTCCGGCACCTGTTGCGAGCTGGTAGAGTGCTTCGAAACCCGATTCTTCGATGTCCGAGCCCGAGTGAAGCGGAATCGCGTTCATCACTGCCTGCGCGGTTGAGACACTGGTGGTGATGCGCTGGAGAAGTCGGAAAGGTAAGTCCGAGCCTCGGCCGTGGAGGTTACATAGGAAGTCATCAAAGGTTGATACGGCGAACGCTGGGTCGGCAATCAACTCAGCGGTCTGCGGGAAGACCTGAGACGAGAACGTCGTCCTTAGCTGAGCGATCTCGCCGCCCATCGTGGCGGTAGTGTCCATGTTAATCGCGATGTCGGCCTTGACGAGATCGGATGAGAATTCAAGGGGCGCCTCGGAGGCCGCTCCATCGCCGGGAAGTACGAAGAAGAAGTCCGTGAACTCAGCGAACGCTTCGGCCGAAGTGAACGAGCAAGTATCAGCGCCGACGAGCCACTCGGCGAGGTCGGAGAAGCCATCGTCGTCCGAGTCCGGGTCGTTTCCGTTCGGCCCGCCGGCTGCGCAACCGGGCTCGGCTGCATCGGGGAGGCCGTCACCGTCCGAGTCGACGTCGATGTAGTTCGGCTGGCCGTCTGCATCGAGGTCGAAGGGATAGGTCTCTGGGTCGTCATCGCCGGCCTCAAAGGAGTCCAGCAGTCCGTCGCCATCCGAGTCCAGGTCCACACGATTGGGTTCTCCGTCACCATCCGAATCGGCGAGCAGTTCGTGCAGGTCCAGAATCGTGTCGTTGTCGGAGTCGGCGTCGAGGTAATCCCTTTCTCCATCGTCGTCGCTGTCAACGACACCCTCTACGACGTCTGGCACATAGTCACCGTCAGAGTCGGGGTCCGCGTAGTTGCCGATCCCGTCGGCGTCTGTGTCAACTTCGCCCTCAACCTCGTCGGAGATCAAGTCCGCGTCGGAGTCCAGGTCGCGGAAATCGGGGGTCCCGTCGCTGTCTGAATCGACAGGCAGGGTCGCGACGTCCGTATCGCCGGCTTCGACCTCGTCCAAGATTCCGTCATCGTCGGAGTCGGTATCGAGAGAGTCGGGCTCTCCGTCTTCGTCGGTGTCGACCACGCCGCTGCCTTCGTCGAAATCGCTGATACCGTCTTCGTCGGTGTCGGCGACAGAGAAGAGTTCTCGCACGCAGTCCGAGGAGCAACCATCGCCGTTCGCGAGGTTTCCATCGTCACACTGCTCACCGACGCCGATCACACCGTTTCCACAGCCTTCTTCGTTACGGCACTCGGCATCACACCCGTCTCCGGGGTTGAAGTTTCCGTCGTCGCACTGCTCGTCGAGGTCGATGATCGCGTTTCCGCACTCTTCGGTCGAGAGGCAATCCAGGCTGCAGCCGTCACCCGAGAAGTTATTGTTGTCATCGCAGACTTCGCCAAGTTCGACGACGCCATTTCCACAGATCGGTCCTACCCAGATGTCCTCCTCTTCGGTCGTGTCGCCGGCTGTGTCGGCATCGGCGCTATCGCTGACATCCGAGGCGTCGGCAGTGGCGTCGGGCTGATCCGGCACATCGGCTACACCGGCATCGGCATCTTCGGCGATGTCAGCACCCCCTGCGTCAGCGCCTACGTCGTTCGAAGTTATGGGAGGACCGGGCGAGTCTGAGCAGCCTGCTAGGAGGTAGGCTACGAGGACTAAAAAGGGTA
>JBLHWZ010000044.1:0-27275 GCA_047629415.1 Bradymonadia bacterium | reverse complement strand
GGCGCTTCTACACGGTGCGTTCTGGGTGCGATCTGGGCGCGATCTGGGCGCGAACTCGACAATCATTCGGTGGTGTCACGAAGAGCTCGACTGGTCTGTCTACCAGTCGAGCAGGAGTCCGAACTGTACGCTACTGGGCCCGAGGAGCGTCCATGTTCGCTCGCGTGCGGTCGCCCCGAGTCCGCCTGAAGTCGACGGAGACTCGGCGGTCCCGACGATCCACTCGTCATCGGTCTTCACGAATGAGGTCGAAAACGAAGCCACGCGGGCAGCGCAATGAACCCAAAGTCCATCACTCACGCGAACCTCTACGGAAAGCCGAGCCGTTACTCTTACCGCGTGGCCGCGGCTCACGACGCGCAGGCGGTCGGGTTCGGTAATCGGATCCTCGGCCTCCCACTCGGCCGCTAGACGTGAGTCGGCGTGCCCCAGCCTCGGAAGAGCGCGACCTCTCCGTTCAGCCGGACGTGGCGATGCAGCGGCTTGGTCACGACAAACCCGGCCGAGAGCGTTGCTCCGGTCTTCACCACGGTCAGATTCCACCCGATCGGGAACTCAGGAAACCCCAAGCTGCTCCCGAGCGGATCGATCCCATCCCGCCGCGCACGCCTGTGTTCAAAGGCGACATCTGCAGACTGAGAGTGGGCCCCATCCGACGACGGCACAAGAGCATGGCGCGGGGCGTCGCGGTCCGGTCTCTCAGAGGAGATCCAGGGTGGCGATGTGAAGATCCTGAAGGGCCAGGCTCTCGCCATAGCCAATGTTCCCGCCCAGCGAGGTCCTGGCGATCGGGTCCAACGCGTGAGTCGACCGCGACACCAGGAGGGCGACCGCGAAGAGCGCGATGAACACTCCCCGTGCGAGCAAACACGTGGCGCGACCCGGTCCCATCACCACTCAACCGCCAAGCCGAGTACGAAGTTGGACGGCCCCTCGATGACAAAATCGTTGCCGTCCGAGGAAGGCTGAAGCCGCCTCATCTCTGTCGAGTCGCCGCTGCTCCCCTCCCGCGCGTTCTCACACATTGGCCAACTCGGACCGGACTCCGGCGGAGGCTAGTTGGCCTCGGAGAGTCAGGTAGGCCCCTTCGAGCAACTGGATCTCGGCTCTCCGACCGAGCTCGAATTCGAGGCCCCAACAACGTACCGCGGTGTGCGTACGTGGCTCCGCAACGGCCCCGCGCTCCTCCGCGCTGCCGTCGTCAAACACTCCAGAATAGTAGGTTCCCTCTGCGCTGGGTGCGAAGATCATGACTACTCTGGAGGCGATCCTACGTCGCCATACCTGACCCGCCCCTAGGACGAACTCAGCTTCCCGCACGCTGGTGAGATCACTGTCCTCGCCGCCACCGTCCGTGACCCTCGCTTCCGAGCTCACGTACCTGCCTCGCATCGTCACCGCGAGCGCTATGGTGCGCCCCAACAGCCGCTCGTACGAGAGCACCGGACCGAGAACCCAGGTTCTACCTCCTCCCAGGCCCCCGCTGAGCGAGGCGAACGAGGAGGACCGCGATGCGGACGGACAGGAAGCTGAAGATACCGCCATGGACCCCGCTGTAGGCGGTGGAAACCCCATAGCTCACCCCCGCGCCCAACCGGCTCCTCGCCGGCTCTTCGCCAGGAGCCGAAGCCGAACCGCTCAATGAAAGCAAACTAAGGAAAACAACGAAGGCGCATTTTCGCATGGTCCCCACGGGGTCGAGATCGGCCAACGATAGCGCAGGATTGGGCCGCCTCAACTGGCCTTCCGCTCGCCATCGAGCGCAATGGGTGCACTTTGGGGCTGGAATTCTACGACGCACCGCATTACAACCTGCGAAAGTTAACTAGACTGACGTGTCAGTCCAACTATCTTCTATGTCGAAAACAACCGCCGCATTCTTCCGTGTCGAAGGCACCTTGCTCAAGCGAGGAACCCTTGCCGCAGCTGGCTATTTTGCCGCTAACGGGCAGGGATTCCGCGAACGCGCTGCGCGTCTCGGACACCTCGCGATCGCCGCCGCCGGCTTCGGTATTCTCGGCCAGAACGACCGCGCGCTCGCTAACCGAGTCACCTGGGCCGCCCTGCGTGGGATGTCCGACGACCGACTCATTGTGCTCGCCCAAGAGTATGTGGAGGAGCAGGCGATCCCAAACGTACTCGACTCGGGTCTTGAGCTCATCGCTAGGGCTCGAAAGGCCGGACACCAGATCGTGCTCGTCTCGGAGTCCTTGGACCTCATCATCAATCCGGTCGCGGAACACGTGCGCCGCATCGACGACGTGGTCTGTAACTCGCTCGAAGTCATCGATGGCGAAACCACAGGCCGCCTAAACGATCCGATTGTTGGAGGACATGACGGCGGCCGTTGGATTCGCGCCTACGCCGCCGAACAGGGGATCGATCTTGACCGCTCCATCGCATACGGCTGTCACGGACCGGACCTCCTGATGCTAGCCGCCGTGGGGGAGCCCTGTGCGGTCAACCCTGACTATACCCTTCGCCGCGCCGCGACCGAGTCGAAGTGGGCGATCATGGACTACTCAGCATGAAGCGGCTCTCCGTCGTCGAGCAGTTTGCCGGCAAAGAAGTTCTGCTGACCGGCGCTTCCGGTTTTGTCGGAAAAGTGTGGCTGGTTATGATGCTCAGCCGGGTGCCGAGCATCAAGCGCATCCACATTCTGATGCGGCCAAACGGCGACGGCGATCCGAACGGCACGCCCGACGCCCGCTCGCTCGCTCGCTTCGGACGCATCGTCAACGAGTCTCCCGCGTTTGACCCACTTCGCGCTGAGCATGGTGACGGACTCTCCGCTTTCCTGCAGACCAAAGTGCGGGTTCACGCGGGGTGTTTGACCGACAAGAACCTCGGCCTCGACACCCACAAACTCACGTCGCTCGCCGTCATCGTTCACTGCGCTGCCGTCGTCGACTTCGAACCCGACGTCCGCCACGCCTGCACAACAAACATCCACGGGTCGTTGCACGCCGCCGAGCTCGCGAACACAGTAGGGGCTGGCTTTGTCCAGGTCTCCACCTGCTTCGTCGCCGGCAAGCGAGACGGGGTCATCGCGGAAGAGCCGGTGCGCGTTCTGCCCAACGGCGGGCGGTTTGATCCTGAGCAGGAGTTCGCCGACCTCACCGCCGCAATCGAGGCGCTCGAAGCCCGCCACGCGTCCGACGATTTTGCTGACGAGCTGCATGACGCTGCCAAACTCCAGATCATCTCAAAGGGCCGGGAGGCCGATGAGCAGTCGATCGCGCGCCAATCCCAGCGATTGCGCGACACTCACCTGAAGAAGGACTGGGTGAGCCTTGGCACCAGCCGAGCGGCCGAGCGGGCTTGGCCAAACACGTATACGTATACGAAAGGGATTGCCGAGGGACTGGTCGCAGCACGCTATCCCGATCTCAAACGCACCATCTTCCGACCCGCTGTCGTAGAGAGCGCGATGAGCTTCCCGTTCCCTGGCTGGAATGAGGGGTTTAACACCTGCGGGCCGCTCGCCTATTTGATTGGGACCTGGTTCAAGGCGATGCCGGGCAGGGAGAACAATCCGTTCGATGTTTGTCCGGTCGACTTCGTCGCCGCCGGCATCGCGGTAGCCGGAGCGGCCGTCATGGCCGACTGCGCGGAGCCGGTCTACCAGGGCGCGACAACCGAGCGGAATCGTCTAACCGTCGGACGAGCCACCGAGCTCACCGGGCTCGGCCAGCGACGGTTCTTACGAAAGCACGGCGAGACCTGGAAGGACCGGCTGATCCGCTCCCGCGCCGACACGACCGTGTTCGACGAAGAGCACGCCCTCTCGCTGGGCAGTGTGGACTGGGCGATGGAGACCGCGGCCATGGCTCTCCGCTCCCTGCCGAAGAAGGCCCCGAGCGACTGGGCGTCGAAGGCCAAGAAGGCCGCCTTCAAACTCGATCGCAGTCGTCGCGCGCTCCAGCGCATCGAGATCATGGTCGACGCCTTCACCCCGTTCACTCGAGACCTCCGTCAATCGTTCGCTTCCGACGCGTTGAACAAGCACGACGTCCTCGAGCCCGAGTTTGCCTGGGTCCCCGAGTCGATCAACTGGCGCGACTACTGGCTCAACATTCACATGCCCGGCATGCGCAAGTGGTGCTTCCCGCTGATCGACGGCGAGGACCCACCGCGTGCGAACCCAGAGCACCCAGTCTGCCTGGGCATCTCCAACTCCACGACTTCAAGTCTATCCACCGCTGCTGAATGATCTTTCTCACCGGATCCACCGGATACATCGGTTCCTACGTCGCCACTGGCCTGCTCCGCGAACACTCCGAAGACCTGCTCGTGTTTGTGCGTGCAAAGGACGCAAAGCACGCTGAGGAGCGTCTCTGGAAGGCCTGGCAGCTGCACATGGACTTCGACGAGTACATGGAGTTCGTCCGCACCCGCGTACACTTCGTGCTCGGGGACCTCACGGCGATCAACCTTGGGCTCTCCGACGAGGTCTGGAACGACACGGCTAAGAAGATGACGTCCGTCATCCATGTCGCGGCTTCCCTAAACCGCAAGAGTGCCAAAGCGTGCTTCAACGTCAATCTGCGTGGCACGCTCTCCATCGTTCGCCTCGCCAGGCAAGCGCACGACGACCACGGGCTACGTCGATTCAGCGACGTCTCAACCGTCGCTGTGTGTGGCCATCGAAACAACGAGATGGTCGACGAGGAGCACATCATCGAGTGGGATCGTAGCGACTACGACCCCTACGCTCGAACCAAGAAGTTCTGTGAACACATGGTGCACGAGCTCCTGCCCGATGTGGATTGCCGAGTGTTCCGGCCGTCAACGGTCCTAGGTGACTCGCGCTTCCCGGAGACAGTACAGTTCGACATGGTCCGCGCGTTTGTCATGCTCTCGAAGATGCGGGTTCTGCCGCTCTCTTCGCAATGGCGCATGGACATCGTCCCCGCCAACTATGTCGCCGCCGCGATCGTGAAGATCCACCAACTCGAGTCGCCAAAGTACTCCAGCTACAACCTGAGCGCCGGGGCGAGCTCGCTCACCTACGCCAAGATCGTTGATGCGATGCAGGAGTCCGGGCACCCCGGCAAGCGGCCCAAGTTTGTTCCCGCTCTCGAGGGCCCGTTCACCAAGACAGTGAACGCCCTCTCGAACTCGCCGCGTAAGTTCGGTGTCGCGTATCCAGCGTCGCTGTTGAAGGTGTTCATGCCCTACCTGGTGAACAACACGGTCTTCGACAACACGCGAGTCGTGGAAGAGATGGGACAGGCCCCCGAGCCGTTCTCCGACTACGCATTCGAACTCTTCAACTTCGCGACGACAAACGATTTTGAGTACCCTTACGAGCCGTGGCCAGCTGGCGTAGAGGCGGGCGAACGGTGAGTCTTTTTTCTCAAATCCGAAAGCGAGTCGAGCCCGATAGACTGCTGATGACCTCGATGCGTGGCGTCCTCAACGCCGCCTCGCTGCGGTATGCAGTCGGCGACGATGTGAACCGTTGGCAGGAGGGCGATCCCCTCAAGCTGATGCTCGCTGGATACGTTGGCACCCGCAATACAGGCGCCGACGTTCGGGTCGAAGAGATGATCAGGCAGATACGCCATGTGTTGGGTCCGAAGAACACGCAGATGACGGTCGTCTCCAACGATCTGAAGCTCTCAGCCGGCTACTTTGGCGGCTGCCATCAGGTGCATCTTCCCGCGGCGTTCCCGGGCTTCCTCTTCAAGGAATGCCCGAACCACCACGGGGTGATCGCTTGTGAGGGCTCGATGTTCAAATCGAAGTTCTCCAACGCGCTCACTGCCTTCATGGCCGGCGCGCTCGGCATGGCCAACGCAGAGCACAAACTCAGCGTCGGGTATGGCGCGGAAGCCGGAGAGATGTCACGTGACATGTCGCGCTTTGTCGAGAAAGCCTGCGCGAAGTCGTTGGTGATGTGCCGTAACAAGCCATCGCGGGGAGTACTTGAACGGCTGGGAGTCCGCACAACAATGGGCACCGACACCGCGTGGACCTTTGAGCCGGCTCCGGAGTCGGTTGGGATCGCTCTGCTCGAGAAGGCGGGCTGGGACGGCAAGAAGCCCGTGATGGCCGTCTGCCCAATCAACCCGTTCTGGTGGCCGGTCAAACCAGACCTAGTGAAGGCGGTTGCCCGAAAGACGGCAAAGGAGTTCGACTACGAGCACTACCGCGCCTTCTACTTCCACGCCTGGGACGACGAACGCGAGGCCCAGCTTACCACCTACCTTCAGGGCATAGCGGACGCTGTGAACCGCTTCCGTCAAACACACGACGTGTTCCCGATCCTGGTCGGCATGGAGCGCCTCGATCGTGACGCGGCCGAGCGACTGAACCCAATGCTCGACGAACAGGCTCCCCTCTTCATCTCCGACGACTACCAGATGTATGAGCTGGTCTCGGTGCTGCGACGCTGCAAGATGCTAGTGAGCTCACGCTATCACGCGATTGTCACCTCAATGCCAGGCCTCGTCCCGTCCGGTGGGATCACCATGGACGAGCGCATCCGCAATCTGATGGTTGACCGCGGCCATCCCGAGCTCTTTGTCGAGTTCGACGACCCGAATCTGGCGGACCGCACGTACGACATGTTGGTCAAACTGCACGACGATGGAGAAGAGGTCTCCGATGGCATCGCCCGGGCGCTGCCCCGACAGTTGGAGCTAATGGGACAAATGGGCATCGACTTCGCGGATGAGGTTCGCCGAGTGTATCCAAACTTCCCCCTCCCCGACCGAGGTAGGAATCCGGAACTCTACTTGCCCTCGCCTGGACGCGAACTCGTCGCCGCACTGGAGCGCGCGGCGTGATCAGCTGGAGCACAAACGACGGCGTCTGTGAGCTGGTTCTCAATCAGGCCCCATGCAACGAGATCGGCAGCGAGATGCTCACCGCGCTCGAACACTTCCTCGACGAACTTGATGTGGACGCAACGCGTGTCCTCATCATCCGCTCGGAGCAGAAGGCTGGGTTCTCAGCAGGCGCTGCTTTGAAGGAGCTGCACGAGACGATTCAGGCACGCCCCAGCACCATCTGGCGTCCAGAGTTGCGCATCTGGCTCGACCGCATTCACGACGTGATGAATCGACTGGATACGCTTCCCCTCACGACGGTTGGTGTCATTCACGGGGTTTGTTTTGGCGGCGGCTTTGAGCTGGCGCTCACGTGCGATATCCGCATCGTCGAAAAGACCGCTCGATTCGCGTTCCCAGAGCTGAGGCTCGGCATCATCCCGGGGTTTGGCGGCATCCCTCGACTGCGTCGAGATGTGGGCAACGCGTTGGTACGCGACCTCCTGCTTACCGGGCGCTCTATCAACGCCAAGAAAGCGGTCGCGATCGGACTCGCCTCCCAAATGGTTGCCGTCGGCAAAGGCGCCGACGTCGCCCGGCGATTGGCCGCACAATCACTCAAGTACGACGCCGAGACAGCGCGCACCTGCAAGAGCTTCATGAAGCCATTGCCCAGCGCTGAGCTTCTGGCCGAGAAGGAGCACTTTCTGCGGCTCTTCGATCGCCCCGTGGTGCGCACCGCGCTCAAGACTTTCTACGACTCGACCGACGTTCGACCCTACCTGGCATGACCGACATTACGACCCGCTTGATCACTCTCTCCGGTAAGCACTTCGGTGTGGAGACCATCGGCTTCACGGCCGAATCGGACTTCTTCGACTCGCTCGGCATTGACAGCCTAAAGGCGCTTGAGCTGCTGTCCGAATTGGAGATGGAGTTTGATGTAGAAATCCCTGACTACGAACTTCAAGGCGTGAAGACCTTTGGCCAGCTGGCCGAGAAGATCGAGGAGCGAGTTTAGGTGTTACCTACCGCCCATCTCAACACCTTAGGCGAGCTCCTCCGGGACGCTGTCGCATGCCATCGTTCGCGGACGGCGCTGATCGAAGTGGAACGTCGCACCGAGCTCCGTGAGCTCACGTTCTCCGACGTTGAAACGGAAGCCGAAGCGGTGGCCGAAGAGCTTATCCGCCGGGGCATCGGAGCAGGAGATCGCGTCGCGATCCTCATGTCGAACCAGTCGCGGTGGCTGACCAGCGCGATCGGCGTGTTCTGGGCTGGCGCTACTCTTGTACCGGTCGACTACAAACTGACGGCGCCCGAACAAGCGGCGACTCTTGTGCACGCTGAACCGAACGTGGTCATCACCGAGTGGCCGGTGTGGCGAGAGCTGCGCGAGCTGTGGGACGGCGAGTCCTTGGTCGCTCACGCTCCGGAGAAGGAGGCGCTTGCCGCGTTCCCGACGTTACCGGCGGCTGGATTCACGCTTCCGAGTCTCTCAGAACTCACGCGCGAGTCGGTGGCCTGCATCGTGTACTCGTCGGGTACGGGCGGAGATGTGAAGGGCTGCATGCTCACTCATGGCAACTACCTCGCGCAAGCGGAGTCGCTTGGCACGCTCTTCCCTATGAATCCTGGCGAGCGCTTCTTCAGTATTCTGCCAACCAATCACGCGATCGACTTCATGACCGGGTTCTTGATGCCGTTGGCGTTTGGCGCGACGGTGATTCATCAGCGCTCGCTGCGCCCGGAGTTCCTCCGGTTCACGATGAAAAAGTATCGTGTCACACACATGGCGGCTGTACCTCGGTTGCTGCGAGCTTTTGAGGAGCGAATCAACGAGAAGCTTGATGACCTGGAGCCAACGAAACGCTTGCTCTTCGGCGGCCTCCGCAAGCTCAATGAGGTGCTCACGCTCAAGCAGCCCTCTCACCAGCTGTCATCCAAACTGCTGGCTCCCATTCACGCGGGCTTCGGCGGGTCCCTGAAGTTCGTTTTCGCGGGGGGCGCGTTCGTCGACCCCGAGATGGCCCGCATGTTCTACGAGCTCGGGATCCCGGTCGTCATTGGCTACGGGCTCACCGAGGCGGGCACGGTTCTCACGGTAAACAACCTCAAGCCGTTTCGGCCCGACACCGTCGGACCTCCCGTCGACGGCGTCGAACTAGAGATACGCAACCCGAACGACGAAGGCGTGGGCGAGGTATGGGTCTCGGGCCCAACCATTATGAAGGGCTACTATAAGAACGACGAACTCACCGCGGAGTCGATCGTGGACGGCTGGCTTCGCACCGGAGACCTTGGTCGCGTCGACGTCGCCGGGCATCTGCGGCTCTTGGGTCGTAGCCGGAACATGATCGTCACCGAGGGTGGAAAGAACGTCTATCCCGAAGACATCGAGAGCGCCTTCGAGAGCCTCGCAGTGGAGGAACTCTGTGTGTTCGCAGCCGACTACATCTGGCCCCGTGGCGCGATGACAGGTGAGGAGTTGATGATCGTCGTGCGACCCAAAGAGGACGGAGACCAGAGCTGGCTCGCAGACTTGACCAAGCGCAACCGCTCCCTGGCCGAGCATAAACGACTGCACCATGTATTAGTTTGGAGTGACGAGTTCGAGAGAACGGCCTCGTTGAAGGTGAAACGACGCGCGTTGGCGGAGCATCTGCGCAACGCCGCGTCACGGGAAAACCTAAGATCCCTGGAGGTTGCGTGACAGCCACACTTGCAATCGTAAACCCTGCCGCCGGCGGTGGACGCTGCGCCAAGCGGGCGCCGGCAGTCGTGAAGATTCTCCGTGAATCTGGCGTCGAGATCGATGTTATTGAAACTCAAAGGCCTGGCGACGCGACGGACATCGCCCGCCGTGAATGGGCGAAAGGGCGACGTTCGTTCATCGGCGCTGGCGGCGACGGAACGACCTACGAGATCGTCAACGGGCTCTTCCCTGAGGCCCTAAAGTCCGACGTCAAACCGGCGATCGGTTTCATGCCGCTGGGCACCGGAAACTCGTTCCTCAAGGACTACACCGCCGACGGAGCAGCGTACGCGATCGAGAAGATCCGTGACTCTGTGCGGCGGCCGATCGATGTGATTCGTGCGACCCATGCGCACGGCAAGATCTACTATACAAACCTCCTCTCAATTGGCTTTACCGCCAACGTGGGCGGATTTGTAAACCGGTATTTCAAACCACTGGGTGAGGCTGGATACGGTCTCGGCGTTGTGAAGGAGGTTGCTACGCTCGACCCGCGGCCGCTGCCCTTTGCTTTTGATGCTGGCGAGTTCAACACGAAGCCCGTGACCTTCCTCTCCTTCAACAACTCGAAGTTCACGGGCGGGAAGATGATGATCGCTCCGCACGCCGATGCGTCGGACGGGTTGATCGAGGCGATCGTGGTTGAAAGGATGGGCCGTATCGGGCTGCTCTCGACCTTCCCAAAGATCTTCAAGGGAACGCACGTGGACCATCCGAAGGTTCACGAGCATCAGGTGAAGTCGGTGCGATTTGCCCTCGACCGCCCTATCGACGTCATGGTCGACGGCGAAGTTGTGACACTGGAACTGCGGCGACTCGACGTCCTGCCGCTCGCGCTCGAGGTAATGGCATGAAACGAACGGGAAACATCCGACTTGAGAGGCAAGTGAGCGGCAAGCAGCACGATGCGGGACGCTTCCACCAGGTCGCCAGTGGACTGGTACACAATCCGATATGGCCGCTAGTCCGACCCGTGTTTTCCGCCGGCGTGTGGGCCACATCCGTCGGTGTCTTGGTCTCGACCGCTGGCGCAGTATTCGCGATGCTGCCGGTCACCAAGTTCAAACACGCCAACGCGATGGCGGCGAACGGTGTCGGTACGCTGATCGGGATTACGGGCTCGAACCTCAACGTAACCTACGATCCCGGCTTCGACCCGGATCGACCGAGCGTCTACTGTCAGAATCACATCTCAATGTTGGACGCGAGTGTGGCTTGCCAAGTGATCCCGCGACCCTTCTGCGGCTTGATGAACCACTGGCACTTCCGGATCCCCGTCTATGGCTGGATCATGAAGGCCACCAAGGGCATTCCTGTTTTTTCTCGCGCTTCTGGTCGCACAGCTGAGATCACAGACGCAGCGCGTGAACGCGTCGAACAGGGCGTCTCGATCCTGGTCTTCCCCGAGGCGCACCGCACGCTGGATGGGAGTCCTCGCGAGTTCCGACGCGGCGTGTTCTTTATGGCCCGCGACGCCGGCGTACCCGTCGTTTCCCTCGCGGTGCGTGGCCTTTACGACGTCAACCGGAAGGGCCAGCTTGGCTTCACTCCTGGCGAAATCGAAGTCTACGTTGGTCCGCAGGTGGACCTGGAAGGCCTAGATGATGACGGCATCGCGGACGTCGCGACGCGCATGACAACGTTCGCCCAAAAGTGGGTGGCGGAGGGCGTGGCGGATTCCGATGCGCTGCTTGAGAGGAGCGCGTAATGCCTGTCGACGGTCGAACACTAAGGGCGGAAGAGCGGCGCAAAGAACGTCGCTCCCAGCTCCTCGCTGCGGCCACTCAAGTCATCGCGGAGCGTGGATACGCCCACACCAGCGTCGACGACGTTATCAAGGCTGCGGGCGTCTCCCGCGGGACGTTCTACCTCTACTTTGAGTCGCGAGATGCGCTCTTCGCGGAGATGCTGGACGAGTTTTTAATGAAGCTTGGGCAAACGGTCGAGATCATCAGCCTCGACGACGTAGACCCGGCCGGCGCGCTCTATCAGAACTTCAAGCGCGTCATCGAGCTGCTCGCCACACATCGCAACCTAACGAAAGTCCTCTTCCGCGAGGCGGTAGGGCTCAGTGAGGCGATCGATCAACGCGTGAACGGCTTCTATGACTTTCTCTACGCGATGGTCATCGGCGCCCTGCGCAAGGGTGTCTTGCACGGGATCATCCGAGAGGTGGACGAGTCTACGATCGCTCCGGCGATTGTCGGCACCGTGAAGGAGGTCATCCGCGCTCGGATCGTCGCGGGCTCAGAGGAAGTCGATGCGGATGAGCTGACCGGCGCGATCTTCGACTTTGGCTTAAACGGGCTGCGCGCGGTGTAGGCTAGCGCGAGAGAGCGGACATCATGACGTCGGCGAGTTTGGCGTCCTCTGCGCCACTATTGCTGCGCATGGTGATTCGAATCTGAGCCACGGTGGCCGCGCTCACGTCAGCGAACGTTGAAACGATCACATCTGTTGCAGAGGCGTCGATGAGCGGGTGGGAAGCGTCTCCAAGGCCGCTCCAGAGGTGCTACCCGTCGCCGCTTCCCGTCTGAGAAGTGAGCCCTCCTGTGTAGGGTGGGGTCGCCGTCGCGATTGGAGTGACGGGCCCCGAAACGTCTCCATCGGCTGTGACCGTCACCGAGTCCATATTGAGGAACTCGGTGTTCGAGTTGTTTGGCTGCATCGTACGAGCCCTAGAACGCGAGGAAAGTGACCTCCGCGGCGCCTTCACGATCGAACGCGGGTTCGGCCGAGTCGTTGATTCCTTCTGCGCACGAGATCAGCATCGGGAGGGGAGCGATCGTGGTCGGGGTTCGAATGAACATCGCGAGGCATGCGCAAGTGGTGTGGCCCCACGCTAGCGCCCGCTCCGGAAGAGCCAAGCCACACGGCTCCTACCCGCAAGCCACAGGCTCCTACCCGAGGGACGTTGATTGCGCGTGCAAGCCACAGGCTCCTACGCGAGGGAGGTTGCACAGGGCGCTCCGACCCGAGGGACGTTGATTGCGCGTGCAAGCCACAGGCTCCTACGCGAGGGAGGTTGGAGCGAACGGAAGTCCGGTGTCCAACTTCGGGCTCACGGAGGGCTCCAATTGTGGAGGACGCGTGCCGCTCAAAAACGAACGAAGCCGCCGAGAGGCCCCGGCGGCTCCGTTTCGTGCGACTGGTCTCAGAGTCCGGCCATCACGACGTCGTCGAGATAGAGGATTTCTGGTCCAGCATTGTTACTCATCGTCACTCGAATCTGCGCAACAGTGGCCGCGGAGACATCGGCGAATGTCGAGACCAACACGTCGGATCCGAAGTCGTCGATCAGTGTGTGAGACCCGTTGCCAAGCCCACTCCAGTTCGGGACTGTTACGAACGCGCCACCATCAAGTGAGATCGAAACGTCTACGTAGTCACTGGCTTCGTGGGTGCCGGATTCTGAAACCTTGCCTCCCCATACAATGGCAGCCACCTCAGAAACGTCGACCACCGGCGAGAGCCATGCGCAGGGTCCGTCGCTATCCCGCACCCGGAACTGGTTACTGACAACACGACAGTAATCGGACGTCGCGCTCAGCGTGGCGCCTGAATGGTCGACGGTCCAAGTGACTCCGGAGAGGTCTTCCGTGACCCCTGACCCACTACCGGTGACGCCCTTGCCAGTTTGTGAGGTGAACTCTTCCGTGTAGGGCAAGGTCACGGTCGCGACCGGGCCCGTCGGTGTGGTTACCTCTGCGCCTGCTGTTACGGTCACGGAATCCATATTGATAAACTCGCTGTTCGAGTTGTTCGCAGTCGTCACTCGAATCTGCAGGGTATCTCCTACGATCTCCGTGGCCGTAATCGTCACGGTACCGAAGTCGTCGTAGACCGTGCATGAGGCGCTTCCTGCTCCGCCGAAATCTTCAATCAGCGTGTAGACGCCGCCATCGACGCTGTAGCTAACCATCTGGCAGTCGGTGCTCTCGTGGTTTCCGACCTCGGCTAGCTCGATCGCGATGTCTGCAGACAGCGCCAACGAGATGTCGATGATCGGCGAGTCCCACTGGCAAGGGCCGAAGTCCTTTGTTTGGAACTCACCTGAGACTACTTCGCAGTAGTCGGGTCCCGAAGTATCAATCGGTTCCGACGGAGCACTGAGCGTCCATTCGACCTCGGATGTGTCCTGAACGCCATCGACGTTGCCCTGGCCGTCTTGGCCGGTAAATGGCTCGAAGTAGAGCTGGTTGCCGATCGGAGCGGATCCCGCAGAGACAAGCGAGCCGACAGGACTTCCCGGGTACACGCCGCCTGCGCCGCAGTAGGTCCAGTTGGCCCCGTTGTCGCCACTCACACGGAACGCCGTGTCGTAGGTGCCGTTGGCCGGCACGGAGAGAGTGTAAGCAAACTCGTCGTCGTTAGCGTGGATGTCCAAGCCCTGATCTTCACCCGTGGCAGAAGCGAAGATCCATGACGCATCGCTGGTTGGGTTGGTCCCGTCGGTTCCGTATCCGAACTCTGCGACGAGGTTCGGGAGGTTGTCGAAGACGCCGCCTGTGGTGCGAGAGGTTCCGTCTTCGGAGCCGCCAGCGTCATAGCCGCTGCTTCCGTTTGCATCATGCCAGGCCCAGACGCGGCCGTAGAACGCCTGGGTGGCGGTCGGGGCAGCCGTGGGGGACGCAGGGGAGTGGAGGCTACAGTAGCTGCTCACCGTCCACGCATCGACCGTGAGATTGCCGGGGGCGTTGAATCCGTCGGTAAGACCCGAGCCACCATCGCAGTACGTCCAGTTGGCACCGCCGTCACCGGAGAACCGGAAAGCGGTGTCGAGCGAGGGCGTCGTCAGGTCGGGAATGGTCAATGTGTAGGCGTACTGATCGTTGTTTCCAACCTGCGTGTCATAGCCGGCCGAGGCCCACGTCCAGTCGCCGGGAGTCGCCGTGGGGTTGTTCGCGTCGGGCCCGAATCCGAACTCGGCCATCTGGTTCGCGTCGTTCTGGCTGCCGGCGTTGAGGGTGTGTCCGGCGATGAAGAGCTGACCGTAGTAGGTGAAGCTATCTCCGGTGACATCGTTCACGTTCTCGCCATTGCTGAGCTGGCACCAGCCCACGGAGAGTGTGTCGGCAAGCGTTAGGTCTCCAGCGTTTGCGGCCGTGTAGCCGTCCTCAGATCCATCGGATCCGACGCCTGCGTCCAGGTCGCAGTAGGTCCAGCTGATGCCGCCGTCGCCGCTGAAGCGATAAGCGACGTCATATGGTCCGTCAGCAGCCGGGCCGGCCATGGTGGCGACGTACTCATCGTTGTTTGCCTCGTCTCCACCGTATGAGGAGTTCGGGGCCGCGGCCGTCCAGATCCAGGTCACGTCGGTGTTGGGGTCCGTTCCGTCGTTTCCGTAGCCAACCTCGCCGACGATCAAGCCCTGCGGGTTGTTGAAGGTCGATGAGTCCGTAGTGCCGGCGACGTAGAGCCGCGCGAAGACGTCGATGTCCGCAGCGACCGACGTATCGGTGTAATCTGTCGGGAACTGCAGACGGCAGAATCCGATCGCGAAGCACGAGGGGTTGGCGGCTCCGGGCGTACCCAAGTTGCCGTCGGCGCCGTACGTCCCGGTCGACTTGCAGAAGACGTCGATCGTGTCGTTCTCCAAGTCGTCGAAGTAAGCCGGGTCCAGCTGATTCGACACAGAATCGGCGTCGTCCGAGCCGCCGTAGCTGACCGCGTCGATCGTCGTCGAAACGGCATCGATGTCGCAGTCCATGCCAATGTCGTCGCCGCTGTTACCCAGCCCATAGGAGCCCGTCCATACGTGGTCCACAGGGAGCCCGTAGTTGGCCGCGGTATCACCGTTGTTAGAGAACACGGCGTAGTCGCCAGCGGCGATGATAACGGAGCTCCCAATGACGGAACTGTCGAAGCGGCCAGTAATCGTGCAGCCCTGAAGCTCGACCGGCGATCCCGTCGTGTTGTAGATTTCAAACCACTCACCGTCCTGAGTGGAGCCGGGGTCAGGCATAAACTCGGTGATAAGGAGGTCGCCAACGGCGGCTGGCGGAAGTGCTGGCTCGATGATGTCGAGTTGTCCGCTGCCAGCGCAGTTCGTATAGTCGCCGCCGTTGTTTCCGGTAAACCGAGCGGCAACGGTGTAGCTCTCGCCCTCAGTCGTCGGCGCTGTCAGCGTGCCATCGTACTCGTCCTGTCCTGGCGCGGTCGCGTCGTTCCAGGTCGAGGAGCCCGTCATTTCGGTCCAAAGCCAAGCACCGCTCGTGGAGGGGTCCGAGCCCAGTGGCCCGTAGCCGATCTGGCCACCGAAGCGGCCGTTCGCGGCGTTGACGTCGGTTCCGGTGGTGAGGTCGGTGACGCCTGCGGCGGCGACACGTCCGTAGAAGGTCACGGAGCCAGCTGCTGGCACCGATGTCAGCACCGGACGCTCAAACGTGCAGGAGTCGACGGTGATATCGCAGCTGTTGTTCGCAGCGCCCGGCGTTCCGAAGTAACCCGGCGCGTACTCATCGGTGCCCAAGCAGAAGTTCGCGGTGACGTTATTGCCCGCAGCGGTCAGCTGCCCATTGTGCAACTGACCCGAAATCTGATCGTCGGCCAGAAGTGAGGCGTAGCTGATCTCGTCGATGAGGGTCTGCGTTGCGCCGTCGACGGGGCAGTTCAGCACGATGTCATCGCCGCCGTTGTTCAGTCCGAAGCCGGACCATTCGTAGTCTGGTGCGCCGACCGATCCGTCGTCCTCTTCGGCCAGCACCACATAGCCATCAGCCGGGATGAGCAGCGGAAGCGCGATGACGTGACCGTTCGCGGTGTCACGAAGCTCACAACCGTCCAGGCGGAGATCCTCAGCAGAGCGATTGAAGAACTCGATCCATTCCTGGTCAACGTTGCCGGACCCGCTCGCCGAACCGTCAGCCATGAACTCCGAGATCACGATCTCACCAGGCTCGGGGTAACGGTTGGCCACACACGTGCTGACGAAGCAGTTGCCGGAGGCGCAGTCTTCATCGGTGCCGCAGACGAGGCCGTCTACACAGCCGACGCATGTTCCACCGCAATCGATGTCGGTCTCCGAGCCGTCCAATACCAGGTTGTCGCAGGTCGTCCCGCCGCAGAAGCCGCCATCGCAGTTCCCGGTATCGCAGTCGGCGTGCTCGAGACATTCGCCGCCCTCGCTGACGCACCCTGCGCCCTCGTCGATCTCACCGTCACAATCGTTGTCGATACTATCGCAGGCCTCGGTCGCTTCAGCCCAGACTTCACCTGCGAAGGTGAAGCTGCCACCAGCGTTGTGGAAGGCCCACGTCGTGCGTGCCGTCTCACCATTCAACGTGTCGGCCCAACCGAAAAGGCCGAGCAGTACGCTGGGCGGATTGGGACCGCCGAGCGTCGAAGGGTTCACTCCGATGAGACCCGCGCTTTCAAAGTAGGTGTAGCCCTCATATCCCGAAGTAATATCCGTTATCTGCGCCATCGGACGAGTCAGGTCGACCAACGCCGAGAGCTGAACGTCTGCACAGAAAGCACCTAGGCCCAGCGTGATCGAGTTAGCCGGAATTCCACACTCGTCCAGCGTGGTCCCAACTGAGCCCGCGACCGTATTGAGTCGCTGCTGGGCGTTCGGGCGCTGTTCGCACCACAGAGCCTGCCTGACTGTGGTCAGTTCGGCCGCATCGGGGAAGCGGTGTGCCCATTCCTCCAACGGAGCCATGCTGAGAGTGAACTCACCGGTGTTCGCGTCGAAAGAGCCAGCGAACTCGGCCATGAGGAGGCGGTTCGTTCCAGCGTCCAACTCCTGGAGTGCGAGCGGAGTTTCGGATTCGACTTCCGGGCTCGATACCTCGGCCGTCTCGCCGCAAGCGACAAGAGAGGTGAGGGCACAGAGGCCAGCAATACGTAGGGCGCTGAGCCTAATCATGGACGATAGGGGGCGTGTGAGAATGTTGGCGTACGGGCTGTCTGGCCGCGACGCTAGGCGGCGACCGGGCTCGGGTCAACGGGACAGACGCCCGAAATCTGCCTTTTGATATGGCCGTAAACGTAGTGTCACAACAACGTCTCCGGGCTGTGTCGACGCGTTGTAGTGCGGCATGCAGGGGCGAGGAAAAGGATCACCGCTTGCTCTCTCGATCCAACTCGGTCCGGCTAAGAAAGATCGATGGGAGCATGAGCTCGAAGAGCGACCCACAATCCCACGGCCTCGCGCTCAGACGGGACGCCGCCATGAGCGGTACTGCCGCGCGGCTACTTTCCACCGCTCTCTCGTCGATCCATCGTCATGTCCGAACTCTACGATGGAATCGATGTTTCGGCAGTACGGCTTGACTCGGCTTCAGCGCGATGAGAGCGCCGGGATCGTCCCACGTGTTCCTACTCGGCCGCAGCTGCGTCGGCCGCGTTCTGCTCGGCCAACTGCGCGAGGATGCGGTCGCCGGTCGTCGTGATCTCTTCGTACAACGACTTCGTGCGAAGCTCAGCGCGGTGTAGCCAGCGCTCGAGTACTTCTTCGCGCTCGGGGTGGGCTTTCGCCTGCTGCAGGAAGAGGTGCGCGACTGTGGCGTCGGTGATGATCTTGGTCAGACGCTCAGCGTGAAGCATCGCGAGCGCGAAGTCGCGCTTGGGATCCCAATCCTTCCCCAGCTCCTTCATCCACTTGTCGAAGGGCAAACGGCTGACCTCCTTGAACTTCGAAGCGGCAGTCCGCGTCAGCAGGTAGCGCTGCGCCTTGAGGGACATATGCTGAAGCGCGGCCACGCGCTTCTCGAACGGATCCCGCGATGAAAGCGAGCGCCAGCGAGTCTGGGCGAACTCGGTAAGAAAACCCTTCGGGTCTTTGATGATCCCGCCGAGCGTATCCTTCATGACCATCAGCGATTGAATCTGCGAGGTACCCTCGTAGATCGGAAGCACCATCGCGTCGCGAAGCTGCTTCTCGGCTGCGTAGTCCTTGGTGTAACCGACGCCGCCGTGAATCTGGATCCCACGTTGGGCGATTTGCACGGCTTTCTCGGAGCCGAAGTACTTGCCGAGCGGAGTCACGCGGCGCGATTCAGCCTTGCACTCCTTGAGGGTGCGCTTCATCTCACGGACCTTCTCCGGATCCTTTTCGTACCCGAACTGCAGCGCGATATTTGTCTTCTGCGAGAGTTCCTCACAGTAGGCGCCGTGCCAGGCCAGAGCGCGCATTGCCTTGATGTCGATGTCCATCTCGTCGAGATAGTCCGCGATCATCTCGTGGCGGTCGATCGTCTTCCCCATCGACGGCCGCTGGGCGGCGTACTCCCGAGCCATGCGCAGTGCGCACTCAGAGATTCCGATCGCCTCGAACGCAACGCCGATTCGAGCGTTGTTCATGAGAATCAGCATGAGCTTGAAGCCCTCACCACGCTCGCCGATCAGCTCCGCAGGAGCGTTCTCAAAGTCGAGCGCGCAGGTCGGGGACGTCTTGTGCCCAAGCTTCTCTTCGACGCGGGTGACGTTGCCGAGCCAGGTCTTGGTGCCGTCCGGGTTGTCGTCGTAGAGTTTGACTAGGAAGAGCGAGAGGCCGCCGAGGCCAGCGAACGCGTCGTCGTCGTCGCCCGGGGTTTCCGTGCGAGCGATGAAGATGTGGTATTTACCGTTGCCGCTGGTGATGAAGATCTTCTGGCCGGTAACAAACCAGTTGCCGTCCTCGTCTTGCACGCCCTTCGAGCGAAGCGCGGCCATGTCCGAGCCGGCATTGGGTTCTGTGATGTCCATGCACCCCCACGCTTTTCCTTCGGCGATCTCGGAGATGGCCTCTTGGAATCGCGTGGAAATAAAGGTCTTCTTCTCGATATCGACCTCGGTCGTGCCCTCGTAAACCGAGTACACAAGCAGCGCCATCGCGATGCCGCAATGGAAGCTAATGTGTGTCATCACGCCGACGTCAGCGCGAGCAAACATCTCAGCGTTCGCCATGTAGACGAAGAGCGGGGCGTTCATACCGCCGAGTTCTCGCGGAACACAGAGGCCGTGCATGCCGAGTCCGGCAAGCTCGTCGAAGATGTCCTGCAAAACCGGTGGAAAGATGACCTCGCCATCGACCAGTTTGATCGGGTTCTTCTCGAACTTCTCCCAATGCGGCGCGATCTCGTCGGCTGCAAACTGACCACTCATCTGGAGAATGTCGGAGTAGAACTCGTTGGCCTCTGCGAGAGAGCGGTGGCCGTCTTCCATCTCAAAGTCACCCTCAGTGAGCCGAATGATCGGCTCCCAATCGATGTACTTCTCCAGATAGAAGCGGAGGTCGTCATTGTCTTGGTAGAAGTTTGCCATGGCGGCTCGTCTCACTTTAGGGATTCACAAAGAGCGCGGCACGCGCAAAGCGCACCAGCTCGGTCACGTATCGTTCAAATGCTTCGTCATCGTCGCCCGAGAACACACCGAGCACATCGAAAGACGCGAGCCCGCCGACGAGCAGATGTGTGGCCTGCATCACAGCGCTAGCGGGTTCGATATCGGCCCGGATGACGCCGCTCTCTTGGCCCAACTTCAGCGCGGCAGTTACAAGTTCCATGAACTCGCCGAGTTCCGAGAAGAGCGCCTCACGCATCTCCGCCGGACGGTCCAACATCTCGCGCACAACCAGCCGCGCCCGGTTCACGTCTTCAGTGAAGAAGTGCACGACCTCCCAGGCGATCGCCTCGAAGCGACCTTCTCCGGATTCGGTGGTCATCATCAACTTCGGCAACCGACTCTTCCATCGGTCGATCACGTCCCCGAGCACCTGCTGACGCAGCCGCTCTTTGGATTCGAAGTGGTAGAGAACCGCTGACCGCGTGATCTCTGAATCCGCAGCAACATCGGCCAGCGCTGTGTTTGCGTAACCGTCCTGGGCAAAGCGACGCATCGCGTGTCCGAGGATCTTCTGACGTGGAGTTTGAGTCTTAGCGTTCATGCGGCGTTGGTTACTGACTAGTCAGTCAGTGACGCTTACTGACTGACCAGTCAGGGGTCAAGGGAGGGTCTCCGGCGCGACTCTTGGGCTAGCGGCTTGTCTCGGCTCTCGCTCCCGGCGGCCGACCCACCCTTGTCCTCGACTACGATCAGCGAGCCGCCCCCATGGCGACGAGCCTAGCAACGGTGTTTCGGTTCCGCGCGATAAACACACGAGCCGACCACGGAAGGCGAAGCGTCGAGCCTGCTTGGCCGTCAGGGAAGTGCACAAGCCACGCGGCCGCTCTGCACTCGATCTCCTCGGTACTCTACCCTTTCACCTCCAAGTCGATAGCCGGTGCCGTTTCAAAGAACCAGACGATTAGCCGGTTTCCGGCAGCGGCCGGAAAAGGATCACCCGCGAGGATTTCCGAGAGCCCCACGCGCTCCCGGAGCATTACGGAAGCTTGTTTTTCCAGCTTCTTAGCGAGGGCAACTTCCAAAGCTCGCTGGACTTCGCTCTTTGTGCTCGGGCCATCAAATACGACGTTGCCACTCCGAATATACGTCTGCGGGTTCACGAAGCCAGCGGTCGCACATGGCTCCTGCAACTCGACCATCGGTAACTTACCCGTACCTCCGACGTTCACGGCTCGAAGAAGGGCAATCCATGTCTTGCTATCGATCATATATGCGATGGCTTTGCGCCCACGCGGCAGACCACCCGAACGCGTACACGTGGAGAGTGCCGGCGCCCCGCGGTAGTCGGAGATCCATCCAGAATCGGTCGTCAGAGCGCCTTCAATCCGAGAGCGAATACCGATAGCGCGTCACGCTGTCGCACGTCCGACACCCTGACGCCATGCTCACACGCACGCGCTAGTTCGACCCATCGTCGCCTTGGTCGGAGCAGAGGCATCCCAGGCAACTTAGTACATTTTTAGTCGCCGCTTGCGCGCCGTGATTCGCCGGTCGGATGGACCGGTCGATGAGCCAAGCTTCCGGAGGAGCAGTTCGGCGGCATTCGACATTCGCTGCGTCAGATCGCCTTGGCGAGTCAGTGCAGACGAGCTCCGACCGCACCGCTGACTCGATGTCCGGACGACCTGTCATCATGACAAACTCGAGCCGATCGCAGTTCCGGCTGGAACTCGTCGAGCTTCAAGCAACGCTGCATGGCAGACTCGTCATACCCGCTGATGGCCAACCATTTGGCTCGTCAGAGCGATGGCTCGAAGTCATTAGAGACGGGCTTACGCGTAAAACGGTACTAGCTCTGTCCGAGCGGGCGACTCACGTCGCCGAGTCGGCCTCGACTCGCACTTTCGAGACTCCTCGCTACTCGAACGAACGCGCCCGTGGCGAACCGTGTCCCAAAACGACGAAAGGCGCGTCCAAGAAGCGCCTTCTCCGCCTGCGCATCGGACTAGTACACGTCGCCGTGCCGAGCCCTGAGCTCTTCGATGATGCCGGGAAGCATGCGATTCTGTGCCCAGGTGATCATCGCGCGTGGCATGGCCATGCCAAGGTCGGCATTGATGACGTACTTCACGACGACTCCGCTGCCCTCGGGGCAGATCAGCCAATAGCCGTGAAGTTCGTCCATGTTCCCATCCTCATAGGACGTGTCGTACATGTACTCGAGTAGGTTGCACTCGATGCCGTTGAAACGCGTCGTCGACCGGTCGCCGTTCAGCTGCCAGTAACGATCCCGAAGCAAGGGCACGTGCGTCCGACCGTTGGTGGTGCTTGTGGAACTCGTCGTCGCGACGACGGTTGATTCCATAGTGTCCGGAAACCATTGGTCGTGATTCTCGGAATCAGCCACGATCGCGACGACCTCCTCGATCGGAGCATCAACGAAGCCGATGACCTGTCCACGGTTAAGCTGACCACGCTCTGTTTCGACCGAGATCTCTCCGGCGACGGCCTCAGCGATCTGCGAGGAGGTAAGCGGAGTGACAATTTCTTGGGCGCTAACCGAGGCGGCCAGCGACAGAACGGCCAGTGTGGCCGATAGATGGATAGTGCGAAGCATCGCTTCTCTCGTGTCGTAGGGACGGAGGTATCTAGGCGCTATAGGCGCTGTGGAGCAGTGGGTCCAGCGAAGTTCGGAAGGCGATCGGCTCCTCGCCGGCGGCATCCTCGGCCACGAACGTGGGTCGTAACCCGTTCGGACGGCGACGATACCTAGCCCCCGGTCGGGTCGCGATGGCGGGCCATCGTCCGCCCGACTTGGTCATAGGAAGTACCTCGGGTGGCCCGAGATGGCCCGCCTTGGTTACTGACGAAAACTACCCGGGCAGCTCAAGGTGAAACTACCCCTGGGCGAGCTCCAGATGAATAGATGACGTGAAACTACCCCCCGGGTTGGGTTCCAGACGAACAGACGGGTGGGCCCAACATGGATGTGCTCGAGATGATCAGAGATGATCAGAGATGATCGGATTCACTGAGACATTTGACTCGTTCACCCGTTCTGGCACGATGTCTTTGTGACAGAGTCCCACTCAAAACGTGTCCCCATCCGAGCCGCGTTCGCGTTCGCGGGTGGTGGGTCGCTCGGTACTTTCCTCTCCGGCGCGGTGCGGGAGTTGCTCTTCTCCATTCGTGACCACAATCGGGCGGTCGCTGAAGGAGCGCCTGATAACGATTCCCGCTACATCAATGGTACCTGGGGCCGAGTGATCATCGACTCGATCGGCGGCTCGTCAGCTGGTGCGCTGGTGGCGAGCCAGCTCGTAAAGTGTCTCTTCGATCCCAGCTATCTCGGCACCGGCGAGTCCTTCAGTGAGACCGGCACGATCACCGGAGACTGGGTGCATGGAGGCAACTTCTCGGACCTGTCCGTCGAAGGAAACGAGCCGGGCCGAAGCGGCCCTGTCGAGGCGCCAGGATGGACCCTCATTTCTGGGGCAAAGCTCTTCGAGCTCGCCGCAGCTGCCCTCAATCCCGGCCCGCTTCCAGAACCCGATGAGGCTTCGCCACTCGATCCGTCAGGCGTGGTCGGAATCGGCATCACCCTCACCGACCTACTTGGTTACCATGAGCCGGCGGAGTTTCTGGTCGACGAGGTCCAAGGACATCCCAGCTTTGGAGCTGCCAAACCCGCTCCGGCTCGAATGCGGCGTTACGCCGGCCAGGAGGTACGAGACCTCGGTGGACGTGGGCATGCGGAGACTCGGAAGCTTTTCATTGGCAGGGACTACGAGTCCGCCGGCGCTGCCAAGCACTTCGTGCGCACGACGAATCGCCGTGGGCGAGCGCGCGCCATACGCTGGTCCTCTAGGGCTGCTGAGCGGCTAGCGGGACTCGTCGCGGCATCGGCATCCCTCCCAATCGCTGTGGGCCCCATCGCTCTGACGGACCGAGCCGCAGACGCGGAGTCTGTCTACCGGCGCCTCTACATGGATGGAGGGCTGCTAAACAACAAGCCGATCTCTCCCGCGCTCAAGCTAGCGCGTTGGCATGACGGGATGCGGGTGATGAGCGCGCAGAAGGAAGATGGCTGCATCCCTCTGGCAGCCGTCGAAGAGGAGTTGGTCTACAAGCGAGTTTGTTTCTTCGTCGACGCGTTTCCCGATCGAGCCGTGGGCGAGTGGCGCAGTCCGCATCCCGATCAGATCGTCGCGGGTACTGGCGCCTACGACCTAACCCCGACAGCCGTTGCCGCGCGCGACAAACGCATCAACGACGCCTTGGAGGCGCCGCACGCCGCCCTAGACGTGCTCTTTGAGAGCATGATGTCGAGCCTCCGCGCCCAAGACATTCTTGGCATTGCGAAGGGGAACTGGCGGCTCAATGAGCGCGACAAGTACATCGACCAGCGCTGCCTAGACGAGACCTCATCGGCCGCCACCGACTTCAAGGTCGACTCGATCAACAAGGCGTACGCATACGCCAGCTTGATGCAGCGTCCAGGCGCTGCATCGCTCGATCGAAATCAGAGACTCCGCGTGACCCAGCGAGTCTGGGAGTCCGATCGATTTAGCGGGCTTAGCGGGCGGCGTACGGTCACCATGATCCCCGTCTTTGCACCCACCAACCTGAAGGCAGTTTTCGCAGGTGAGGCCCTTTACGCCCTCGGCGGCCTACTCGGTTACGAGGCGCGGAAGCACGACGCCGGAGTCGGTGCGCTCGTGGCGCGGTCGGTGGTGCAGTCTCTCGACTCCACGAAGAGTCCTCCAGAAGTCGAGTTGAAGCATGCACCCCACCGCGTTCTGCCCGACGACACTGAACCGGTCGTCCGACGGCTACGTATTGCTGGCCTCGCCCTCATCGATGGGATCCAGCAGCGGCCGACGACTGTCAGATGGCTCGCCAAGCTACCCCTCTCCCTCACACCTATCACGCGCATCGCCAAGGGTTGGCTAGATCGCAGGGTCCTTGGAATCGCCGAGGACGAGTAGATTCCGCCACACGTAGTAACAGGATAGGAACTCTCGCCGACAGAGCGCGCAACTGCCGCCGGGCGAGGAAAAACGGGCGCGCAACTAGCCCCGGACGGCCGAAGATGAAGATGGGCGCGCAACTACCCAGGCGGGCGGAACTTAAACGTAAGAACGGAACGCAACCCAACTCAGGGCGCCCAACTAGCCCCGGACGGGCGCTAGCGCAGGCGCACAACTACCCCAGGGCGGGCATTAGCGTAGCAGGGCGGCGGGGGAGACAAGCGTGGGGCCGAAGGCGGCACCGCTCCGGTTTAGTTGCACCCAAACGCGGAAAGGACGCTCGGTATGGCGGGCGAAAACGAAGGTGAGGCCTGCGCATTTGAGGCCGTTGTGTGCGGCGGAGACGAGGACCTCTGCGAGCGACTCGGCCGGATAGAGCACGACGACGAGCCCGGTTTCACAGACGCAACGCGACGCGGCTTCAACAAACTCGGCCAGGCCGCCGTGCAGCGCCTGCATTGCGTCCCGACTGGTCTCGTTCTCCGAGGCTCGACCGCGTCCTGCGACGTAGAACGGCGGGTTCGCGACGACGAGATCGAATCGCTCGACCGGTGCAAAATCGCGGAGATCGCCGTGACACACCTCGGCGTCATAGCGAGCTGCGTTAGCGCGGCACAAAGCGGCCATGTCCGGATTGCGCTCACAAAGGAGAACGCGATCCGCGCCGAGCTCATGCCCCGCTAGCAAGCCGAGAATTCCGCAGCCGGCGCCCAGGTCCAATACGCTGGAAGCCTTGGAGGGAAGCGCGGCGCCCAAGGTGAGGTTCTCCGGGGCAAACCGGTACCCGCGTTTGGGTTCCAACAAGTTCCCCAGAGGTCCCGCGTCGCGTTTGACAGCCTTCAAGGCTGTGCCGTCGACCCGCATCGCGCGACTCATTTCATCTTCTTTCCGAAGATGCGCTCAAGTTCGCGCTTGAGCGGCACGTTGTTACGCTGGCGGCCCAACAGTTCCTTTGCCAGCCGTGCCGGCTTTGTCGGTCGTTCGATTGACTCGAAGTACGGAATGACTGCTTCGAGGCGCACTCCGAAGTCGACGCACTGCAGCTTCGACTGGGCGACCGCGCCCTGCAGGCTGATCGCCCGTTCGTAGACCCGCGCGGCCTTTCGGTTTCCGTTCTCGGCGAGAAAGTGTCCGATTCGCCAAAGCTGCTCGTAGGAAAACGTCTTCGCGCGAGACGACTTAGCAACACCGTCGGCGTCTCCCTGAGCGATCAGAACGTCGACGAACAATGCAGGCGCTTCCTCTTCGAGCGACGCGCGTATTCCAGCCAGTTGTGTGGGGTCATCAAGGACGAGCAAGTCGCAGAGGATTTCCCAACTCAGCACGTCGGACTGCTCTTTGAGCAGCGCGAGGAGTTGTTCGACTGCGCTTTTGACGTCCTGAGCGTCGATGAAGAGGTCGATGAGTCGCTCACGCACCGGACGCTTGTCCGGAAGAACGGCCAATGACCTTCGGAGGCGGTCCACCGCCTCCTTCTTCCGATCGAGGTCGATAAGGATATCGACGTAGGCCTCGATGACGATGGGGTCCGACAGAGGCTCGGAAGCGATTATCTCAAGCGCGTCCTCATGAGCGCCGTCGGCCGCGCTCAGCCGTGCTCCGAGCAAGACATACTCTCGTGCACTGGCAGTGGCTGTGGCTCCCTGCAGAGACTCCATCAGATCAGTCACCTGATGCTTGATCTGATGTGAGCGGCGCTGAATGCGCAGATCAAACTGCCGACGCGCCTCCTTCGGTACGCCACCGATCAGCACCCGCGTGAAGACAATACGAGGCAGCGTGCTCGTGGAGGCCCACGCATCGAGCAACACTTCGGCAAGTTCGGTGACAACCGACGGATCAACTCGCGCCAACTCACTGTGAATCGTCGTCAACGAAAGTTCAGCTGCTACGCGCACCGAGCGAGCAGGCTGTTCCATCCGGCTTCCCCAGTAGGAAGCGGCAGTGAACGCACGCGCGGCGAGTCCGAGCGACTCCAGCTCGTCGACCGGCCACTCTGCAGAGAGCGCGACGTTCAGCTGCTTAAAGAGCGCGTCCACATCGCGGCCGAAGCGACGGCTCTGATCGAGACGCCGTTCGATTCGCGAGACGATGGCCGATGGACTCGTCACGAGTGCGCTGGAGGCGCCGCCGGGGTTAGTCAACTGGACACTCCCACCTTCGTAAGCGCCTTGAGTGAAGGCTGGGAAGACGGCTGACTCGTTGGCTGCGAACTGGGTTCGGAGGTCGGCTGAGACGTCGGGGGACTCTCAGGGCCCGCCGTACCGTGAACAGCTTCCCATTCCTCAGCCGACGTAGCGCCTTCTACGAGGCTATCGCCGCGCCAACCGGGGCCTGAGCACGCGACCATCAAAATGAGAGCAAAGGCACTGAGCAGCTGGTTGAATTTCACGGCAACATCGCGGGGAAACGGGCAGATCGGGTATCTAGATGTGTGGCTGCGGT
>JBLHWZ010000043.1:0-27320 GCA_047629415.1 Bradymonadia bacterium | reverse complement strand
ACACGTATACGGCCGAGTGGCTGGAGCATGCCTTTCATCGGTACGGGGTCCTGGAGCACATCGAGCGCCTTGGATACTCCGATCTTCATGTGCGCATCGAGCGACTCGATGATGGCGATCGGTTCCGCCTCGTGGGGCGTGCGCAAGGCACAGAACACCTGTTGATCGATGCCATGGTCGACACCATGCGCGAGGACGATGCCAGCTACCTATTCGTTAACTGGCTCACCCTTCGTCACCCGATCGCGACGTTTACCCTCGGGCGGCCCCAGCTCCCGAACCAAGAGGTCCCCGGGCTAGGGCTAGCCAAAGAAGCGGGGGAACTGCTCGGCCTAATGGCGAGCCGACTGGGGCTTGCGGGCGTGGCGATCCGCCCCGCCGCTTACCATGTCGCGTTCACCGCTCGGTACGACTTCTCCTTCGTCGATGCTGAGCGGCAAGGACGATTCGAGAAACTGCTCGAAGACCTAGGAGACACAGCGCTGGCCGAGCTAACGAGCACGATCGACGCCGAGCGAGTGACGCTCGATGATCGCCCTTACAGCTGGGAAGCCACGTTGATGGTCAGCCGACTGAACGGCAGAAGAACGGCGGCGGTCCCGTGTGAAGGCCTCTTTGCCCTCCTAGCTGATCCGAGCTGAGTTCGGGCGCGGCCACGAATGCCCTGCCGATGGCCTCAGGCATGGACCTAACGGTCGCCGGTCTTCCGAATCCCGCCGGACATCCCTTGGCCACGAGCTGCTCCGGGCGGTCCACCAGCGACCTGGCCTCCACGTCCGCCCTTGGTCGGGCCCTCGCCGATTGCGACGGTGCCGGCCTCTACGAGCTTGGCGACTGCGGCCGTCTTGCAGGCCTTCGCGCTGATCTCTGCGCTGGCGAGCGGCCCCAAGCGGAGCTTCTTGCCTTCCGGCAATACGACGGCGAGTGGGCGGCGGGTTTTGTTCGTAATCGTTGCCATGTTCCTCTTCCGGCCATCGCCGGGTATTGCTTGTTGGTGGCCGCATTTGGAGCGTTCACCCGAGCGCGGGCTCAGCCAACGGCAGGATGCTCGACTCGGGAGCCGACCGCACACTACGCGTGGCCGCCCCTGAAAGATACGAAATGCGGACCAGCCAGCGAACTGACGTTCGAGCGTCGCGAGGTCGGAGCCGCCGTGGGTCGGGAATCAGGCAGCCAGACGTAGGAAACGCACACCGCAAGAACCGCTCCATGATAGGCGCGGAGCTTGCGGTGTGCGTTCAAGCCGCGAACGGCGCTATCCACTCAATCCGCACCACCACCTCGAAAGATGCGAGCGCACGAACAGCTCTAAAGGGGGCACGTGTCCGTGAGACCAGCAGGCGCTGGAAGAAAGGACTCTCGCACCAGGTTGCCGATCAGGGAGCCGAACCCGGGCTCGGTGGGTTCATCGTTCCAATCGAAGGTCGTGAAGATCACGTTTCCGCCGCAATGAAGCCCGCGGAAGATTGTGCCGTACGTCGCGGCTGTGAAGTCACCTGAGCCCCCTGCGAACGTCGCAACATTCCGGAGTTGGGGCACTCCCGTAATCGTGAAGAAAAAGTCCGTTCCGCTACCCGCGGAGAACGGATTCGTTACGTCGGTGAATAGGGGATCTCCTGGCTCCACCAGCGTGATCGGCGTTCCGGAGCCCCGGCGGCCGCCTCTTCCGATTGCGCCGTCAAAGAGGCCGAGCTGAGTCGGGGCGAGTGCCGCGTAACGGTAGCTGGCATCGTACTCACTCATGAAGATCGAGGCGCCATCCCACTCGGTCACGATATTGCCGCCGCCTGTTGTGAACACATCCAGCGCCTCGATCAGCTCTGGAGTCATGACTTCCCATCGATAAGCGTACCTACTGAGCACGAGGGTGTCGTAGTTCCCGTCGGTCAACTGCGTCGGAAGACCCGCACCGTATTCCAGTGAGTCAACCACGAGCCCTGCGCTTCGGATAACCGTCGTTGAGTCCTCGCTCAAGCCCAGAACTGCAACGCGGCGACGCTCGCGGGCAAAGAGGAGCCACTCCGGACCGCTCCGTACACCTGCCGTGCGCTCAGCGCTCCAACGACGCAGTCATCGGAGGATGACGAGACATACAAGCCATCCGCGCTCTCCGCGGCTCAGCTGCCGACACCGCCGGCGGCGGTCGTGCTCTCGCTCGTCTCTGAGCAACCGGAGCATCACCAGCATGGACTGCCAGCCGAGGATGGCCTGAAGCTGGCTTCGACACAGGCGGAAATGGCGGCGCGTGTGGCATCGGTGCAGCAGATCGCTAGAGACGCCGACACGACCACGGCGGCCGAGCGCTCCGCAGAGAGGGCGGCGATAGGCGTGGGGTGAGTTCTAGGGCCAGTGTGGCGGAACAAGTACGCGAGGTTCGTGATCTCCTCGTTGATTTTGAGTGGAATGATGCGCTTGTTTATCGAGTGCTAGGGCAGGCATGAATCGCTAGGTGCGCTGGGGATTTCCCCGCAACGATTGCCCATTGCCTTGCGGCCCCGACGGTTGCTGCGAGCGCTCAAGTAACTGTCGGAGGCAGCCTCCAAGACCGGTCCGAGCCTCTTCACCGCAACGAATTGGGACAACACGTTCGTGCGCGGTATCCGGCCACATCCCGCACCAGCGGAGGACGGGCCCAGACGCAGACGGCATGGCGACGACGAGTGTTTCCCATTAACGTCTTGCCGAGCGCCCAGTCGCGTCCTCGGCATTCACTGCCTCCCCCCTGCCAGCGCACGCATGCCCTCAGTCAGCAGAGCTGCTCGCCCTCTCACCTTGGCCCGCATGCCCTCAGTCAGCAGAACTGCTCTCCCTCTCACCTTCGCCATCGCCTGCTTTGCGTGCGGTACAGATGCCACGAGGCCTCCGACCGAAGATGTAGCAACAAGTGATGACGTATCGGCCGACTCTGCGGCAGGTGATGCCGGTTTGGACTCATCGGGTGATCTCGTTACGCCCGACGCGCCCGACGCGCCCGACGCGCCCGACGCGCCCGACGCGCCCGACGCGCCCGACGCGCCCGACGCGCCCGACGCGCCCGACACGTTAGACGCCGATCCCTCCGACATCGACGCGCCCAATTCCGACACGGACGAGCAAGACGCGCCCAATTCCGACACGGACGAGCAAGACGTGTGCGATTGCGATGACGGTGTGTTCTGCAACGGAGCGGAACAGTGCCTCAGAGACGGTGCCTGCGCCCCCGGAGAGCCGCCGCTCGGCGACGACTCAGACCCATGCCTGATCCCACGGTGTCTCGAAGAGACCGCCGGGTTCGAATTCGACACCAACACAACGCGACCCGAGTGCGAGTTCGTAAACGGATCGCCCATCGTCGGACCACAGGACTACGCGTTCATGTACTGGCCGCGGAATCACCGACCTACCGAGACATGGCCGACGCCAGACCGGGTTCAGCACTTCCTTACCGGGCACTACGCGCTCGCATATGATGAGCTCACCGGCGAGATCATGCACCTCGGTGCAATGACCGACGCGGCCTCCTACGAGCGCGCCGCGACTCGAGACAACGCCGATGTCACGGCGCTGCCGAGCGCGGAGCTGTCGTTCGAAGCCGGAACGGCCGAGGGCATGTTCGTCGCGAACTCGTTTCTCGGCGAAGCGGCGGATGAAATCCATCGCACACGATTGCTCGAGGGCGGCCGGTTCATGAATCATGTGTTCGTTCCGACGGTCGGCTACGAAGACGCCTCGTATGCGGGAGCGGTCGACATCGCGTCAATGTCTCGGCACTTCGTCCTCTCTCATCGCGCGTCCTCATCCTCCTGGGCCGAGGACGACGCCGCGATCGTACGGGTGCATTTGGGCGGTGACTTCCTTGGCACGGCCGCATTGAGCGAATGGCTGGTCGAAGACCGGGTCCTGACCGTCTCCGACGAGTCAGGTGCGGGCTGGCTCTTCGCCGTCTACGAGCAGCCGGAGGCGACGACGCGACTCGTCCTCGCTGAGAGTGGCGGCATTTTCGCTGAGCGCGTTGGCGCGGCGGGAGCCTCCGTCTCGGTGTCGCTTCTGGTCGCGCCCCTTTCGGCGCTCGGGCCGGATGAGATCGCTCTCTACGCTCAGCCAGAGACCGTTAGTGTCCAACGAACAATGCTCGGTCGGGAAGGTGTCGCCGTTGGGGAGTCCGCCATCGCAGACTGGGATGAGCTTCTCGGCGCGTACCGTATCGACCTACCCGACCTACAAGCCGCCGGAGCGCCACGACGAGCCGACTTCGAGGATGAGCAGTTTGACCATTGGTACGGCCGCTACCAGCTGAACGTGGATCCCGGTGAACTCTCCGACGTCTCCGTGCCGCTGGCGTTCTACGGTTCGAGTAGGATTTCGTGGGGCATCACGGGCGGCGTTGCGCTCCTGCGCGACCTATCTGGTGAGCCGCTCGGTGTACCGGTTCAAATGTCCAAGAACTGGCACGGCGCGGGGAATGTTTGGTACCGCCTCTACGCGCAGCCGACGTTCTCCGCGGCAGAGTCGGTCGAGTTGACGATGGCGAGCGTGAAGTGGGGAGAAGCCTATGTCGCATCGCATGCGCAGCTGAGCCTTGTCGGCTGGAGTACGGCCGGAGGGCATTGGGACGAGTCGGCGCTCGCGTGTTGGGGCGAGAGCGTAACCTACGACCCTGACGTTACGCTTCAGCGCGCGATGATGGATGACGTCCGTCCCTTTCTCGTGTTGTCAAACAGGCGCCACGACTGGACTGGCAACGTTGGTGGCGCCGACTTCCTCCGGTATCGCGCGGCAGACGATCCGAATCGTGGGCGACGCCTCGGACGCGTTCGTAGCCGGTACGAATCACATGGCCCGAACCTGACGGATGTCACCTACAGCGGCGTGAGTTCAGATGGCGCGATTCAAGCAAACATTCGTACTCGGCTGGGGTCCACGAACGATGTGGTGCGTGTGTACTACTCATTCGAGTACGAGTTCTTAGAAGATGTAGAATACTCGCGGTTGGCGTTCTTCCAGATCGCTGCAGATAACTACGCAGACAACGAGTTCGAAGGGCTCGCATATGGAAACGCGGAAGAGGTCCTAGCGGAGTTCGGCCGTCCCGAGGCGTTCTCAGGGACCGGCTACGCGACCCAAGACGACCGCGGGATCGCGCTGACCGGCGAGGCGCCGTGGGTGCTGCTCTTCGCCAATCGGCGTAGCGACGAGTCGCTACCCGAGGAGTTCGCAGACATCGGCTTTGTTGTGAGGGATTACGAAGCCCGAGTCGGGGATGCTGTCCTGAGCACGCCACACATCAACGTTCACCAAGTGTTCAACGGGGGTGTCGCCCAGTCTTCGTTCGAAGTGGGACTCCCCGATGAACCAGATTCAGCCTGGTGTGGCGCACCGTGCGAAGGCCGACCCCGCTTCGTTCCCGCCGGAAGCACGGTCCGCTTCACGCTGGAGTACCTCGTGCTTCCGAGCAACAAGCTCCGTTACTACGGCCCCGATCCTTTCCTGGGCTCTCTTGCTGAAGAGACGTTCGGCCGGCCCGAGATGATGCGAACGTTCGCGGCGGAGAACAACCTCCGCGTCGACGCAGCGGTCGGAACAGTGCAGCAGACGTTCCCCGTTCGAGTCCAGGCCGATCCCGGCGCGATCGCGGCGGAGTTTACGGTCACCGCCGGCAGGGGCTTCACGCCCTTCACGGTCTTTGGACTGGTCAGGCATGATGGCTGGAGGTTGGAGCGCTGGAGTGCCGCAACCTGGGAGCCGCTCGACGACTCTTCGGCCGGCAACGACTTCTGGCAGACGGAGTACGACGCGGCGTCGGCGACCTACGCGCTGACGTTCACCGTTCGCAACGGCACGACCAACCGATATCGGCTCGTTTGGGAGCCTCGGTAGCACCTCGCCGGGGCAGCGACCGCCCGCCGAACGATGTCGCCGAGAGCGATACGCGCACGCGCCACGAACGCACTCTCTCACTGCGGCGTAGAACCCCTCATCTTCCAGCACTTGACACCATTGTAGGTCTTCACAACGGTGCGGCATGCGCCGCCATTTTCTGCTGTTATATCTCCTCGTACTTACCGCCTGTGGTGGAGACGACACGCCCTCCCTCGCAGATGATTCAGGCGAAGGGGTCAGCGCGCCGGACATTTCCACGCTGCCCGGCGACGTGGCCGACGAGAGACCATTCCTGGATGCCGGCGGATCCGATTCCGGCGCCGATACCGCCGATACCGACGCAGATGCCGCCGACACCGACCGATCCGACGCGGACACCGCCCCGGATGCGGCAGACACGGCGCCGGATGCGGCAGACACCGCGCCAGATGCGGCAGACGCCTCGCCGGACCTCCCCGACGCGGCCGATTGCGAAGGCGAAATCGGCTGTGCGTGCGAAGCTCACGACGAGTGCGAGGGCGCCTGGTGCGTGCTGCAGCTCGACGGATCGGGAGTGTGTTCCTCTGACGAGTGTGATGCGTGTCCGGATGGCTGGTCCTGTGACTGGCGTCAGGGCTCGGACGGCGAGCGCGTCGAACTGTGCGTGCCCGAAGATGTCCGCTGGTGCGCCCCATGCGAAAGCGCGGATGAGTGCGGGGCGGGCGCGTGTCTCGCCCTTCGCGACGGTGCATTCTGTGCACCGCCTTGCGGTCCAGACGACCTCTGCCCGGCCGGGTCGATTTGCCGCACCGCGAGCGAGGACGATCTTACTCGCGTCTGCGCTCCACCAGGCGATCGCTGCATCGGCTGCACGGACGGCGACGAAGACGGCTACATCGCGATCGGAGAGTGCGGCGGCGTCGATTGCGATGACGTCGATCCTGGCGCTTACCCCGGCGCAGCCGAGGTTTGCGACGGAGCCGACAACAACTGCGTCGACGGGGTCGACGAAGACTGGGATTTGACCAGCGACATCGAAAACTGTGGTGGCTGCGGCATCGCCTGTGATGACGCTCACGGCAACGTGAGCTGCACTCTCGGAGAGTGTTTCGTCGGCACCTGCGACGACGACTTCGAAGACTGTAACGAGGACGGCACCGACGGCTGCGAGGTCGATGTTTTCGGCGAGTTTGGGTGCGGCGAATGCCCTGGTGAAGACGGCCGCTTGCACGAAGCTCCCTGCGGTATCTGCGGGGCCGGGCACTGGGAGTGTGCCGAAGGCGCTGGGGAGTGCGTCGGGGGCGACAGCGGCACTCGAAATGTGTGTGGTGGATGCGCCGAACTCGAGGCCGCTCCAGGAGAGCGTTGCGGCAGCTGTGAAACGGGGCTCGTGCTCTGCGATGGATCCGAGGCGACTCGCTGTGACGGTGACCTTGGCGTGGAGGCGGAGAACGCTTGCGGCGGCTGCGAACCGCTGGCGGGCCGCCCGGGAGCACGTTGCGGCACCTGCAACTCCGGCACATATATCTGTGACGGCAGCGAGGCCTCAGCCTGTGTCGGCGACCGAGGCGAGGACGCGTACAACGATTGTGGTGGCTGCGCCCCTCTTCCGGGCCTCGTCGACGCCTTGTGCGGGGTCTGCGACACCGGTGTCTGGGCGTGTGAAGGACCTGAAGCCATGACGTGCGACGGCGAGGACGTCGGCGCTGCAAATGAATGCGGCGGGTGCGGGTTTCTGGCACAGACGCCGGGAGCTGCCTGCGGGGAGTGCGACGACGGGGTCTGGACCTGTGACGGAGCAGAAACGCTGAGCTGCGATGGAGCGATCACCCCCGGACCTGAGGGTTGCCCCGATCCTGTGTGTGAAGGGCGCGACGAGGGAGCCCTCGGCGAGTCCTGTAGCGTGCCTGGTGATTGCTGTAGCGGGTACTGTCCATCGTTCGCGCCGTCGGAGCGCATCTGTAGTCAGACCTGCGCCTCGTACGAGAATTGTAACGATGGCAGCGCATCGGTGGACCTCTTCTGCGGGACGGACCTCGGCGAGCCTCGGCTTTGCGCGGTCGACGACTATGGAGCTCCGTGTACCGGTGGCGGAGAGTGCAACGGTCGGATCTGCATAACTTCCGGAGCCGGCGGGGCGTGTTCCTACCAATGCGGGGCACTCCGCGACTGTTCGCCAGGCAATGCATGCGGACGCTTCAACGCAACCGGCGGCGGCTCGATCTGGGCTTGCACCGACATTGGAGGACCCTGCACAGAACCGGCCGAGTGCAACAGCGGCGTCTGCCTGACGGGCCCAACCGCAGATTACTGCACGACGTTCTGCGAAACTGACGGCATCAGCGGCTGTCCTGCCGGATTCAGCTGCATGCCTCTAGAGGGAGACGGCACGTACCTCTGCCTGCGTTGAGAGCGATCGAGCCGCTCACTGCAACCGTCGCGCAAGCCGGAGACCCAGACCGCTACGTCTCCCTGACTCGTAGTGGGACAGTTACGCCGAACACCTCGCCATAGAAACCACGACTCATGATGAAGATCCTCATCGCGTCGGCGCTCGCCTATGCCGTTCGTGTCGCTGCCCCAGCCGCTCACCCCTGCGAAAACTCTACCTCCTGTGTGGCTTAGGAAACATGGACGGGCGCTACGACCACCGAGGACTTCAACGGTTCGTCGTTCGTGTCGCTTCCCCGCAACGATACGACGCCACTCGGAGTGCTCGACTTCTTCTTGTTCGTGGAACCTGACAGCTTCGGGCGCACCCGATTTCAAGTTAGGAGCAACCGGGCTGCCGATCGACGGGACCGAGTACCTCGACATCCTTCTAGATGGCCTCTCGGTACGCTCAATCACCATCACATTCCCGGAGCCTGTCTAGCCGTCGGGTTTGATGCTCAAATCGCCGGCTTTACCGACCTCTCCCGAATCACGATCGATGGCTTCGCTACCAACTTTGGTACCGTCGGGGAGCTGGGGTTCTTCGGAGTGGTCAGTCTCACTCCATTCTCCTCGATCACGCTCGACGACCACAGCGGGAGTTTCGCGTACCTGGGAATCGACAACCTCTCGTAGGCGACCGAACTCCTTGCGCCCGTCATCATGTCGCTCGCTGAGGGAGACATCGACGAGCCCGGTGAAACGATCACGTTCACTGCGGACGGCCCCGACTTCGCCGCGGCGACGTTCACCCGGACATCGGCCCGAGACGGCGCGACCGGTACCCGTGACGACTTCGACGAAACGACCCTCACGGTGGGTGTGCACACCATCACACTAATCGACGACTCCGCCGAGTCATCGGTGATAATCCTCCTCCTCGATCCTCCCTCCGACGGAGCAACCGGAGCAACCGGAGCAACCGGAGCAACCGGAGCAACCGGAGCAACCGGAGCAACCGGAGCAACCGGAGCAACCGGAGCAACCGGAGTAACCGGAGCAACCGGAGCAACCGGAGCAACCGGAGCAACCGGAGCAACCGGAGGTGTCGCCGGCGGATATCGGGACATCCTCATCGGAACAAGCATCGATGCCGAGTACAAAGTCCGCGAGCACGGAGAGGAGACGACTCATGGTTCTGAGTGGGTTAGGTTGCCTGTGAAGCGCCGCCTCATACCCAAAGAGAGAGCGTCGCTCTCGTGCCGTGTCCCGGCGCGGAGGCAGCGTTCGGACGATCTCCGCGAATCACTCTCCTTGGCAGCAACCTTGCAAGATAAGTGAATAGCGTCATGCTGCAGCCGTCCCAACCGATCTAACCCAACCGAACCCTCCGCCGCGGTGTGCGGGGGAGTTCACCACAATCGAGGCTACATGCCGAAGTCCGTCGCCTGGTACCCCATCCTGCTCTGCTCTGCGCTCGTCGCATGTGGCGACGACCCAACTCCTCTGCCGATCGACTCACAAGACGTCGATGAATCGGACGTCGGCCAGCCGGACATCGTTGATGAGTTAGCTGCGGATACGCCCGCGGAACCAGCTTGTGGCGACGGGGTCGAGGACCCTTTCGAGTCCTGCGACGACGGCAACACGGTCACCGAGGTAGAGTGCGCCTACGGCGAAGTGTTCTGTTTCGCCTGCAACGCCGACTGTAGCGAGAGCCTCGCGCTTGAGGGCCGAACCTGCGGCGACGACATCGCCGATCCGGAGGAGGTCTGCGACCGTGACGATCTTGCGGGCGCCACCTGCGCCGAGCTTGTTCCCGAGTCTATCGAAGGCACGCCTCGCTGCGCGTTCGATTGTCAGACGGTCGAAACAGGCGGCTGCCGAGTGCCCGTGTGTGGCGACGGAGAGACCGAAGGCGCTGAAGTCTGTGATGACGGGAACACCGAGACCGAGACCGCCTGCGATGCGGGTGTAATGGACTGCACGTTGTGTTCGGCAGATTGCTCGGAACCGCTCGAATTGGTGGGCCCCTTCTGTGGCGACGGCGACGTGGACTTCGGCGAGGTCTGCGATGACGGAAACGTACAGACCGAGACCACCTGCGAAGACGGAGTTACGAGGTGCGATGTGTGCAGCGCTGATTGTTCAGACGCGTTGACTCTCGATGGCGGTGTCCCTGATGGACCCTACTGCGGCGACGGGGTCGTCGACCTGGACGAGACCTGTGACGACGGTGAAGAGAACGGACTCCTGGGGATGTGTTCTCCTTGGCAGTGCTCGGCGCTGACCGCACATTTTTTAGCGCCCGCCGAATTCAACGGCGAGGAGAATTGGGGCTTCAGGGTCGCCATCAATCAACGCTGGTTGGCGATTGGAGCGCCCTTCGAGGAACCACGGGCCGTGATCTACATGTTCGAGCGAAGCGACGCAGGCCCCGTCTTCTCCGGGCGAGTCGAGTCCCCAATCGCTGGAGATGGCACCTTCGCCTTGGAATTCCGTATCGTCGACGACGAACTCATGACGGCGTGTCGCGATTGCGGCGACGGCGGTGAGTTCCTGACGTACCGCTTCGATGGAGCGGAGTGGGCGATCTCTCAGGCGATCGCGCCGACGGAGGCATCTCGCGGTGCAGGCGGAGTCGCTGGGTTCTCTGACGACGTTGCGGTTCTGATCGCGCGCTACTTCTCGATCGGAGACCATATCGGAATTCCGTGGGTCTTCGAACGGGGCGACGACGGCATGTGGGGCCCATCCGCGAGACTTCAACCGGCCGATCCCCTTGCGTATCCGTCTTGCGGCGTCGCGATTCAGGGCGACACCATCGTGCTCGGAAGCTGTCAGTACCGAGACGATAACTCCGGCGCGCTCATTGTCTTCGAGCGCATCGACGGCGTGTGGACCGAGCAACAGACGATACGTCCTGAAGGCTTGGACGGCGCCCTGCCTGACGGGCTCTCTGGATTCGGTGAGGCCATCACCTTTGTCGGCGATGATCTCTTCGTCGCGGCCATCTCGAAGCTTGAGCGAGCGGATGGCAGCGGGCAGATTCTGGCCTACGAGCGAGGTGACTCCGGGTGGACTCAGGTGCCTGGGCCCGAGGTCGACACGTTGGGTGCCCCGCGCAACGTGGGCTCCAGTATGGCGTCCTTCGACGACCGGCTCGCCGTCTCGTATTTGCGTAACATCGAAGGCGAAACCTCTCCCGAGGTGGCCTTCTTCGAGCGCGTGGAAGATACGTGGGTCCGCGGAAACCGCGTACGCCTGCCGATCGGTCGCGTCTTCGCGAACGCTCTCTCGCTGACGATCTGGGGCGAGCGGCTCGTGGTTGGATCCCCGTTCGATGATACATACGGCGATGATGCCGGCGCCGTGTGGATGTACTGACTCGCTTCTACTCCTGAACGGTGTTGCCGAGGGCGGCGATGCCGAGGGCGGCGATGCCAAGGGCGGTGATGCCAAGGGCGGTGATACCGCGGACCCTTGCTGCGACCATGACGGTCGCGGGGAGCGCCCACGTTCCGGTGCGCTGATAGAGCGAACGGGTGCGACCATGACCCGTCGGTTGAAGGGCTCCGAACCTCTTTCGGGCGAGTCCAGCACAGCATCACATGTGCGGCCGATCGTTCATGACTGCACCCGGAACTCATAGCCTCCTTGCGTTCGCCGTCGAGTTCGCGTGGAGTCTTCCTGCCCTGAGCGGCACACGACGACTCTGACGACGAGTGATATGGCGACGATTAAGACGACATTCTGGCGACCCGGGTTCCGACACTGCCAGAGTGAGGCGCACACCTATTTGATCGTGACGAAGGGCGGCTCCACCGCCAACGAAGGCCGAGGGCTCGGCACCTGGTTCTGGCCGATCGGCACCGCGATCTCCGAGGTCCCAGTGAACGACCAGAGCATTGCCGTCATGTTCAAGTGCCGGACCAAAGACTTCCAGGAGGTCTCGATCGCCGCGCAGGTTTGGTATGCGCTGACGGACCCGGCTCTCGTCTCGGCCCGCTTCGACTTCTCGATCAACACAGAGACTGGCGTCTACAATGCCGACCCCCTGACGGTCATCCAGGGCGCGCTGACCAGCGCGGCTCAGGAAGCGGTCTGGTCTTACGTCGCCAGCCACACGCTCGAGGGCCTTCTCCAAGCGCAGCTCGCTGCTCTTAGCGGTACGGTCTCAGAGGCGCTCGCCAATCTTGAGTTTGGAGCGCAGGTGAGTCGGGCGGTCGTCACGGCGGTCAGGCCGGAGCGCAGCGTGGAGGAGTCCCTGCAGGCAAAGACTCGCGAGCGACTACAAATGGTCGCCGACTCCGCAGGCTTCGAGCGCCGCGCGAGCGCTACCGAGCAAGAGCGAGCGATTCAAGAAGCCGAGCTGGCGAATCAACTGGCGATCGCCGTTCAACGAGAAGCCCTCATCGCTCAGCAGAGCGCGAACGATCGTGCCGCCGCCGAGTCCACCGCAGCCCTCACCGGGATCGCGGCACAAGGCCAAGCAGATGCCGCAAGAATGGCGGCCGAGCAGCAACTCGAAGTCGAGGCCAAACGCGGTGAGATGGAGCTTGAGCGACAGGTCGCGCACGTCAACCTGCGGGTCGACGAGACCCAGCGCACTCTCGCCCTGCACGAGGCCAGTCCTGCCGCAGCTCGCGCCGTGGCGGTCGCCAAACTCCCAGACGGGCTCAGCAATCTCCGTGTACTCACGATTGGCGAGGGCGGCCTTCAAGCAGCGCTTGAGCGTCTCGCGAATGCAGGACTAGACGCATAGGGCCCGCTAGATGGAACCTCGCGTTGTCATGGTCCGGCGCCGGACCGAATACGAGTCACTGCTGATGGAGCACGGCACCCCGCAAATGGCGGAGTTCCGCCTTGAGCAGCGCGGTGTCTCCGTCAAAGAAGTGGAACAACACCACCTGGCCGTTCTACAAGCGGCTGAGCTGGTGCTCGGGCGCGTTCCTACGACGTGGCGCAAAACATGGGTTTTGCGGGAAGACCTCGATCGCTTCCGTTTCGACCCCGAGGATCTCATCGTCGCCGTCGGCCTGGATGGTTTGGTTCCAAACGTCGCCAAGTACCTCACCGGGCAGTCCGTGATCGGCGTCAATCCGCTCGGCTGGGCGCAGCGGATGATGCACTTCGTACCCGAGGAGATTGCGGGCCTCTACAGCAATAAGACCCTCCCATTGGAGCGACGCACGATGGTCCGAGCAGAGCTGGATGACGGTCGAAGCATCCTCGCTCTCAACGAGGTCTTCTGCGGACATCGCTCCCACCAATCGGCGAAGTATGACCTGAAGTACGACGTGGAAACAGAGTACCAGTCGTCGTCTGGACTGATCGTCACGACCGGAACCGGCGCCACGGGCTGGGCGAGCTCGATCGCGAAGGCCTCAGGACTCAAGGCGGGTGCGCTCCCTGCACCAACGGATCCAAGCATCTACTTCATGGTGAGAGAGGCCTGGGCGAGTTCCTTCACGGGATCCGGGCTGACCACAGGCTCGGTAGGAGCGGCGCGCGGGCTCGTCGTGACCAGTAAAATGCAGGAAGGCGGGCTCCTCTTTGGCGACGGCATCGAGTCCGACGCGTTGAAGTTTGAGTGGGGCCAACGCGTGCAGTTCAGCGTCGCGGAGCGCACGCTGAACTTGGTAACGAAGTCGAGGAAGAAGACGGCGAAAGCAGCGAAGAGGTAGACTCCGGCGAAGGCGAAGAGGTCGACCCCGAGCCGGTGGAAGCCGAGCAGCCAGCCAAGGCGAGGAAGAGGCGACGCTGGGAGCCGGTCAAAAAGGCGAGTTGAACTGCACGCCCATCGTCGGTCGGAACAACCAGCGGGACTGATGCCCGTCGCGCAGCCCCGGTTCGTAGACCGCGGCGAGCTGAAGTCGAATCACACCGAGCGCCGTCACGCCGAGGTAGGTGTCGGTCACAAAGCGGGAGCAGTAGGTCGCCAGGTTCTCGTCAAACGAGCAGTCTCTCTAGAGGAATCCATCCGCTTTGGACAACTGGTAGCCGGCGCGAACGCCGGATCGCAGCTGAAGTATGCCCCTGCCGAAGAGTTCGAACTCCAGACCGGCTTTGGGAATCAAAGCCAGGTAGTTGGTCGTCGGGTTCAAGAGTGAGGAGAGCCCGTCGAAGCTCACTGCGCTCGCGAATCGCAGCCAATCCCAGCGAGGATCGTCGACCGTGGTGCTGTGGCCAAACTCAGCCCCGACACCGATCGTCGCGTGCAAGCTGTGAAGAGGCGGCAGGTACCCGATCCCCATGTCGACGCCCATCCGAGCCAACACGCTCGCGGCCACCCGGCCGTTGGGCTGTGAGTCGGCCAGCTGCTGGCTCATGTTTGCGGCGAGGCGAACCCAGCGATGGTGCGCAAGACCCGCTTGATCGCGATCGCGTCCGAGGTCACAAAAGTGGAACCCATAGAGGCCCAGCAAGCGTAACTGGAGCTCGGGTGTGGACTCGTCGTCGAGCCGGCGGCGTGTGAAGTCGGTGACCTCTTCGACCCCGGCGATCCGTGGTGGCGACAAAACGGCGATCGCCGCGGCGCAGTGACGATGTTTGGTCGGTGACAGCTCCTGACCGACCTCTTGGTACGCATTGCCCACTCGCCGACAGTCGTCGTAGACGCGGTCGAGCGTGAGTTGGATCAAGATTCGGAAATCGGTGAGTTCCTCGCCATCATAAACTGCGGGATCGGCGGTCCCGTCGAGGATCGCTTGCAAGCACAGGAACGGCACCCAGCCGTCGCCACCACCGGACGCAGCCATCACGACGGCGCCGTCCGAGAAGTCTTCGTCAGACAAATGCTCGCGGACACTTCGCGCCGCGCTGTACATGCCGAGATAGAAGTCGAAGGAGCGAATCGCGCCGCCTAGCAAATCCGTGAACGTGAGCGGAACGTCCGGAAAGTCGGCCGACAAACGCACCGAGCGTGGATGCGATTGGGTGACGGCGATACCCAGCAGAACCTCACAGCCGTCGCGAAGTCCCGCCTCCCAAAGACCGCGCGCTCGGTCGAGGACGCGCCGATAGGCATCGGTGGTCAGCAGCCACGTGCTAGTCGTCTGCTCCGGAACGCAGAGTGAATGCCGACTGAGGCCCAGGCTTCCCAGAAGAGACTCTCGGTGGGGGCCTGGACCTCGGGGCCACACGCGCTCAGTGCGCCGATGACAGAATTGATCGCACCGGCTGAGGCACCCGTGAGCACGGCGGGCTCGAACTGATCGGGGAGGCTAGTGAGGCGGCTCCGGTAGAAGAGATGTCCGGCCATATAGGCGCCCTTTGTCCCATCACCGCTAACAGTAATGGCGAGCGGGGCGGGGTCAGGCGTCGTCCGCACAAGTGCTTCGTCGGGCGCTGATTGCGCGGAACCCGTGCGGGGAACGAGCAGTGCCGCGGCGGGGACGAGAGCGATCGAGATAGCGATCAGGCCACGGGTCAGGCGGACGTTCATACAGCGAGGATAGGTCTAGCAGATCGACATGTGAAGCGAGTCCGCTCAAGGCGGCTCGTCGCACTCATCCGCTCGCATAGACGTTGCAATCCGCAGAGCATCCGGTCGCTCGCTAAGTGAACTTCACCCTCTATCTGGATCGGATCGAGCAGCACGATCGCGCTGTTGATCACGATGTCCGCCAGCGAGATGACTCCGAGCAGCGTCACGAAGCCGAAGTAAGAGCGCGATCCGGGTCGATCAAACCGCCAGAGATACCGATCGATACATCCGGCAACAACACCGCCCTGGCCTGTCGAATCGGCTCTGCATCAGCGTCGACAGCCAATTCAGAGACGAGCAATTCGAGATTCGAGGTGTGAGCTCGGTTGATCGCGTCCTTGAGGCTGAGCAGTTCGCCGCTCGCGGCCCGAGGCTCGGAGATCAGGTCGGCCTCGGTGGGGATGCTCCAGGTCGGTACACGCCGATCGCCCGGGCCGTATCCATGTTCAGCGCCGACGACTCCCCGCGGGCGAAACCCACCGGGCATGACTCGGGGGCGTCGCCCCACAAGATGCCCTCGATCTTCAGCGCCGCGCGACGGGCGAGCCGCTGAAAGTCCGCATCGGATACACACCGAGCAGGAGTCCGCGGGTCACACCGCCGCGGCGGCCCACCGCAACGCTCAGGAGATCGCGCTCGATGAGTCCAGCGACGAGCATCGCGAACGCCGCCGTGTCGAGCTCGACGAGGGGCGCCACATAGACCGCATCAGCATCGCACGGGACCGCAGCGAGCATCGCTTCGGCGGACCTACCGACGCCGACAACAGTGGCCTCTTAGCCCAACGACTCCGCCGTATCGGCGAGGCTGCTGGTGGCTTCGGGGAGCGTCTCGAGGATGCCCGCGTTGAGCAAGAACCCGACGTGACGGAACGAGGTTGGGCCTGGGCGGTCGGCGCCCAAAAGCCAGCAGCGACGCAGACGATCCCAACGAGAGCGGCTTGGAGGCCTCCGCGACCTGCACGTAAACGAAGATTCGAAGGCATTTGGGTGCCAGATGACCGTGCGGTGAAAGCGTACAAGAGAGGAGGCATTTCAGGATGACCTCGCGCAAGAGTCTCCTCTCACGACCTACTCAACTCTCCGCTCTACGCTCACTTATCGGGTAGCTGTCCGCCTATCATCGCCCCGCGTAAATCACGATGGCAGACTGCTCCTCGCTGTGTGTTCAGCCCTAGCGACCAGCCGCCTCCAGCATCGAGCGACAGCGCTGGTCCAGTGTCCGTGTGTCTCGGTACAATGCGTAACCGGCGCCGGAGCTGATCCGTTCGAAGTTCTCTGGCATACCGGCGGAGTCTCTCTCGTAGACGATCCGGAACTCGGGCACTGCATGGGGATCACTGCCCGGAGCTCCCCGGGTAAGCAGCGTCCGCCGTTGCACGAACGGTGCGAGCCCGCCGGGACTGGAGAGAGACGAGCCTTCCGGCACCGTCGCGATGAACGCGGCAAGCTCACCAGCGGTCTCCGACGTATGGCTGGACTCCCACCGCCAGGGATCAGATTGACCGATCCGCGTGTCGAGAATACCGGTCGCGACCAGCGCGATCAGGAACGCGGCAAGACGCGGCCGCCCCTCGGGAATTCTTGCCAGCCCGACCACTGCGGCGAAGAAGAGACCGGGCAGCAGCAACGAATCGTAGTGGTATTCTGACGACCGCATGAAGACGCTATTCGAGAGCACGTTCTGCGCGATCACCGGTACCGCGATCAGTGCCTCACGCGGCGCTAAGACGGGGAGCAACGCAAGCGGCAGGAGAGTCGCACAGAGATAGATCAGCGACTGTGGCTCCGTTAGCTGGTGGAACAACACTCCCGGTTGAGCGATCGGCGATAGCGCGACGGCAGCAAGCCCACCTCCAAAGTGATCGTAACGCTCTAGGCTCCCCGAACCGAAGTCGCCGTAGTGCGCCGGGATCACTACATGCGCGCCCACGAAGTAGACAGCGACGCCCAACGTCGCGACGAACGCCGCTGCCCACCGGGTTTCGCGCTCAACCGCCAAGTAGGCTGCAATCCCAAACAACACGATCGCGACGTTCTCCTTAAAGAGAGTAGCTAGGCAGATCATGATCACAAACAAGACCGATCGACGCCGCACCAGGAAGTAGAGCGCCCAAATCAATAGCGGGATGGCGACCTTCACGGCGTGCATCTCCCGAAGCATTCCATCGAGCGCGGGGAACCCAAGGAAGAGCACCGCGATGCCCACCGAGTAGGGGCGGCTGAGTCGGGTCCGCGCGAGCAGGTAGAGCGGCGCAACGCTCCCAACGATCAGCACCGTGTTCATTACCACAATCGTGCTCTGCCCAGGAAACAAGGCGTAGAACGGGACGAGGAGATAGAGCCCCACGCTGTTGTGGCTGCCCAAGTGGTCCATCGCCTCATACGCATTGTAGAGGCCTCTCCCGTGAGCCGCATTCCAGAAGAGGCTGGTATAAATCTCAGTATCCGCCCCAGCCCAAGGTGGATTCCCTGCGACGGCGAGAACAAACGGCAAGAACACCGCGCAGGCGGCGGCGGCCAAGACAGCAGCGACCACGTAGTCCGTCCGTATGGACGCATCGTCGATTTGTGTGTCGACCGAAGGCCCGCCGAGCCACCGAGAGCGCCTACGCCACAACCCGAGCAGTCCGAGCACCAGCGCGGACCCAACGAGTATCGCTGACGTTCGCCAAGATGAATTCGTCACGCGTGACCAATCCCGTAAAATCCCGTCGGCGAGCAGCTCATCGGCCTCCTCCGCTGGCAAACAGTGAAGCGCCGAGCCCAGTCGCATCTGCCATGGGTCCAGCGACTCTCCGGAGGGGACTGAGCCGGCGGTGGCTCCTGTCGACTCGGGGGGGCGTGGACTCCGCGGCGCGAGCAGGGAATCCGGTGCAGACTCAAGCGCTGCGCGCAAGGCAGAGACCAGCGCCTCGGGCGGCTGCGAGCCAGGCGCCCCCTGAACAACGTATCCAGAGTTCGAACCCCGATTCACCTCAATGGTCGTCCGCTCGCCATCGTCCTCGAAGGAGTATCGGAGAAACTCCGGATGCGACCGCTCCTCGACCAGAGTCCACCCACTGAGCTCACTCCCAACCGCGACTGGGGACCAGCCGTCGCCACTCACGTTCCACGATTCACCGCCCGATATGCCGCCCGATTCGCGGCCTGACTCTTCGCCCGATGTTGGCGCCTGAGTGTCGGACTCGTCGCACGCGCCGAATAGGCCACAGAGGAGCACCGCGGCAAACAGCAGTCGAACAAGCAGGACGGGACTTGTCTGGACGGGGTGGTGCATCTCGGAACGCTAATCGATGCGCCGACCGCCGGAAACTGCGGCGCGCTCGGCCCGTGACAGCGGCCATAAACGATGCCTTCTAAGTACAAGAGTACTCCGGTATCCATTCACAGTGTGCGAAATGTCCCTTTCGATGCTCCAATTCACTATCGCTCGATGAACTACTCGCTGGCACCACAACTCCCGTTTCGCCTCGTATTCGCGCTGATGGCCGTTTCGCTCGTCGGCTGCGAGAGCGACGATGCCAGTGATTCCCCGATCGCGGAGTATCCCACGCGCCTGCTGGACGGAGAGACGTTGAACCTCGCGGTCTGGCTCGTCGACGGTGAAGCCACGAACTGTGAGGCATCTGACACGGCAATCTGCTCGCTCGGCCTTCAGCACGCCGCCGAGGACCTAGTGGCAGCCGCGGAAGCGGTAACCGGCGTCGAGAACACCGGTAGCATCTCGGTCGGGGAGCCGACTGACAACGAAGGACCTGTCGTCATCGCGCGCCTCGACCCTGCGTTGTGCGAGGCGCAGGGGCCCGAGGACTATCGCATCACTTGGGACCTCGGGGCAGCGGGACACATTCGGATGCAAGTCGTGGCGTGTGCTGCATCAGGCGCATCGTATGGGCTCTATCAGGTCATCGGAGATCTGGGCGTCCGCTACCATCATCCGGAAGAGTCTTGGTTCCCGCAGGTGGACGCGGCCGCCGAGCTGCCAAGCGGATACGTCGGAGAGCTCCAGTCGCCGTCGTTCGTGCTGCGCGGATTCCACGAGCACACACAACATCCAATCATCGCGAGTGATTGGTACATGAGGCCGGATGCGGGGCTTCGGGGCGAGGTGTCGAACTACATCCGCTGGCTCGCGAGGAACCGCCAGAACGTGATGAGCTGGCACATGCTCAAGACCGTCGAGCTGAATTCTTGGTTTCCGTACGTAGATGACATCATCGAGGAGGCCCACGCCCACGGAATTCAGGTCGGGCTGGTCACGAGCTTCGTTGACCAGCAGCAGAACAATTTCCGACTGATCATCGAGGAGTCAGGCGAGACCGACGAAGACCAGCTCGACCTCATCCTAACTCGATTCGCCGATGCCGGATTTGACTTCATCACGACGCAGATCGGCTCGAGCGAGTTTTCCAAGCCTGCGGATGAAGACGTGCTCCGCTGGCTTGACTACACTGCAGCCGCGCTCGATGAGCGGGGGGTTCGTCACTATGCTTGGATCCACACAACGTGCGAGTTGAAGGCTGATGACGGGACCTTCTTCTTCCATTTGCCAGAGCGATCTGACCCGCGCGTTGGGGCATGGGTCCACACGACGATGTTCTACGACATGACGCATCCCGCGCCGGTCTATGGCTGCGAGGATTTCTCGCAGCAACTCGACTTCATCGAGCGCTCCAACGGAGAGCGCGAGCAGGTGTACTTCCCAGAGACTGCGTGGTGGCTCGGCTTCGACAACAACGCGCCTTTCGCGCTGCCCCTGACAGGTTGGACTCGCTCACACGACATCACGCAGGCGCTCGCGGGCAACGATGTCACAGGCCACATCACCTTCACCTCTGGCCGAGAGTGGACCTACTGGCAGTACGACCACTTCCTCACCCGCGCCACCTGGGATCGCTCACTAACATGGGACGACTACATCGAGTGGATCGGCCCGATCTTCGGAGAGGCGAGCGACTCGGCGACCACGGGGCTACGAACGGTCACGGAGCTCCAGAGGCGCCACTTTTTCGACGACGATCCGTTTCTCTACTTCTACATCTCCGGCGAGCGGCAACAGGACGAACTCGGCGTGCAAGCGGGCATAGTCGCGCGCCCCTCGAAGGTCCCGTTCTCTGATGTTGTGGCGTACGACGACCAGGTTTTCAGCGAGTGGAAGAGCACGGACTTCGCCGCGGTTGCTGCAATGAGGGCTGAGTACCGCGCAGCGATCGCGGCGATGCATCCCCCTTCGCCAGAACCGGGCCTCTCGGCGACGCTCTACGCGGAGCTGCGTGACTCTCTGCACCTCTTCGCGTTGCGCGTCGAACACGCCCACACACTCTACTCGGCGATGGAGCCAATCCGCACCTGGCGAATCGAATCGGCTGAAGGCGAAGACGCGGACTCTTCTATTCGCGAGGCCGCGCTGACCGAGGCCGAGGCGCATTTGGCCGCAGCACGCACGATTTCGTCGGACGTGCTTGAGCTGATCGCCGCTGGCGAGTCACGGTACCGCTACGATGTATCCTGGTTAGCGCGGGCCAAACCGGAGTCGCTCACCTCGTATGCATATGGCTACCTCGAGCAGGCGGCCAGCGCTCACTTCTGGACCCGACGCGACGACCAACTCGAGCTTCTGATCGGCTTGGTTTTCGAGACGATCGAGGAGGCGTGGCAGCAGGAGCCCGAGCACCTCTTTGTTAGTAACTCGGAACTCGCCGAGCTGACGGAACCGGACAACCCGGTGGCCAACGCGACGCTCACCGGATTCGTTCCCGACGTTCTCTTCGGCCTAACGGGCTTTTCGGCAGGCGAAGGGTCGGTCACGATCTCTCTCGACTACAACTCGAACCGTCTGCCAGACCCTGCGTCTGAGACACTTTTCGAAGGTGGCCGCGATGGTGGATCGTGGAGCGGCACGGCCGAGGTATTCGTGCTCACCGCCCGTTCCCAAACAGGCGAAGTTTTTGGGGATTTGCTGGTGCTAGCCCCAACGCTCGAGTTGCTCATGGAGCCCGAGACGGGAGACGTCACGGGACTGTTGCAGGCTGACCTCGCGGGGGACATTCCCTCCGCAGGCATGATCGCTTTGGTGGTGACATCAGGCGGCATCGACGAGGAAGGCGTCACGAATTTGCTCAAGACGATCTTCAGCATTCCCTTCGATGACCCGCTACCGGAGACCTTGCCGATGGCGTTCCGATTCGGTTTTGAGTTGGAGTAGCCCGACACGAAGGACGCAATGTCTGATTCGCGGCTCAGACGACGCAAGTGCTGATTCGCCGGTTGCCGCGCGACTTTGAGCCCAGCGAGACAGGTTGCTGCTCTCTGACGCCGACGACGCTCCGCTGCTCGGGGTCCGCCCGCACATTGGCGGACGGGATCTGCCGCGCAAGCCTCGATGACCGCGCCGCGCGACTCAAGCACCGTCGAAAAGGGGTAGGACCAAACGCGGTCCGAAGCGCTGCAGTCCCCGCTCGCATCATCGTCGAATCAGAGGGTGACCGAGTAGTCGGCCACTGCAGGGTCGAAGAAGCCGTACCACGTCGCCTCGAATCCCCCGTCGCGGACTTGCACCGCTCCGTGGGCCTAGTCCGCGCCGTATGTGTTGTCGCGGATCGAGAGGCGGGCCAGCTCCTCATCGGGCTGCTCGAATCCCGCTCCGACCACCACGATGTTGAGCCGCTCGACTGGGCCCAACGTGGGGCACGCTTCGCCTAGAAGTACTCCGGCAGAGTCCAATCCGCGTAGCCCCAGCGCTCACCAGGACACCCGGAGGAGACGTAGTCGCGGACACCTCGACAGGTACACGCGACGAAGGGCGCCGCGGCGCTACAAGCGGTCTCGGTTTGGCAGGCCCAAACCGCGTCGCAGCCCGCTGGACCCGCACAATAGCCCTCACCGCAGTCGGCGTCGCGGACGCAGCCATCGAGCACGTCAGGCTCAAGGAGGACGTACGCTTGGGCGTTGGCATCGGCGACTTCTAGACTGTCCGCGAGCTCGCGGCCGCAGGCCACAAGTAGGAGCGTGGCACAGAAGGGGAGTGAGGGCGCGGTTGCTCGACCGCGCCGAGGGTTTGTCTCGGTGAGGGCCCGGATGGTCACGAGTGTCTTCCACTCCCTCATGTTTGGTCTCTAGGTTGGCGAAGCATAGCCGTCCGGAGGCCCAGGTAAGAGTTCGGCTCTGAAGGAGTGTAACGCTACGGCTAAAGTGCAGATGACCGGTCGAGGAGGCCTCCCCGGCAGCGCGCGAGCCAGCCGACGCCGAGAGTCTTGATCTCCCAAACCCGCATTGCGCGAAGTCGGCGCGCGAGGCTAGGCTCGCCGGCTACCGCCTCCGGCCCGAGAACTCTCGGTGACCGACTGCCAACACCGACCGAGACACCGCAGGACCCCAATGAAACGAGTTCTGATTCCCCTACCAACGCAGGGCTTCGATCCAACCGAGGCGGCGGTGCCGTGGCGTTTGCTCTCATCGCACGGCTACAAGATCGTGTTCGCGACCCCAGACGGTGCTCTAGCCACCGCCGACCCGATCATGGTCACCGGCGCCGGGCTTGGCCCGCTCAAGTACGTCTTGCGCGCCGACGCCAACGGCCGCGCGGCCTACACCGAGATGATCGCGAGCCCAGCCTTTGCCAAAACGATTACCTACGAGGAGGCAGAAGAGATCGAGTTCGACGGACTCATTCTGCCCGGCGGCCACGACAAAGCCGTCAGGCCGTACCTGGAGTCGGAGGCCCTCCAGACACTCGCGGCGCACTTCATGGCGGCTGACAAGCCTGTGGCGGCCATCTGCCACGGGGTGCTGATTCTCGCTCGGGCCAAACAAGCGGACGGACGCTCGGTCCTGCACGGTCGGCGCGTGACCTCTCTGGTGAACCGCCTTGAGATGACCGGGTACCATCTCACGCGACTCTGGATGGGCGACTACTACCGCACGTACCCAGGCCTCACGACCGAAGACGAGGTCCGCGCCTGCCTCGCCTCAGATACGGACTTCGACCGCGGACCGGGCGGCACCGCGCGCGACACGATCGACGCAACTCACCGCGGATTCGTCGTTCGCGACGGCAACTTGCTCACCGCACGCTGGCCCGGCGACGTGCATCGCTGGTCGGTCGAGTTCGAAGGGCTGCTGCGAGGCGAGTGAGCAGAGACAGGCCTCCTCAAGCTCTCAGGGCCGGTGACCGGTCCGAGCCGATCGGAATTGTAGGCGCATCGTCGTTCTTCGTATCGCCAGCTCTGGATCGGCACTACGCTTAAGCTCCGCTCCCAGACCCCGATCCGTTGTGCCGATGCCCTCGAGCGTTGTTCCTCGCCCTGGATACCGGTCGTGCCGCGCAGTCGCAGCCGAGCTCGCCGAGCACGGCGTCGCGGTGCAACCTGGCTTTCTGCCGCTCTCCCTCGTCGCGCGGCTCGGCAAGCAGGTGCGGCGCGAGGTCGAGAGCGGCGTACTGCGCGCTGCCTGCATTGGAGCCGGCGCGAACAAGCGCTACGCACCCGAGATCCGGAGCGACCACATCCGTTGGCTTGACCCCGCCGCACCGACGCCGGCTGAAGCAGAGCTTCACTCGCGGCTCGATAGACTCCGCTCTGAGATCAACCGACGGGCGCAGCTCGGGCTCTTCGACTGGGAGGGGCACGTCGCCTCCTACCCGCCGGGAGCCTTCTATCAACGCCATCTCGACGTCTTCAGGCACGCACGCGAGCGAGTCGCGAGCACTGTCCTCTATCTGAACCCAAACTGGCAACCAGGCGACGGCGGCGAGCTGCGCATCTACCTCGACGGGAAGTCCCTCGAGCGCTTCGTAGATATCCCACCGCTCGGCGGCACGCTGGTGACGTTCCTGAGCGAGGAGGTCTACCACGCGGTGCAGCCCGCTCAGGTGGAGCGGAGCAGCGTGACGGGGTGGTTCCGGACTCGGGTGGGTTGAGGCTCCGGGCGCGAGCAAATCGATCAGCTCTCGGTTCCGCGGCGGAACACCAGGGATATGATGACGAGCACTGCGGCCGAGAGCGCAATTCCATACGCGCTCGGATCGAGACCGTCGATCGCGATCGCGCTGGGCACCGTCAGCACCTCAAGCTGCAGCAACACGGTGATCGTGCCGCCCAATGTCATAGCCCAGAGAGCCGCGGCCGCTGTGGCGCCACGCCAGAAGAACGCAGCCAGCGTCGGAACAAAGAGGCCAGCGACCATAAACGAGTAGGCGAAGAGGATCGCCTCCAACACCTTCTCGAAATGGCCCGCGATCAACACCGCGAGGACGCCGAGGATCAGCGTGACGAACCGCGACAGTCGCATCATCGTGCGCTCACTCGCCTTGGGCACCACGTGTCGTCGAAGCACGTCCTGCACTACGTTGCCGGACGCTGCCATCAGGCAACTGTCGGCGGTCGACATGATCGCCGAGAAGTAGGAGGCGACGACGATGCCGGTGATCACCGGTGGCAGCGCGCTCTGGATCAAGAGCGGGACGCCCATCTCAGACTCGACCTCCGGGAACATTACCCGGGCGCACATGCCGAGGAACACTCCCATGAACGCCATGACCGGATATTCGAAGAGGCCAGCGATGAACCATGCACGCCGAGCCGTCTTCACGTCTTCGCACGCATACATGCGCTGGTAGAGCGTCATCCCAACCAGCCAGATCGGCACGATGGTGATCATCCAGTTCACGAATGTGATTGGCTCGATGTTGCCTAGCGAAAAGAACTCCGGCGGCAGGCTCGCCCGCAAGCCCGCGATGCCGCCCAAGTGCCCCCAGAGAACGACGGGAACCGTTACGAGCGCGAGGCCGATGAGGAGCACGATCCATTGGACCGTGTCGGTGTAGATGACCGCCTTCAGCCCGCCTGCGACCGTGTAGATGATCGTGATGAACGCGATGCCCCAGAGGCAGAACTGCAGAGGGTCAATGCCGAGCGGCGCCTCCGTGATCAGCGTGGCGGAGGCGAGCTTTGCTCCCGCGAGCATCTGACCGCCGGTGAAGCCCAGGTAACCGAGACCGGAGATCACCGCCGCCAGCAGAGCGACCCGATCGCCGAATCGCCACCGCAAGAAATCGGGATACGTCAGCATCCCCTGAGCCGCGTCGATCGCCTTGACCCGCGGTATGATGAACACAGCGGAGAGCCAGGCGCCGAGCAGGCCGGTGAAGAGCAGCCAGCTGCCGGAGAGCCCCATGGTGAAACCGAGTCCGCCCAGCCCAATCGAGAAACCGCCGCCGACATCGGTGGCAGCGATCGAGAGGCCCACATGGCCGGACCCGATAGATCGGCCCCCGACGTAGTAGTCCTCGATGCCTTCGTTTCGGCGCGCAAAGTAGAGTCCAACGCCGACAATGCCGATCATGTAGAGAGTGAAGACGATGTAGTCGACGGTTAGCATGCGGCTCCGGGGCGGCGGGTGATTCTGGCCACACCTAGCGCTCCGGGCGATGTGATCGCCGGGTTAACTGGCTGAAGTTGCACACCCGGGACATCGGCTGGCTGGCAGTCGAGGCGACGGTGGCTTGTGACCGATGCTCGCGGAGGAGCGTCAGCAGCCGCCCTACCGCATCCAACGCGGGAGGACACGGTTCGCCCGCGGGACCAAGTCTCGGCGCATCCGACGCTGGTGCCAGACCGAGTAGGAGAGGCGCCGCAGCTGACGCATCGACCAGGCGTTCCCTGCGAGCAGCCGCGAGGAGCCGCGTTCCCCGCGTGCAGCAGCGTTCCCGGCGTGCAGCAGCGTTCTCCGCGTGCAGCGGCGTTCCCCGCGTGCAGCGGCGTTCCCCGCGTGCAGCGGCGAGGACTATCGGTACGCCCTTAGGACTAGGGTCGCAGTGTTCGTGCGATCTGCTCGACCTCGGCGGCCTCGTCTGCGGCGTAGCCTACGAAGACGATATCTCGAAGAGTTCCTTCGACCTCCAGCACGATGAGCGCGTCAACATTGCGCAACGAGCCAGCACCAGCCTTCGTGAAGATCGCGCCGGCCGCACAGTCGAAAGCGCTCTCGAATTCGATCCGGACATCGTAGCCTAGGGCTTCCGCGGTCGGCATCTCCGTATATGTCGCCCGCTCGAACACTGCGCCAGGCCCAAACTCGATCGTGTACGAGACACGACCATCGTCTCGCTGCTTCATGAAGCCCTGCGAGTCGTCGCCGACGAACCTACCGGCATCGGAGCCGTAAGTTACGGGGAAAGACGCCATGAGCTCCGAGTCGATCGGGTCGACGTTCCAGCCTTCCGCGAAGGATGTGTCCTCGTCGCAGGACGCTCCAGTCGGCACGCACTCCCCTTCCACACACAGGGTCCCTTCCACACAGTTGATCAGAGCGCAGAGGTCATCGGTCTCACAGACATCGTCGACGCAGAGTTCATCGGAAGCGCATACGAGCCCGCCGCACTCAGCGGCGAACACGCAGCGGCCTTCCCCACAGACGGAATGCGCAGGGCATTCTGTGCTCGAAGCGCAGGTCCAACAGGCGTCGTTCGCTGCGACAAGTTCGGCCGCGCAGCTCTCGTCAGCCACACAATCGGACGCCGCCTCACAGGCGGTCAGCGCCGCTTGCGCATCGCCACACTCGTCACCGATAATCGCCGCAGCATAGGTCAGCCCAAACGCGCAGGCCTCCGTGCACTCATC
>JBLHWZ010000042.1:0-27965 GCA_047629415.1 Bradymonadia bacterium | reverse complement strand
ACGAGGGTGGCGATGAGGGTAGGGGGCTGGAAACGAATCGGCTAAGTCGCTGAGAGCGTGGACGTTCTTCGTATGAGGAGGCACAGCGGGCCAAACCCAACCGATCAAAACCCCTGTGGCCGACCCCTAGGTCATAGAGGCCGTTGCCACGGGGTCGTCTCATCATGGCACTGCCCTTCGACGCAGACGGCCATGTGGTTGAAGGCCGGAACGTCGCAGTCCCACTCATCGCAAGGAACCGCGTTGCAGTGTTCCGTGGCCCATTGCTGGATCTCCCGGTGCCGTGCCAGGTTGATCACGTCAGCGCACTCGCAGGCCTCATCACAGCAAACGAATGTGGAACGGCAGGCGATACGACAGTCGCTGTCGGTCACGCACGCTAGGTCTTCGGGGATCTGGTTTTCACTGGCCGGTGGGGTCCCGGTTCCGCACAAGGAACTCACCATACCTAACCCCAACACAATACCAACTTTGACCACGTGTTCTACTCAGGTATTAGTTACTACTAAACGCGATGTGTTCGGAGGATAGCGCCTCGTAGGCAATGTTCAAAGTACCTTTGGTTGGTGGCGCGAACTGAGGGGTTCCGGAGTCTTCGGACGCTGTGGGTCTTCATCCCTGCGCACCATCCTTCGAGAACCGCGGATTTCAGTGACCGCATTCTCTGGCTCGATTGATAGCCCGATCGATGCACGCGCACGACGAACCTTCCGTCGGGTCCATCCACGCGGAAGGTCGTGTTCTCGCCATGAAAGAGGAGCTTCACGCGGTCGTACCGGAGGCCGTGTTCCGCGATCTCTCGCAGGGCGAGTGGTCGCAGCCGAGCAACCTGGGCGCGAGCTGATGCTTGTTTGAAGTCTGGTTTCGCCATTTGTGTGTTCCTGCTCGTCGGCGCGCCGCCTTCCAGCCGTCGTCCGCTCGCACGCGCTCTATGGAGCGAGCACGGCTCCGAAGCCATCGCCGGTCTCCACCGCGAAGGTGTTTTCAAGGCGCCGCATGTCTTGGTGCCATCTCTGATCGGTTTGGCCGCCGGTAGGCCCTTCACCGCTGCCGAGGAACACGGAGACGACGCCAGCGTCTGCGGTGGACCCTAACGCTTCGCCAGGTGCGCCGACAGCGAGGTCAGCGTATCCATCGGCGTTGTAGTCTCCTGCTGAGACCGCCGCCCCGAACTCGTCACCGGACTCAGCTCCCATCCAGCGAGAGTCCTCCTGGGTGAGCAGTGAGCTGCGAGCCCCGTCGATGCCAGCGGCGCTTCCGAAGAGGATGAAGACTCCGCCAGCGCTATTGTCGCCGTCGACCGAGCGCCCGGGGGCACCGACCGCAGCATCGTCAAAGCCGTCGCCGTCAAAGTCGCCGCTCGCGAGGGCGACACCGAATGCGTCGTCGCTGCCGTTTCCGTAGCCCAATCCTGCAACATTCGGGTGCCAATCCGCGCGGCTGCTGTTGTTGGCGTCGGCCAGTCCGGTGGCACCGCCATAAACGAAGAAGACATAGCCGGCGTCGGAGGTTCCGCCGATCGCTTCGCCGGGTGCGCCGACAGCGAGATCAGCGAAGGAGTCGCCGTCGAAGTCGCCGGTTGTAAGCGTGGCCCCGAAGTGATCTCCGGACTCGAGGGAGCCGGGAACGGCATCCATTCCTTGGTGGAACACGACCGAAGACGCGTCCAGTCCGCTGCCGCAGGTGCATCCGAGCACTTCCACCAAACCGGCCTCGGCCACACCGTCCACCCTCTCGTTGACGCTGCCAACGGCGAGCCCGTCGCAGCCGGCACCGGAGAAGTCTCCGGCCGCTAGGCTGGTCCCAAATCGGTCACCGGCCTCGGACGTTGTGCCGCTAGCGGTGTCGTCCTGCTCGAAGTCTTGGACTGCGACCGCCGCTGCCTCCGTTCGCAGTCCAGTCGCTGACCCGTAGACGACGTAAACATGCCCTTCACCGTCGTTCTCTCCAGGGGTGCCAATCGCGAGGTCGTCGAACGCGTCGCAGTTGAACTCGCCTGCCGCGAGCGCCGAGCCGAAGTTGTCTTCGGACTCCGGGACGCCCGGCATTTGCGCGGTATCCTGGTTGATACGAAGAGGGGGCCGACCAGAGCCGAGGCCCGACGGTCCACCATAAATGATCAAGACCGAACCGCCTGGTGTGCCATCGATTTGGTCGTCGGGAGCGCCCACTGCGGCATCGCTGAATCCGTCTCCATCGAAGTCTCCTGTGGCGAGCGCCTGCCCATAGTCGGAGCCCGCTTCGGACTCGGGGAATCCAAGTGCTTCCTGGGTGTCTGCAAAGAACCCGTATGATCGGAGGCCTACGGATGCGCCGGGCAGGGCGGTGATTGTGCCACCATCAGCGCGACCCCCAAGGTCCTCGTCGGGGATGCCGATAAGCAGGTCCTCCATTCCATCTCCGTTGAAGTCGGAAGCGCCGGCCGAGAGAGGGACGAGCACGGGCGGGGAGAGGTCTGAACGGCGAATTGTCCAGGCGTGAAGCAGGGCGCCGGCCTCGTCTCGCATCCGTGCCGTGATGAGCGGGTCCGCGACGGTCGTGTCGACGGTGAGGGTCACGAATGACGGGTTGACCCCGGTGGTGTCGGGGTAGCAGGCCTCGCCCTCGCTCGTGTGCACGTAGTCGTTCGTTGTTTGGCATCCGCCGGTCGTGTTTGCGATGGGCGAAGAGATGATCTCGGGCAACGAATATCCGCCCGGACTCGCGGGCAATAGCCGGAGCTCAGAACGGTGCACATCCCCGGAGATCAGCACGACGCCCTCGATCGCTTCGTCTGCAAGGAAGTCAGTGATTCGGACCTGCTCCGCTGGGAAGCCTCCATACGCGTCCGAGGAACCGTCGGTGCTCCAGCCACTCCCATTGACGATGAACTTGAACGTCGCCGTCGATGCCCGCAATTCGCCGAAGAGCCATTCAAGCTGCTCGTCGCCGAGCATGTGCGGTTCTCCCGAGCGCGGGGACGGATCCCGGAAGTAGCGGTTGTCGACGATGAAGAACTCCAGGTCGCCCCATCGATGGGAGTAGTGGATTCCTGGGCCGTCATCGTCGCGCGGTGGATTGGCCCAGTATTCGCGGAAGGTCCGCAGGGCGCGATCGCGTCGAGCGTCTGCCACGCCGCGGAAGACGCCATACGTGTTGTTGCCGAGGAAATCGTGATCATCCCACGAGGTGAGCGTCGGCGTATTGGCGAGAAAGTCGGCTCTGAGGTCGCGGCCGTAGTCGGCCCACACGGACGAGGAGCCCAACGACCAGCTCGGCTCCCTCACCATCTGGTCCCGATAGTGCTGTCGCATCGAACCCAGGGTGGGGCGTGTTACGTCTGGATCAGACGCCACGATGTTCACCAGCGGATCGAAGTAGACGTTGTCACCGACGAAGAGAAAGAGATCCGGGTCTTCGGCCGCCAGAGGCCCAAATGCACGCTGCTCAGGCGCACGGTCGACGAGGGTCTTGGCACACGATGCGATACCAATCGTGACCTCCGATGGAACATCTGCCGGCGCGGTACGGAAGCTACCAGAGCCCACGACGGCCTCGTCGATCACGAAGTGGTACTCGTAGTTCGTCGCTGCTGAGAGCCCCTCGATATCAGCAACAAACGTGAAGTCGCTCTGCGCGCTGGGATAACGGTACGCGACGGGAAGTGAGCCCGCCAACTCGCCCGAGAGGGCTACGTGGACCTCGACTCTTCGGGTTGCGTCGGCGCGTCCCCACAGTCGGGTCGTCGAGTCGGTGGTCGCACCCACCATCGGGCCGTGTGTGAGACTGGAATCCCAGCAGCTCACGCAGTCGGCTGTTCTGGGCATCGCGTCGAACCAGTCGGTTGAGCCGCTGTCGAGAACGGCGCCGATGCCCTCGCGACAGTAGGTCGGCCGTCCATCGAGAGTCACCTGCACACAGTCGATCTCCCAGTCGGTCCCATCGTCGTAGGAGAGTCGAATCTCATCCAGCGCCCCGGGGTCGAGTCCCAGTCCCTCGAAGGTGTAGACATCGACGGAACGCGGCATCAGGTCGTCCCAGTTGGGGTGGTTCACGTTGAACCAGCAGATCGCACCGACACAGATGTCGAGGTCGGCATCACCGCCGCCCTGTCGATGACCGTGGGACGAGTTCAGCCCACCCAGCTCGTCGCCGCTGCGAATGGTGACTTGCACGGTTGAGACCGTTGCGCCGACCGGTGCGGGGCCGGGGTCTGTGCAACCACGTCCATCGGTGATCACTCCCTCATCGAGGCGGCCATCGCAGTCCTCATCCGACCCGTTGCAAATCTCGGAGGCACCGGGAAACACGTCTGGGTCGCCGTCGTCGCAGTCGTCGCCTAGGGGACTGCCGTCACCGTCGCCGTCGGTGGGTCCGAGATCTGGCTCGGCGTCGGGAGCGATGTCCGGCTCGGCGTCGGGAGCGATGTCCGGCTCGGCGTCGGGAGCGATGTCTAGGTCTGTGTCTTCGGCGATGTCCGCGTCCTCTGAGGCGTCTGTATCTGCCAGGGCATGCGGGTCCTCTGAGATGTCAGAGTCTTCGGCGGTATCCGCACCCGAATCCTCGTCGGGATCCGATTGGATGTCCTCGGCCGTGGCGTCCGCTGGCACATCCGGCGCGGTGTCTGGAGGTGTATCGACCGGCGCGTCTTGGCCGCCGGTATCCTCGTCAGTGTCGAAGACTGAGACGTCGGGCGTAGCGAGCCCGGAGCCATCTCCGTCTCCTGGTGCAGGCGGACTCGAGCCGCAGCCAACGGCGGTAAGGGAAAGGGCGAGAGCGACGGATCGGATACGCATTGTAAAACCTCTGTCTCCGGACACTATCCTTCGGGACTTCCGGGCGAAAGCGGATCCGAGTACCGGCGGTCTTGCCTGCCGCGGTGCACGCCGTTAGCGGCGAGTGATCGGGACTGGCAAGACCGCGAGCATGCCCCGGCGTCCTTCGTCAAACCGCCCGTTGAGGCCCGCTGAACTTCGAGGTTCATCGCGAGAACTCGCTTGTTGATCCGCCCTCGGTTTGGCTGAAGCGACGGGTGATTAGCGCGGCGTTGCCCGCTAGAACGAGCCCGAACGATGCCCGCCAGATCGAGTCCGAACAACTCCGCCCAGACCGTTTAGCCTAGCTGCTTCAGGGCGACGAAGAAGAGGGCGGCCAGGAGAACGACCACTACGAACGCGAGCCGAGCGCTGCGTCGACGTCGGCCTGTCGCTCGGTCAACGAACGTCTGCGCCACGAAGGTGGAGGTTCCGGCCCCCGAGTTCCCACGGACCTGGGTCGCGATGAAGAAGTAGCGTTGTCGCATCACCTCGTGCGTGACGCCCCGCAGGACGCCTGTGCCTTTGCCGTGACAGACTGCGACGACGTCGGCCGAGAAAGTCGAGACCAGCGCGCGCGCTTCTTTCGCCCGCATGCCGTGCAGGTCGGCCAGCTCTAGTGTGGCATCTTGGTCGATGCAGTACGCAACAGTCGCTCGATGTGCGTTCGACCCTCGCCGCCCGGTCCGAACGGTGGACCACGGCGCGGCTCGCAGACGCTTCGCACCAAACTGGTGCGAGGTAGCGAAGTACCGTGCCAGTGGCCTGAATCGGCGGCGTATTGAGTGAGACGTCGGCAAATGAGCTCTCGGAAGACTACCGGACACTAATCCAGGGGGCTCGCGTGTCCAGACCGTCAGGCTACCGAAGCACGATCGCGTTGGGTGTGCCGCGCACGCCGCGCACCCGGATCGTCTCGTCGCCTACACGCGCAGCGAGCTGGGTCGAGACGGAGCCGTCGAGGTTGAGGACCTCGGTCGCGCTGGTGGTGGCCAGAACATATTCAGCGAATGCCCAGAGGGGCAGTCCGATTCCTGACGTCGCGCTGAGTTGAACATCTCGAGGGTCGTCGCCGTCGATGCTTCCGTCGTCTACGAGGACGACGAGGACCACCGCAGTAGGTGTCACGGCGACGGCAGACCGTGCAGCCAATCCCGCGTGGGCCACCTCGGAGACCAAGCTCAGGCCTTGGTCGGCGATACGGTCAATGGATTGCAGCGCGAAGTTGGCGGCCGGGTCGGCGTTGTCGCGGTGGACGATTCGGACCTCATCTGCGTGTACCTCGAATACCCCGGAGCCGCCTCCGCGGTTCAACTCGGTGACGACGTCTCCCTGGACGATCGCCAGTCCCATCGCCTGCTGGGCGCGGTCGTAGAACCCACCGTTGATCGCCACCCAGCCACCGGACTCCTCCACAGGAAGTAGGTCGTCGAATTCCGTCGCGGTAGTCTCCGCCACGACCGTCGCGCGCACCGTGTTTCGGGCGACACTTGCGTGCCATGCGACCCCCGAGGCTCCCTCGAATGTATAGCGCCGCGACTCCACGGTGATTCGTTCATCTGCCGCGAGCTGTTCTGGAGTGGAGATGGTGATGCCGCTCGCCGTGACGAGGTCGGCCGAGGGCGGCGCACTCTCTTGCTCGATATGCGCGCGTATCGTCTCGACCTCGGGCAGCAACTCGCCGTCCGGCTCTGGGTCACGTTCCGCTGGGGCAACGGCGTCCGGTTCGGCTGGCGCTACGGGAAGCGGTTGTGCGTTGGGCGCGATGCACGATGCGAGCGCGCCCCCAATGATGAGTACGATCGCCAACTCTCGGGTCATACGGGCCCAACCGGTGAAAGCGCGCTCGCATTCCGCTTAGCGCCTCGCGAACGACGCCTCATCAGTGGTGCCGCGAACGTCCAGAACGATCGCTGGTGGGTGGCTTGGGCGACAGTTTCCTGTTTGCGTGGGGGCACCACCAGCTCCTGGAACCGTGTGAAACTCGTCCGAACAACAGTCATCGCGCTCGCCCTCCGCGTAGGCGGAGCGCTGGATCCAGCCCCAACTGTTGAGGCTTCGGTTTCGGCTTCGTTTGAGACAGCCGCGCAGCCCGTGCCGGCTTGGCCTGAGCCCGACGGCACCTTAGCGTCCGGTGACCTGTTTGAGGGGACTTGGCCCGCGCGTTTCGACGTGATGATCGCTCAACCTTGATGGAGGCACGAACAGCCAGTGATGATCTAGCTGTTCCTCGCCGACGCGTCGATGAGGCTCACGTTTCGGCCCGACGGCACGCTGACCGTCGAGGGGCAGCTAGCGGGCGAGGAAGCGCTCAAAGAGAGCACATGGATGACGGCCTCCGTTGAAGTTGCGGTCCTAACGCTGCTCACCACTACCGAATCTGAATCAGGCTTGGCGGAGTCCGAGAATATGACCGTCGAATTCGTTACCGTGAACGCCATGGAGATTGCTCATCCAGGGGGCCAATCCATGCCCTTCGAGCGCGTCGAACCCTGAACTGTATGTTCGGGAAATCGCACGTTCAGAGCCCTTCTTCTGGGCGCTGGAAAAGGGGATCTCACGGCCGAATCGGTCGGGAGTAGCGGGCACTCCATTCGAGGGATCGTCAGCCACCTCGGCCCAACTCCAAGACGTAGTCGGCCACGTCGTCCGGCCAGTACCCGACGAGCTTTGATACGGTCTCCAAGTCGTCAGCGAAGAGCGCGCGGCAGACCTCTTCATAGTCCTCCAGGTTGCCGCCCAGCGCGCTCATTACGGCGTACGCAGCGTCCCGACCGGCCTCTGAGAACTTACTCCCAGACGCCTCCTTCATCGCCTTCTCCACGACTTTACGCAGTGTCGCCGATGTGGAGGAGTTCTGGGCCTTCAGCCAGTCCCAGTGGCGGGGCAGAAGCGAGACCTCTCTGGACAAAACGCCAAGCTTTGGTCGACCGCGTTTTCGAATTGTAGGAGCGAGCAGAGGGTGGCGAGTGAGCCGGCCTCTGACCTCGTCCGTTGTGCCGCGAAGGTCGAGGTCGATCACCTGCCCGTTGGTGTCGTCGAAGACGAGAAGGGTCTCCACTTTACCTCTCAAAGCGTAGGATCGGGCGGCCTCGGCGACTGTTTCGATCGCGCCGTTGGCGAGGCGCGAGTGGCCAGTGAAAGCGGTAAATGTACGCATTGTCTTTTCCTTGGTGATTCTCACCAGATAAGCCCCGGGTAAAACCGCGTCAAGACAAATTTACCCGGCTAAAAACTAATCACATCTCACTTCGCCCATTGGGCCTTACGCGGGTCGGTCTGGCGCACTAGCTTCAGCGTCCCTTCCACTCACGAGCAAACAAGATGCAATTCAAACAACTCGGCCGCTCCGGCCTTCGCGTGTCCGAAGTCTGTCTTGGTACGATGAGCTTCGGAACCCAATGGGGCTTTGGCGCCGATCAGGAGACGAGTCATCAAGTGCTTGGCGCCTACGCGGATGCGGGTGGAAACTTCCTCGACACCGCAAACAAGTATCATGGTGGCGAGACCGAGGAGATTGTTGGGAATTGGCTGGCAGGTCAGGATCGCGACCGCTATGTCGTCGCGACCAAATATACGCTCTCGATGGACGATGAGAACGTGAATGCGTCGGGGAACAGTCGGAAGAACCTCGTTCGTTCGGTTGAGGACAGCCTTGAGCGATTGAAGACCGACTACATCGACCTTCTCTGGGTGCACGCCTGGGATCCGTATACCCCCTTCGAGGAGACGATGCGGGCGCTGGACGACATGGTGAGCGCCGGAACGGTCAACTACGTGGGCATCAGTGACGCACCTGCTTGGATCGTCTCGGCTTCGAACGTGCTCGCCGATTTGAACGGTTGGGCGGCCTACATCGGGCTCCAGATCGAGTACAGCCTCCTAGAGCGCACCGTCGAGCGCGAGCTGACGCCAATGGCGGAGTATTTCGACATGTCGGTCGTCGGGTGGGGGGCGCTTGGCGGTGGGGTCCTGACCGGCAAGTACACCCGCGGTGGTGAAAACGACTCGCTTCGCAAGGGCGGGAACGAAGACCGCGGCCGCACGGATGAGCGCGGTCTCGCGATCGCACGAGTGGTCGACGAAGTTGCCGACGAGCTTGGCGCATCGTCGGCGCAGGTCGCAGCGGCGTGGCTTCTGTCGAGGAACTACCGGACCATTCCGTTGGTCGGGGCGCGCAAAGTCTCCCAGATTCAAGATGTCCTGGGTGCTTGCGAGCTGACTATCGCCGATTGCCAGCTCCAGCGTCTCGACGAGGTCAGCGCGGTTTCGCTCGGCTTCCCCGGAGACTTTCTCCACAACGACCGAACCCTCGATGTGATGTACGGAGCCTCGCGCAGCCGGACCAAGAATCGCAAGGCCCGCTGGTAGGTCTCAATGTTCGATCGTGCAGCGCACGCCGGTTGGGATTTCACTCGCGTCGGATCAAGGCCTAGGCTAGGTCATCACAGATCTCACCCGTGGATGACCAATGAAGAAACCGATTGTTGCGCTGACCTTCCTACTTGCCGCTTGCGGCACATCCGCTGAGCCTGCCGACGACACTGGTTCCGACCCCACAACGGACACGACGCCGGACACGATCGTCGATACGGCAGCGGACGTCTCCACCGATGTAGTTGTCTCGTTGCCCGAGCCCGATCGGCATCGTGCGATCGCCGAGACCTGCGACGACACGCGCAGTTCGGACGGGCCCAACATTGATCCAGAGATGGCCGATTTCGCTGACTGTACCTCACACGATGATTGCACCGAGGGAGACAATGGTCGTTGCACTGACTTCGGCCGTGGCTTCTGGTCATGCTCGTACGATCAGTGCTTCGACGATGGCGGATGCGACGATGGGGGTTGCATCTGCGGCGAGGGAGACTTCGCTGCCAACCAGTGCATGCGCGGGGACTGTCAGGTCGACTCTGACTGCGGCGACAGTGGTTGGTGTAGCCCCACGCTAGGCGACTGCGGTCGCTACTCCGGGATCATCGCCTATTACTGCCACACGGTGGAAGACGAGTGCGTGAACGACAGCGACTGCGGGGAGAGCGAGTTTGATGGCTATTGCGCCTTCAACCCGGCCGCAGGCTATTGGGCGTGCTCTGACTCCGAGTGCGTCGGCAAGTAGCCAGACGCAGTTGGTGTGAAGGCTCTCGTGCACGATAGATGAACGGTGCAGGATTTCGAGCCGTGCACGACGGCACGAGCCGTGCACACCGACAGTCAGCGCATCCGATTCGACTCGGAGGTCTTCGAGGACCCCGCGTCGTTCCTGGTCACGCTCGATGGAGCGGAAGAGGGCGCCGAAGTTTCCTTCTCCGAACGACAGTTGGTTCTTGCGCTGGATCAACTCGATGAAGGTCGGGCCACACAGATTCCGTGTGAAGATCTGGAGCAGGTAGCCCTCCGGGTCGCCGTCGACGAGCACCTGAAGCTCCTGAATCTTGGCGTGGTCCTCCATGACATCCGGGACGCGATCAAACACGGTTTCATAGTACTGGTCGTCGATATCGAGGAACTCCACCGGGCCGCCCTTCATTTGGTCGAGGGAACTGAGCAGGTCGGTCGCCAGGAACGCGATTTGCTGGATGCCTGGGCCCTTGTACTCGCGAAGGTACTCCTCGATTTGCGACTTCTCCTCGGTCCCCTCGTTGATCGGGATGCAGAAGGAGCCATCTGGGGAGCGCAGCGCGTAGGACAGGAGTCCCGTCTGCTCGCCTCGGATGTCGAACTTACGAACCTCGGTGAAACCAAACACATCTCTGTAGAAGTTAGACCAGTGCCCGAGCGTTCCTTTCTCAACGTTGTTTGTTAGATGCTCCACCGTGAGGAGCCCCTTACCGGCTCCTTCCGCGGCGACTACGTCGGAGTATGCGAAGTCGAGTAGTGAGGTCTCACCGCGGGGCTCGATGAAGTAGATCAGGGACCCGCCGATGCCGACGATCGCTGGGACGTCGAGGGTGAGAGCTCCACTCGGAGCGGCCGTCGCTCCGCGTCGAAGGGCCTCGTCGAATGCGAGCTGGGCGTTGTCGACACGGAACCCAAGCGCGGACACTCCGGGTCCGTGGGCGTTCTGGAAGTCGTAGGCGGCCGTGTCTGTCTCGGAACTCAGCAAGAAGTGGAGATCGCTCTATCTCCAGTACTGCTTGCTGCGACTACCGTTCTGGCGCACCAGCGAGAGACCGAAGGACGCGAAGAGCTCGCGAAGGAAGAGCGGGTCTGCGGCAGCGAACTCGATAAATGCGAGCCCACGAGCGCCGCAGGGATTGTTTGTTTTGTTCATCGGGGACTCCGAACGTGGAACATTGGAAAATTCTGAGTGTCCGGCCGAACCTTCTGCACTTCGCCTGCCATCAATCGAGCGCCGCTCACCGGCCCAATCCGCCGCGCCGTCGTGCGATTTCACCCAAGTCCCAGCGCACAATCGAACACAGCCGACCGCCAACCCGCCGCCCCAAATGGTCGGAGGGACACGCCAGAACAGGTTCAACCGAGCCCGCGAGGGCGCCGTGCGCCGGCTTGTCCCCGCCGGAGGCAACCCCATCGCACCCATCTCCCAAGATGGTCATCGCGCGTCCCTGCGCGAGCTTGTCCCCCGTTGGAGGTAACCGCATCACACCCAGCCCCTAAGATGGTCGCCGTGCGCCCCTGCGCGGGCTTGTCCCCGCCGGAGGTAACCGCCGGACGCAATCGCCATCACGCCCATCCGCCACCATGATCGCGCCCTCAAACGACAAGCGCGTCGCTCTACAGAATTCCGAGATGTCTGCCGATTGCATCGAAGGGAGCCAAGCCCGCCACCGCTGGATCCGATGGTGCTGCTTCGAAGGAAATCTCCCCCACTCGCGTCTCCAAGAACACCTCTCCGACGGCGGCATCAACCAACATGAACCCCGCGTGACAGACCATGTCTCGGTTTTCCTCGGTGAGTGCGTCGATGAACACGGTGAGCGCGACGAGTTCGCCGTCGGGCTTAGTGGAGAACCACATCTCATCTGAGCTGAGTTCCATGCCGGGCATGCCGATTTTCATGCCGGTCGTCATCCGTGGCTGCCGGAACGCGGTGACCTTCCACGGTAAGGTTGAAGGCGCTGCGGCTACCAATTGTTGTACCGCGGGGAAGAGCTCCTTCCTTCCGTCGGCGCTGATGACAATCTCGTTCACCACCTGCTCTTCCGAGAGCGCCAGCTCTCCCATAAGACCAGGGGCGGCTTTTCGGACCGCAGCGGTGAGCTCGGTCACGGAGAGGCCGAGTTCCTCAACCGGGCGATCGAGTCGGTCCGTGTTGGCGGCAACCCAATTCCAGAACGTTTCTTCTTTAGACTTACGGCTGAACGGCCACATGATACCTCCACGGGACGACCAAGAAGCCCGAGCCGGCGGCGATCTGCAAGCGGCAATGTCGTGGGCCGGGCGTTTCTATCTGCCGTTAGCCCGCGCAGTCGAGTTACTAGGCCTTGGCGAGTGCACTACGGATGCTGACTGTGGTTTGGCTCCGCGTCAGCAGCTGATCCCGTCCCTCGCAAATCGTCCCACTATGCTTTCGTTTTTTAGGCGCCGCCGGCGCAAGCACACACTCGCAGAAACGTTTCCTCCGGATTGGTTGGAGATCGTCGAAGAGCGGCTCTCGTTCTACTCCCATCTCGATGAAGAGCTGCAGACCGTGTTCCGCGACGAGCTTCAGGTGTTTCTCGATCGTGTTGAGTTTTTCGGAGCGTCGGAACTCGAGATCACGGATGAGATGCGTGTCGTGATTGGCGGGAGTGCCGTGCGACTGATCCTCGGTCTGGACGAATCGTTCTACCTTCGGCTCAAGGAGATCGTCGTGTATCCCCACGACTACCGTCACCCGGACGGAGACGAGTCCACTCGGATTCTGGGCGAGGCCCATCACTTCGGGACTGTCGTGCTCTCGTGGCCAGCGGTGCTGTCTGGAGTCAGTGACCCTAATGATGGGCACGACACGGCGGTGCATGAGTTCGCGCACGTGTTGGACAAGACAAGCCTCGGGTTCGACGGTACGCCGCGACTGCGCGCCCGAGCCGACTACGCCGTCTGGGGCGAGGTGCTCACCCATCACTACGACAGACTGCGGGAAGGGCTGAGCCCTGAGATCGAAATCCTCAGGATGTATGGAGCGACGAACGAAGCGGAGTTCTTTGCCGTCGCCACCGAGGCCTTCTTTGAGCGGCCAGACGACATGGAAGAGCTGGCACCGGATCTCTTCGAAGAGCTCGCCCGGTTCTACGGCTACCAACCATGAACCCGGATTCTCCTCGCTCACCACTCGCTGCTGGTCCCTAGAAGAGTCGCCCCTGGAGTGACGAGAAGCTGCCGAAGTCCATACCAAGCATTTGCAGGAGCCCTTCGGCCGCCGGTTCCAGTTGTTTGTCGACGTAGTGTTCGTAGTCGAGTCCCGCAGTCTGCTGACTGACTGGCTGCGGGCCTGAGACGGTTATCACGTAGTGAATACGCCGCGGAGCGCCTCCCTGGATGAGGGCGGCCTTCACGTGTGGTGGGACATTCTTACGATATTCGGATGGCGGTCTTCGCAGACGTTTCGAGTAGACGAGCAGGTCGTCGCGTTCACCGGCTCGCACGGCGGCCACTTCTGCACGGATCCAAGCGCCAAGGTCCTTTGTTTGTCCTGCGAATGTTCGCTCGAAGAGCTCTCGCTGAAACTGTCGTGCGAGCGTGGTCCAGTCTGTGCGCACGACCTCTAGTCCCTTGTAGACGATAGATTTCTCACCTGACCGGTCCTCAACCTGGCCGGCATATCGCTTCTTGCTCCCCTCGGTTGAACCCCGTTTGGTGGGCAAGTAGAGCTGATGATAGTGGACCTCGAACTCCATCTCCAAGTGGCTCTCGATCCTGTAGTCGTGAGCAAACTTTTGAGTGAAATGTGTGTTGACGTCGCGCGCGAATTTGTCGCCGAGCGCACGACACTCTGCGGGCGATAGCGCGTCGCCGACGCGAACGAAGAGCGAGTCTGTGTCGCCGTAGACGACCTCGACACCCCACGCTTCCAGCATCGACTTTGACTCCAGAATCAGCTCATGACCACGCATCGTGATCGAGCTCGCGAGCTTGGGGTCGAAGAAGCGGCAGCCTGTGGTTCCGAGCACCCCGTAGAAGGAGTTCATCAGCACCTTGATCGCAGAGGACCTTGGCTTGTCCCCTCTGGCCTTCGCTTGATCGCGCGCCGCCCAGAGCTCGCGGAGTAGCTCCGGAAGAATGTGTTGTGTGCGATGGAACGTGGCACCTTTGAAGCCCGGTATGCCGTCGTCTGTTTCCGTCACGAGCGCCAAGGGGTCGACGTTGAACGTTCGGATAATGCTCGGGTACAGGCTCTTGAAGTCCAGAACGAGCACGTTCTTGAAGAGGCCTGGAGTGGCGGCGAGCACGTACCCGCCTGGGCTTGCTGCACCTGGCGAGTCGGAGTCGATGGTGCGAGCGACGCGACCTTGCCGGTGCAGTCGCGGCAGGTAGAGGTAGTCGAACGCGGCGACGGAGCCGCCTTGTCGATCCATGGCGAGCCCGGTCAGGGCCTGGCGCTCAAGCACGAAGCCGACGAGGTCTTGCTTCTCGAAGATTTGCTCGACCAGGACGCAGTCCTGCAGGTTATATACGGCGAGGGCGCTCGGGTCCTCGCGATACATCCGCATGATCTCGGCGGCCGGGTCCGCCTCTGTTCCTGGGGTCGGCGCTGCGATCGCTTTGCCTTCGCCGAGCAGCGCTTGCGAGATGTCCTGGAGCGAGAAGCTCGGGCTCATATACCCCGAACTGCGGAGCGTGGAGATGCCGTCTAGGACCATGCGTCCGTCCACATAGGCGATGGAACGCGCTCGACTCTCTCGGACATCGGTCCGCCCTGTACCTCGGCCCAAACGGAGCTTTCGTCCGTGATGAGCAGCACGATCGCAGAGCACCTTCAGATCAAACTCGACGACGTTCCACCCCATGAGCAGGTCGGGATCCTTCTTCGCCACCCAGCGCTCAAATGCGGCGATAGTTGCATCCTCGCCATCGCAGGACACAAAAGATGCATCTTGTGCGGCGGTATCGATGAACACCACCGACTCCTCGCCGAAAGTACCGGCGATCGAAATCACCCGCTCGCCGAGCCCCTCCGTCTCGATGTCGAGCGAGAGCCGGGTGAGGCCGGGGCCGGACTCGGCCGATGAGATGCGTGGATTGCGCCACTCAGTGAACCCGTCGCGCTGCGTAGGCTCCCCGATGATTTTCATCGCGCCGGTGACGAAGCGCTCCATGAGAAAGCGATCGCACGGCCGGATGTCTGATTCGAACGGAAGATAGCCGCGATCAAGTAGGCGTTGCCTGGCTGAGGTGAGTTGCTGCTGTGACGGGAAGTAGACGGCATCCACAGGTTTTCCGGCCATGGAGACCAGCCCCAGCGGTTTGCGCGACCCACCTACAACCTCCTGCTCGCGATCGACGAAGAACACCGCCCGCTCGTTCTCAATGAGGACGCGGCCAGCGCCGCCGGCGTGGCGTACCCAGAACTCCAGGCCCAGCTTGCCGCTACGATCGTACCAGCGCTTCGTGAGCAGCGTGGCGATCGTGATCGGAGCGTTTGGAGTTGGCTGGCTTGGCAAAGGAGAGGCGGCGAAGGGTGGGTCGGAAACGTGCGTTTGGGAGGCTCGCCGACTGAAGCTGGATGTACCGCCCGTGGCAAGTCGCTCGCCGGGTTGGAGCGGGTAGAGTCCGACTAGGGGGTGCGGGTCCCAACTACTTCGGCCACGACGCCGCCTACCAGATGCGCCGAGCGGCCGGTCTCCCCGGCTGGGATCCGGCGGAAGTATCTCAGGAGGTCCTGGCGCAGTACCTGTCCCTCCCCATAGCGAGATCGCGGAGCTTCGAAGTCGGGTCCGAACCGAATCCGAAGTTTGTTCCGCGTGCAGCTAGCATCCGCCGCCGGGCGAGATATGCGTCCGGTCGTCGTGATAGTACGAAACGTATGCCGTCATGAGTCGCCTGAGGTGTTTGGCGTTGAGCACGATGACGTGGTCGAGAAGTTCGCGGCGTACCGAGCCCACGAATCTCTCTGCGTGCCCGTTCATCCACGGTTTTCCTCGGAACTGGTAGACCTTGATGCCGACGCCGATGATGAAATGCAGGACGTTGCGCGAGAAGAGGGGATCGGAGTCGCAGATGAGCCGTCTGCCCTGGCCGGAGTCGTAAGGGAATGCCTCGCGGAGTTGCTGCAAGACCCATGCGCCGGTCGGCTGGATGGTTACGGCGAAGTGGCGGATCTTTCGGCACTCGTGATCAAGGACGAAGAAGACGTAGTGCCGCCGAAAGAACACGTCGTAGACGGTGAAGAAGTCCATCGCCGAAAACTCGGGAGCGTGGTTGCGGAGGAAGGTTGTCCAAGTCTGGTTGAAGTGCTGCTTCGGCCTCCGAGGTCCGAGTCGGGCGAGATAGCGCGATACGGTGGCTTCGCTCACCTCGAAGTCGAGTCGTAGGAGTTCACCGTGGATGCGGGGCGCGCCCCACGTAGCGTTGTCGGCGTGCATGCGCTGGATGGCTTGTCGGATCGGTAGTCCGATCGAAGGCGGCCCACTCGACTTCGAACGGTGTCTCCAGAACGCGCGAAAGCCAGCGCGATGCCAGCGGAGAACCGTTTCGGGCGTAACGACCACGAGGACGATTCGCCAGGCGGGCCACCATCGTCGGAGGGCTATCCAGAAGAGCCGGTGTTGGTTGGCGAGGCGAGGGGGGGCTTCGCCTTCAGAACGGCCAGCTGTTGCCGGAGCGCGATGTTGGCCACGATGAGGTTCGCCCGAGGTCGGCAAACGGCGACGAGGGTGACGACCAAGACCACGTTGAACGCGAGAGAGAAGTAGAGCATCGGCACGGGGGGCGGAGGTGCCGAGAAGGGTAATGGTGCTCACTCGCAAGTTTCTGAAAACTTGGGCGATCTAGGTATGAGGAGCAACCATGTCAGAGGTCATGCGGCTAGGGCCTCCGATTGTGTGAAATCGACTCCGTCGCGTAGCATCGCGTTGAGGGTTACGATCATCTTTCTCATTGCTGCGACGCGGGCGACCATCCTGGGCTTCCCGTTGGCGATGAGGCGGAGACGAAAGGGTCCAAATGGTCGTTTCTCTTGGGCCGTGGTGAGGCTGGCGAGGTAGAGCGCGGTGCGGACGGTCGCTCTGCCGTGTGCGGTTCTTCGCTTTCCTTTGTGCTCGCCGCTGTCGTGGTTGATTGGGGCAAGTCCGACGAGACTGGCGATCTCGCGCCGATTGAGCCTGCCGAGTTCAGGGAGGTCGGAGAGGATGAAGATGGCCGTGACGAAGCCAATGCCGGGCATGGTACGGAGTCGGCGAGCCTTCGCAACCCACGCCGAGCGGGTCTCAATGAGGGCCTTGATCTCGTTCTCGACGAGGGCGATCTCCTCGGCGCTGTTCTTCAACATGCGAGTGGTCGACGCCTTGCAGACACAGGCTGGGTGCTTGACACGGGCCTTATCCGCTGCGCCCATGGCAACCAGCTGGGAACGACGAACGACAAGTCCTTGCAACTCTCGCTCGCCCTCATCACGCAGGTACGTCGCCGTCGGGTTGAAGGCGAGCCCGTAGAGGGCGGTCACACGGGCGTCGATCTTGTCGGTCTTCGCAAGACGACCCGAGGCTCGAGCGAAATCGCGGACGCGCCGGGGATTGGCGACGTGGACTTTGAAGCCGGCGTCCGCGATCGCCCTGTGGGCGGCGCGCTCGTATTCTCCGGTTCCCTCCATGACGACGAGCGCTACGTTTGCTTCACGGAGCCGGGAGATCAAGGAGGCAAAGCCCTTCGGGCTGTTCCACACGATGAACTCGTCTTCGCTAGGCAAGAGGCAGACGTCGAGCTTCTTCGAGGAGACATCGATTCCAGCTACGGACTTGGTCGACATTTCGATTTCCTGGGTGGTCGGTTTTGAGGAGCGAGCTCCCCAGACGCGCCCAGCCTTGTGATTTCGACATCTACGTCAGGCAACCATTCGGGCTCTGCTGGGGAGCACTGCTTCCGCCGCCCTTGCTACTCACGAGCTCAGACGCTCAAGGGACAGACGGGCTGACGGAGCAGGCAACCCCGATCTACCCGACTCCCGACAAACAAGGGACAGGAAAGCTGCTAGATAAACACGAGGCATTGGCGCGAACACTGGGTCATCGGGGACGGCAGATCGTATTACATAGGCGAGTTCAGAACGAATGGGTCGGCTGCAATTTAGAGAAGAGTTGACCACGGATCAAGTGTTCAGTAGTGACGTGTGTACAGTGCATGGGCGCGACGCTTTGTAGTTCGCAGAGCCAGCGTCTCGCGGCGCACCAACCTCGGGAACTCGTAGGAAGTTACATGAAAGACCTCACCGGCCGGCAACTCCAGGTTCTGGGATTCATCGCAGAGACAATTCGTGACCGCGGATTCCCGCCGACCATTCGAGAGATTGGGAACGCGCTAGGCATCAAGTCGACGAACGGCGTGAACGACCACCTGAAGGCGTTGGAGAGAAAGGGTTTCATCGCTCGAGAGGGCTCCCAATCCCGCGCTATTATGATCATGAACCTGCCAGACGAACTGAGTGAGTTCAGCACTCGTCCTTCGGAACCTGGCCCCGAGACACTGTCGATTCCATTGCTGGGTCGGATCGCGGCTGGCGCCCCAATCGAGGCGATCGAGTCCGCGGAGGAACACATCCAGGTGGATCCCTCCATGATCCAAACTCGGGGTTCGGCACCGATCTTCGCGTTGCGGGTCACCGGCGATTCGATGATCGGGGACGGAATCTTCGATGGCGACATCATCTTTATCAGTAAGCAGCACGAGGCTCGAAAGGGCGAAATCGTCGCTGTGATGGTGGATGGGAACGCGACGGTGAAGAGGTACTATCGGGAGGGCGATAAGCTTCGCCTCGCGCCGTCCAACCCCGAGATGGAAGACATCATCGTGGACCTGACGGACGCACGTGAGGCGGTCGTTCTTGGCAAGGTGGTCGGTGTCTATCGGAAGATCGATTGACCCGACGCTCGGCGCTCGCAAGGGTAGCTGTCTCTCGTCAGCGAACAGGGTGTCCAGGACGCGGAGAATAGGGAGGCGAAAGATCGCTCAGGTCGGCGAACAATTCGGCGTTCGTCAGAATGTTTGCGGCTGGTTGACTAACGCGGACGCACATTTCACCCAGTAGTTAGCTGGATGTTCGACGGTTCACGCTGGACGTCGCGGAGGGTGAACTAAATGCGCCGATAACTTGCCGAGAGGCATGTGGGATAAGTACCGTGTGACACAGTAACTCACCGCAACTGTGCCGACGATGTTTCCCGTTCTTCTTGCCAGCGCATCTCCCCGACGACGACAGCTCCTTGGGCAAGTCGGCTTTCATGTCACGACGCGTCCGGTCGACGTAGACGAGGCGCCAGGGGTTGATGAAGACCCGCTCGCGCTCGTTACTCGGCTCGCAGAGACGAAGGCGGAGGCGGCGATACGCACTCGTTCGGGTTCGGAGCCGCGAGTGGGAATCGCCGCGGATACCATCGTTTGGACTACCGACGGACATGTCCTGGGCAAGCCCAAAGATGAGTCGGACGCGGTCCGGATGCTCACGGCCCTCAGTGGTCGACGCCACCGGGTTTCTACCGGGTTCAGTATCTTTGACACCGCGGCTGGTGCGATCGTGTCAACACAGGCCGTGACGACAGAGGTTGCATTCAGAGACTTCACCGAGGCTCGAGCGCGAGCGTACGTGGCCACAGGTGAGCCAATGGACAAGGCTGGCGCCTACGGGATCCAAGGAATGGGCGCCGTCCTGGTTCGAGGCATTCGTGGGTCCTACACGAACGTGGTCGGGCTACCGATCGGTGAGGTTGTCGCGGGCCTTCAGGATGCGGGGATGATGACTGGGTACGCATGGGAGGCACCGGACCATGTATAGATCGAAGATTGATGCCCAGCTGGCGAGGATCCGCACCGCGTGTGAGAGCATCGGGCGAGACCCGTCGGAAGTGACACTAATCGCAGTCTCGAAGACCCACGGCGCCGAAGCTATCGAGGGTGTGCGCCAATGCGGAATCAGCGACTTCGGTGAATCCTACGTCAACGACTGGAAGTCGAAGCGTGACGACGTAGGAACTCTTCGTTGGCATTTCATTGGCCACTTGCAGAGTAACAAGGCGAAGGACGTCTGCGGCAGAGTCGCGTGCCTGCACTCGGTCGACCGCATGTCCTTGGTGAAGGCCCTTGCGAAGGAAGGCGCTTCACAGGACGTCATGATTCAGGTCAACGTCTCGGTCGACGCGGCAAAGTCGGGCTGCAAGCCCAATGAGTTGCCAGCGCTCCTTACGGCAGTTGCGGAGACGACGAACCTGCGAGCGGTCGGGCTGATGACGATCGGTGCGCTGGTCGAGGATGCCGAAGATGCGCGCCCATACTTCCGTGCGCTCCGACAGCTCCGCGATGAATTGAACCCTGCACACCCAGACCTGACACTCCTTTCGATGGGTATGAGCCAGGATTTAGAGGTCGCAGTAGAAGAGGGCGCCACACATGTGCGCGTCGGAACAGCAATCTTCGGACCTCGAGGGATACGATGAACCTGGACATTCACATTGGAATTATTGGACTGGGCAACATGGGGGCCGCGATCGCTACGGGCCTCTTGCTCAGTGGAGCAGACCCCGCGCGAATCCACGGATTCGACGCCGACGCCGCCAAAGTCGCGGCATTCGGAGGTACTGGCTCTGACTCCGTCGCGGCGCTCGAGAGCGCGGTCGACATAGTGATTGTTGCCGTTAAACCACACATCGTCCCGGCGATTCTCCCACAGCTTTCGGGGCGCTCCTGCGTGGTTAGCGTGGCGGCTGGTGTGACCCTCACCACACTCGAATCAGGTCTGCCGGACGGCACCCCGGTCGTTCGCGCAATGCCGAACACTGCGGCTGCGGTTGGTAAGTCGACAACTGCGTTGGTTGCGACAGCCGGAGCATCCGAAGACGACGTATCGAAAGTCGTAAGGGTGTTCGACGCTGTCGGAACAACTGTGCGTTTGGACCGTGAAGAACTCATGCACGTTGCGACCGCCATAGTCGGGTCGGGGCCTGCATTCGTATACGTCCTTGCGGAAGCTCTCGCCGATGGCGCGGTCGCCGGCGGGATGCCTCGGGCACTGGCGCGCGAGGCCGTTTCGGGGATGCTCACCGGTGCTGCGGCACTCTTGGCGGCACACGACGGCTCGCCGGCTGAATTGAAGGACCGCGTGGCGTCTCCAGGAGGGACCACCATCGCCGGTGTTCGCGCCCTTGAGATTCATGGAATGCGGAACGCCGCTATCGAAGCAGTGCTGGCCGCCGCCGCGCGATCCGAGGAGCTCGCATGAGCCAGTGGCTGACGCAAACAGACAAGGGTGTGCGGATCGCGCTCTACGCATCGCCCCGTGCCACTCGCTCGCGACTCGCTGGAGAATACGGCGACCGGCTCAAGCTTCATGTGGCGGCTCCCCCTGTAGACGGCGCCGCCAACAAAGAGATCTCACGGTTCCTCGCCCGCCTCGTCGGAGTTGCAAAGAGCAGCGTCCGAGTAGTCTCCGGCGTGACCGGCAAGCGAAAGATTGTCGAGATCGACGGGCTTACCCTTGAGGCTGCGGCCGAGGTTCTTCATGCGTAAACTATCCCTCGCAATGGTTGCAGTAGCGGCGCTGGTCTTTTCAGAACCGGTGCTCGCACAGGAGCGGTCAGAGCCAATCGTCGTGGAGTCAGGCGCGCTGCGTTTCATCGTGGACGCGCCCGAAGGCATGGAGCGCTTCGCCGAGATGGCCGCGGAGGTTGTCGAGGACAACTGGCCGCTCGTGGCCACTGCCGCGGGTGTCGGCAACGTTGTGCCGGAGCGCGGCGGTGAGATTACGGTCAGCGTTGAGCGCGAGATCGATGACTGGTTTGTACGCCGCGATGTTCCGCCTCGGAACCCCGAATGGGCCGCTGGCTTGGCGATCTACTCGGAGTCGGCGGTCATTATCCGGTCGGCTAACCCGGAGTGGGAGTCGACACTTGCTCATGAACTTGCGCACATGGCTGTCGATGTTGCATCGGGCGGCCGCCGAGTCCCTCGATGGTTCAACGAGGGGTTCGCTGTAGCGACCGCTGAGCAGTGGTCGATCGAGCGAGCGACCACGATGATCTCCGCGGGGCTGAGCGGGAATTTCTACGACTTCGATGAGCTAACGAACGGCTTTCCCGCAGCGGCATCGTCCGCGGGGCTGGCCTATGCGCAGAGTTTTCATTTCGTTCAGTACATAACGAAGAACTATGGCGATGGCGTATTTGTGGGTGTCATGCGCCGCCTTCGTGAAGACGGTGCCGAGTGGAATGTAGCGTTCGAGGCCGAAGCAGGGATTCCCCTTGCCGCGGCAGAGGCGCTCTGGGTGTCGCATGTATCCACCCGCTATAAGTGGGCGCCGGCAATCGGCGGTGGCGGTGGAGCGTGGGGCGCAATCGCGGCGTTGAGCTTGGTAGCTTGGCGTCGAAAGAAGCGGTCGGCAGTGGAGCGGCTAGCGGCACTTGGTGCAAGCGAAGCGCAGCTCTTCTCGCCGGATCCGGACGACAAGACCTTTGGTTGATCTTTTCACGCAACGGAGCAAAGCGATGAATGAACAACAGGAAAATCCTGAAGCGCGACGACGCGCGACGATCGTACCCTCGGAGAGGGATACACGGTCGTCCGCTCGGCTCATTGAACAACTTATCTTTCAGTGGCGACGCGACGCAGGGCTTGTGGGAGCCGGTGCGGGCGCAGGTACACTAGTAGCATCTGCTGGAGAGGCGGCCGAGTTTGGCCTCATCAACACCGAGAAGGCGCAAGAACTCTACACGGAGAGCACTGCGCACGACGACGCGGATGCCCGCGCGTTCGCCGGTCTTCGTCGGCTCGCGCGTGACGAAAATGACGCCGACGGCGTGCTCGACGCCTACCGAAAAGAGGCCAAGGTTGCCACGTCGCCAACGCAGGCTGTCACCGCGGGCGTGGGCCTGGCGCAGGTGATGATCCGCCTCGGGCGACGCGCCGATCTAGCGGAGCGGGTACTCCGAGATCTGGAGCCGCTGATCGCTCACGTCGACCATGAGATCATCGCCGTCTATCGAGCGACTCTGGAAGACGTTCTCGTCGTTGCCGGCCGTCCGTCACAAGCGCTGCAGTTGCGCGTACAGCGCTGGGGAGAGCTGCGCGGATTGGGGGAAGGCGCCGATGAGTGGGCTGTGGATGCCGCGCTCGCGATCGTCGCTGCAAGCGAAGCGATCGGAAGCCGCGATGAAGCGATCCTCGAATGGTACGAGGTAATCTTCGAACTCTCCCGCTCGGCGGAAGCCCTGCGGCCGCTGCTTCGCGCTTGTTACGAGAGAGGAGACTTCTCCTCGGCTGAGGCGCTGATTAGCGAGGCCGTCGGTGCAGAGGACGACGTCGATATCCGGACTCGGTATCAATACGAGCTTGGCCTGATACGCGGCCGTCGTCTGAACGACCGACCCGGTGGCCTGAGTGCTCTGACCGCCGGAATCAAGGGGGCAGACGTTTCACCGCTAGTCGCGGCCAGCTTCCTCAGCCAGGCCCGCGCTCAGCAGGGCGCGGTGGTAACCGACGACTTCGTAGATGCGTTGGGCACCGGTCTCGACTTCGCAGCCAACGGCGTTGAGCGAGCTGACTACTTGACCCGCCTCGCCGTGCGGGTCTCCGCCGACCTGGGGATGAGCGAGGAGGCGATTGGCTACGCGCAGGACGCGCTCATCGAGGCTCCCGGCTACCTGCCGGCGATTCGCCTCTTGGGCACGCTCTATGCTCGCGAAGGTCGTTGGGCAGAGCTTGCTACACTCGGCGAGAGCCAGTTCACTACGGACTTGTCGTCGGGCGACCGCGTTCGTCTTCATGAGCGTCAGGCGGACCTCTACCTCAACGAGCTAGGCGACGCCGTCTCGGCAGAGCGTCACCTGCGCTCTGCGCTCGATCACGAGTGCTACTTGCCTGTGGTGCGCCGCCTGGCCCGTTTGCTCGCTGGACAGTTTCGATGGGAGGACCTCTTCGATCACTTCCGTGAGTCCGCAGCCCGCGTCCGACTTGGACGGGAGAAGGTGTTCCTTCTTGAGCGAGCTGGCGACGTCGCCGAGATTCGCCTGCGGGATGCAGGTCTGGCGATCGAGGTCTTCCGAGAGTTACTGGACGTCTCTCCAGGACACGGAACGGCGATCTCCTCGCTCGGGCGGTTGCTCTCACAGCAACAACGATGGGAAGAGCTTCTCGAACTCAACGAGACCGAACTTGAGTTGACTCCGAATGAGCGCCGCGTCCGAGTCGCCATTCTTTGCCGGTCCGCCGAGATCGCCCGACGGCACCTTGGCGAGATCGTGCTCACCGAGAACTTCTACCGCCGCGCGCTCGATGAAGAGCCGACGTGTAGCGAGGCACTTCAGGGGTTCGGCCAGATTCTCACCGCTCAGGAGCGCTGGGATGAACTGGTTGAGATGACCGAGCGCGAAATGGCGCACATCGGAACGGACATCCAACGGCGTCGGTGTCTGCATCTTCTCGGAGAACTGCACGCAACTCGGACTGGCGACTCGGCAGCTGCTGTTCGCTGCTACGAGGAATTGGCCGCGGGCAAGGGCGTCGACCGTGAGGTCGCACTCGTTTGGCTGGACCGACTCTTTCAGGCGACTGAGAACCCGCACGAACGCCTTCGAGTTCTGGCACTTCGACACGACGAGGCTCCCGATCCCGGCTCTCGTGCAAAGCTGGCGTTCCGAATGGCGGAGCTCCTTGAGTGGTCGCTAGACCATCCAGGAGAGTCCTTCGAATTCTACATCGAGGCGCTCTCCGATCGCATCAGCGGTCCGGTCTGCCTGAACGCTCTAGACCGAGTATGGGCGGACACCGAGATTACGGACGATGAGCGCTCCATCGCTCTTCGATGCGTCCGAGAGCTGTCGGAGCGCGTTAAGGGACCTCTCCGACGTCAGGCGCTGCTCTTCATCGTCGAACGTGGTGAGGCGATCGTTGAGTCGGATCTTGTTGACGACGCATGGACCTGCCTGGTTGCAGAGTGGCCCGAAGACGTGCGCGCGTCGGAACGTTGCGCCATCATCGCTCTGCAAGCTGGCGACGTCCGCTTGGCCGAGGCTGTGCGCGCTGCGGCGCCCGCCGGCCCCGTCGAGGTTGCACGGACTCACTGGTCGGCAGTCGACGAGGGAATCGTTCGACATGACCTGCCCGAGCTTGACGCCGACCTCACCCCGGAGATGTGCGCGACGCTGAACCGCGAAGACGGCTCAGTGGACCTTCACTTTGTGGGCGTTGAAGCGCGCGACATTTTCCAGCGGATGGCTGCTGGTCATGTGACTCTTGGGGAGCTGAAGCACACGGATGGAACAGAGACCGGTACGCGCCTCGCAGCGCTTGCTGCTCGTGCACTGGCGGACACCGAGACCCTCCGCGATCGCTGGATCGCGCTCGCGGAAGAGACCGTAGAACCGAATCGCAAGATGCAGGCCTGGCTCGACCTCGTAGATGAGGATGGGTTTGAGGATTCCGAGCGACGCGAGTGGCTCCGGAACGCCGCGAACGTTCAGAGCTTCAACCCCGTCCTGCGAGACGCGCTCTACGATCGGATGACGCGCGTGTCCGACTTTGAGGGGCTTGAGCAGGCCATCGTCGACCACCTCACGCAGGCACGTCCCGAGGCCGAAGAAGCTGCACAACTTGCCCTTCGTCGAGCCCGCTGCCTGGAAGTGCAACGTCGTCGTCCCGAAGCCATCGAGGCCTTGGAGTACAGCACGCTGCACGCTCCTGCCGATGCCGCGATCGCGTTGGAGAAGGCACGTCTCGAGACGTTGGAAGACCAAATGGACACAGCACGTCTCACACTGGAGGCCTGCCTCGACGCTGGCGCCGACGGTCTCGGGCGCGTGGAGCTATTGGGCCGCCTAGCTGACCTTCATCAGATGAACGGTGGCAACAAGCAGCGCGCGCTCACCTGCCTTGAAGACGCATACGCGCTCTCGGAGAACGCGAAAGAGTGGGGCGTTCGTTTAGCGTCTGCTCACGCTAGCTTCGGCCACGCCGAGCGTTGCGTCGACCTGTTGGAGACTCACCTTGAGGAGCCCCCGAACGGAGACGACGTCCGGAATTGGCAGCTACTTGCGCGGGTCTATGGGACCCGACTGGACTCACAAGAGGAAGCCGAGCGGATCCTCTGGATGCTCTTCAGCTGCTTCCCCGAGCGCCGCGCCACTCTAGGGGGTCTCGAGGACTTCTACCGGCGTAACAACGGCGCAGTTCGCTTCGCTGACCAGCTCGGAATGTTGCTCGCGGAATCCCGCCTGGACATCCCGCAGGCTCACGCAGCGCGCCTTTGGAAGTACATCGGCGAGCTCAACTTCGCGGTCATCGGTCGCATGTCAGAGGCAGAGCAAGCCTTCGCAAAGGCGCGCTCGCTCGGCGACACGTCCGCAGATGCGATCCTCCGTCATGCCAAGTCAGTCGCAAAGCAACCAGGCCGAGTCCGCGATGCCGTGCCACTGCTCGTAGATGCGCTAGACACCGGCGCTGGCGAGGCGCGCCTCTGGGAAGATGCCTTCACGCAGCTCGAGGACTTGTTCCGCGAGATGCAGATGCACGGGCGGCTTCGCGTTGCCCGTCAGGTCCGAGCCACCCTTGGCGCGAACGTGAAGCCCTTGGACGAGCACGTTCGTCGGGATCCCAGCCGGGAATTGCCCGGTTCCGCGGCATGGAGCTTGATCGGCGCGGGACTCTACTCACAGGAAGAGGCGGCGGTGCTGAGCGCCACGGCACCTCTCGCTGAGAGAGTGATGAGCCGCTACGCTCCGAGCAAGAAGTCTCTCGGAGGTCGGAAGTTTCGTCGAGAGGAGTTCGCAGCGTTTGATACGTTCTTGGACACGGCCTGCCGATGGCTAGACGTGCAGCGCCCGAAGGTTACCGTTGGTGACCAGGGACGAGGCGTCCGCGCATTCGACCTACAGAACGTTTGGGTTCCCGAAGAGCGTATTGGAGATTCCACTCCATTGGCAGCTCGTTTCTGGGCCGGCTGGACCGCTGCCATGCTCTTCAGCGAGATGGTGCCCTACACTTGGTCGGACGGTCGCGTAGTCGACGAGTTCTTCCAGGGGCTGGCGGACCGCGCCAACCTCCCAGGCGGCATCAGCGGCCAGTTCGACGAAGAGTTGAGCGGCCTTATGGTGATGTCCCAACGTCGCGCAGCCACCTCGGCCCTGCAGGATCACCCCGAGTTCATGGGCGTTCGCAAGGACTGGACTGTCTCCGCGATGAAGTTCGCAGATCGCGCTGGGCTATTGATGTGTGGTGATCTCCGGACCGCGGTCGAGGAAGTCCTTGTCGCCAGCGGATGGGACCGACGCGTCGAGAACCCGCGAACCAGGGAGTTCATTGTGAGCGATGCCCGCCTTCGCTCCATGGTGCTCTACGCAATCGGCGACGAGCACTTCCTCGCTCGCTACGAGAGCGGTCTCGCCGAGCGCCCATTCCTCTTCGCCTAGCGAAGCAAACGATTCACGGTTCCCACGACCGTGACTGAGGCCATCACCCGGCTCCGCGGGTGATGGCCTCTTTCGTTTTTCGTGAGTCTCGCCAAGCTGCTCTTGAATCGCTAAACGGCCCGCATCCACAAGTGAGGACGAAGATGAGCACAGCGAAGAGCGACCACTACACGAGGGCCGGCGTTGACATCGACGCAGCCGATGCCCTGATCGATCGAATCAAGCCATTGGCGAAGTCCACGCGAATCCCCGGAGCCACTGGCGGGCTCGGTGGTTTTGGCGGCGTCTTCGACCTCGCCGCCGCCGGCTTCGCGGCTGACAGCCCGAACTTGGTGGCGGGTACTGACGGTGTCGGTACCAAGTTGAAGATCGCGTTCGCCACTGGCAATCACGACACGATCGGGATCGATTGTGTCGCAATGTGCGTGAATGACATTCTGGCTGTCGGGGCTAAGCCTTTATTCTTCTTGGATTATTTCGCGACGGGGAAGCTTGAGCCTGAAGTCGGCGAAGCGGTCGTTGCTGGTATCGCTGAAGGCTGTCGTCAGGCTGGCTGCTGGTTGGCAGGCGGCGAGACGGCAGAAATGCCAGGGATGTATCCTCCCGGCGAATACGATCTCGCTGG
>JBLHWZ010000041.1:0-27982 GCA_047629415.1 Bradymonadia bacterium | reverse complement strand
ATGTGCTCGAGGAAGAGCGAGTCGAAAATCTCGTCCTGCAGGCCGTGGGAGGCGCACCCGATCATGAATCCGACCCTCATTCGCGACTCGACAGTGTCCCACGGCGGCGGGTCATTTTCGATGATCCAAACGATGAATGACTCGATAAATGGCTCCCAGTGCGTGTGCTCAGAATACGCTCTGGAGCGCTGCGAGAGTTCGCCGGACTGGGGGAAGTAGCCGGAGTCGGTGAACGCTGCTCCAAAGAGCGCTGCATTGAGGACTTCGGGTTCCTCAAAGAAGTCGCGCAGTTCGCCGGGCGGTAGGTTCTCGATGGCCCATCCCGTGACATGGATATGCCCCCAGATTCCGTGTGCGGAAGCTGTCGAGGGCGCAAGAACGCAGCACAGAGTGAGCAGGACAATGAATCGAAGCATGAACGGATCCGATGGGATAGAGCAAGTGCCACCTATAGCGGCACCTATAGCGGCACCTCGCTTCCGAACTCCAGTCTCGGCGCAAGAGCCCGCGCTACCTACCTCGACAAGATGGAGCAATGTGCTAGGAATCTGCACATGAAGACATCGTTGATCCGCATTCTAGCGCTGGCTCCGCTCCTCGTGAGCGCTTGCTCTCACGACGCTCCCGAGACTCGGGAGATTCCGGAGACGCCTTCTACCGACGCCGCGGCCGAGGACGTCGAGGGCGCCGAGGACGTCGAGGGCACCGAGGACGTCGAGGGCGCCGAGGACGTCGAGGGCGCCGAGGACGTCGAGGGCGCCGAGGACGTCCCGGCGGAAATCGGAGTCGAGCCCGATACGATCGACGACGTGACCGATTCGGACACCAGCGCGGATGCCGACGCGGCGTCAGACACCGATCCTGAGGACGCAGATACGGCCGACGTGTTCACCGGTCCCCAGGGCGAGCCGGTCGACGGTCCCACTTCTCCCGATCCTGAAGCAGAGACGAACTCGCTAGGGGCGGACGGCCCCTGCGGGTCGCCGCTGATCTACACCGCTCGAGGGCTTCGGCGCGCGCCCTATGTGCAGTCGGTCTTCACCGACACCGGCCGACTTGCGTGGACGGACACACTCGGCGCCGAGGGTTTCGTTCATTTCTCGGTCGCCGGTACCGACGAGTGGTTCCGGGTCACCGCGGAAGCCCGCCCATTCCTGATGGCGGAGACTGGCGATACGGAGGATTACACGGCGTACGACGCGACGCTGCAGGGCCTGCCCTCCGACTCGGACATTTGTTACGAAATCTACGTCGACGGCGCACTTCTCGTAGGTGGTGCCTCGTTCCACACCGCCTGGACGACACACGACAAGCCGGTCCGTATCCTGGCGATGGGAGATTCCGGCAACGGGTCCGCTGAGCAGCTGGCGGTCCGGGATCGCATGATGGAGGTCGATTCCGACCTCTTCCTGCACCTGGGCGACATGGCTTACGGCAGCGGAACGTACCCGGAATTCGAGGCCCACGTGTTTGATGTCTACACGGACCTGATGGCGTCCATTCCCGCTTGGCCGACGCCCGGTAATCACGAGTACAAGACCGGTCTGGCCGCCGGATACCTCGGAGTTTACTATCTGCCAGAGCAGTCCCCGAACCCGCTCGAACAGGAGTACTACTACTCATTCGACTACGGGAACGTTCACTTCATCTCGCTCGACTCCAACGAATTCCGCTACCTCACGACGATTGGTCCGTCCGAGGAAGACATGATCGGATGGCTCGCGAACGACCTCGCGGAGTCAGCGGACGCCGAGTGGAAGATCGCGTTCATGCATCACCCGCCCTACTCCTCCGGTTCGCATGGCAACACCAACTGGCTGCTTGAGATCATCGTGCCCATGCTCGAGGACGCAGGGGTAGACTTGGTCCTCGCCGGACACGATCACCAGTACGAGCGGAGCCACGAGATCTTTGAGGGTGAGATCGCTGAGGTTCCTGGAGCGCTGACCTACATCGTCGCGGGATCTGGCGGGGCCGGAGTTCGCGACGCGACATGGGGCAACTGGTGGACAGATGTGCTCAACGATACCGTTCACAACTTCCTCTACCTTGAGATCGATGGCTGCACGGCTACCGGAACCGCCATTGGAATCGACGGAGAGGCCGTGGACACGTTCGAGATGACCAGCTGCGACGACTAGAGGTCGTCAGCAGGTGTGAGCATGTGTGGGAAGGTGTGAGCTAAGCACATGAAATCTGGGGTGAATCGGGCAGAGTTTCGCTTCATCAAGCGACGGTTGCGCCGAGCACGCCAAGCTCCAGTAGCAAACGATGCTACCGAATAGCGCCGCAATGATTCGTGGACTCAGGGGCCTGGTGGAGAAGGGGCAGACTCCGACCCGTTATCCACCTATCGAACCGCGCGGAAGTAACGAAGACAGCGTGGCCGAGGTAGAGCGCAGGCCCAAGCGGGCTTCCGCGAAACGCTCGCCCTGCTTAGAATTCGGCCGCTGTTCAGTCAGGCGTTTACCAAACCCCCATCCGCTCAAAACGGCCGAAAGAAAAGGAAGCCCGCATCGCCGAGGACAATGAGGAGACCGCAGTCTCCGAGCTGGCGGTCTCATCGATCGCCCGCCAGGCTGCGATTCTGGCATCAATGTTGATGACCGAGAACGCGAAGTTCAACCTGTGGAAGCGAACACAGACAGCAGCCGTGATGCCGGCTGTTGGCCTCATCGCCTCCGGCAGCCTGCTCGCTGCATGGGTGATCAATCGCATCATCGAATGCGCAGGAGCCAGCTTCGTGGCCGCATCATGGAGCTGATTCTCTCATCCGTCGCAGTGTCGAACACTCTGGCGGCCTCACACTCTAGTTCGACTCTAGGAACGAGAGTTTCGGCTTCTCGGCCAACGGTGATGAGGGCGGGGCTGCCCGTGATTTGGAGCCCAGATGACATACCGACTGTCCTGAGTCGTATACTTCAACCCAGTGGCATCCATGACGCGCAGGCTCGGCTGTATCGCTGCTCTTTCACTCATCGCCTGCGGGATGGCCGAGACCTCCACACCGGAGACGGATGCTGGAACCGACAATGCCGACGTCTTCATCGAGATTGTCGAAACCGATACGGCCATCGACCCTGTCGAGGACACCGAAATGGAGACGATTGAGACTGATGCAGACGCAGATGCGTTCGCGCACACCGCGCGCTGCGAAGACGGCGACATGACCCGGGAGGGCTGTGAGACCTGTTAGTGCAACGAGGGTACGGGGGAGTGCTCCGAGGACGAGTGGTGCGTCTACAAAGAATGTGTTTCCGAATCCCCGCCCGACTGTCTGCCCGCCGAAGAGCGGCCATGTGGCTCTTCCCACAGCGACTTCTGCACGACGTGCCATCTTGAGTGCGGCGGAGCCGAGGAGATCGAGCGGGCCGTGTGCGAGGATCCAGGATCGACCTGCGGCGAGCTACCGCCCGACTCCGGGCCGGTGGAGTTCTCGCTCTGGGAGGCCCCTCCGAGTTTCGCCGTCGATGAATTTGGCGACTACGCTTCTGCGCTCTTCGCCTCGGACTCCGAGGTGCATGCCGTTCTTGGATGCGACGATGACCTCGGTTTGGACTGGGAGAGTGGCAGGCTCTTACTCACGGTCTTCTGTGAGGCGCCCGGTGCCGACATCCGAACGGTGGCGACTCGTACAGAGGAGGCGGTCGTGCAGATGACGGTACCCGCTTACTGTGACGGGCCCAGCCCGCAAAACACCTCAACGCTGGTTTGGATCGAAGCCCTAGCGATGACGTTGAACGTGATCACCTGCACGTATGGCGCCTGCACCGGTCCGCCGGTGCCCTAGACGGGCACCGGTCCTAAGCGCTGCCAATAGCTCGCGCCGTTGACGCCTTCATCGCAGGCCCAGTAGCGTCGCGCGATGCAAGACCAGAAACAGCCTCAGCGCATTCTCTTCATGTTGGCTCTGGTCGTCGCCGGCGAGGCGATCTTCGGGCTTCCCTTCGTCGTTGCCCGTGTCTTCCGGCCAACGCTGCTGGAGGTGCTCGACATCTCGAACACCCAGCTCGGCACCGCGTTCTCGATCTACGGGGTCGTCGCGATGGTGGCCTACTTCCCCGGCGGGCCGCTCGCAGACCGATTCCCCGCCCGAAAGCTGATGACCGCGGCGCTCTTGTCGACTGCTTTGGGTGGTATCATCTATGCGTCGACCCCGTCCTTCGCGACGCTGAAGTTGCTCTTCGGCTTCTGGGGGTGCACCACGATCTTACTCTTCTGGGCGGCCATGATCCGCGCGACGCGCGAGTGGGGCGGAGACGACAGCCAGGGAAAGGCGTTTGGAATTCTCGATGGGGGTCGCGGGCTCTTCGCAGCTGTGTTGGCCACCCTCACCGTCGTCCTTTTTGGCGCGTTGATGCCCGAGAACCCTGACACCGCGACGCTCGCGCAGAAGGCCGGCGCGCTGAGCCAGGTGATCTGGATCTTCATGGGAATGACCGTCCTAGCCGGAGTGCTTGTTTGGTTTTTCGTGCCAGAAAACACCAAGACGAACACAGCGGCGCGACACCCGTCAGTCACCCCCGCCCAGGTGCTGACCGTCGTTCGCAACCCGGCGGTGTGGCTACAGGCTCTGATCGTGGTGACGGCCTATACCGGGTACAAAGGAATCGATGGCCTAGGGCTCTACGCACAAGACGTGTTCGGGTTCGACCAGGTCCAGGCCGCGCAAGTGGGTACCCTCGCGTTCTGGGTCCGCCCCTTCGCTGCGTTCGGCGCGGGAGCGCTCGGTGACCGCTTCGGAGGTGCGAAGACGATCGTCGCTTGCTTCGGAGTCATGATCATCGGCGATCTGGTCATCGCGACCGGCATGCTGCAGCCGAGCATTCCTGTGACGCTCTTCGTGACGGTCGTCGCCACTAGCGCGGCGGTCTACGCCGTCCGTGGACTCTACTTCGCGCTCTTTGGCGAGGCGCAGGTTCCTGCGGCTCTAACCGGCACCGCGGCAGGTCTAGTCTCGGTCGTTGGCTACACGCCCGACATCTTCATGGGTCCGCTAATGGGCTATTTCTTGGACAACTACGAAGGGGCGACTGGGCACCAGTATTTCTTCGCGGCACAAGCAGGATTCGCCGCCATTGGGTTGGTCTGCACGCTCGGGTTCGTCGCGCTCGCAAAACGCAACGCGCAGCGCGTGACTAGTGCCACTACCTAGCTCTATTGTCCGCGCATGATCCCGTTCCACACCCCCTACCGAACTGAGCGTGAAGCGACCTACGTCGCGGAGTCGCTCGCGAGCGGGAAGCACGCGGGCAACGGGCCATTCACGCAGCGCGCTCAGCGGCTGCTCCAGGAGTTGACCGGAGCACCAGCGGCGCTGCTGACAACAAGCTGCACGGCCGCCATGGAACTCGCGGGGATGGCCTGTGGCATCAAGGCAGGCGACGAGATCATCGTGCCCTCCTACACATTCTGCTCGACCGCTGCAGCGTACCTCCGCAACGGCGCGAAGGTCGTTTTTGCCGACGTCGACCCGAGCACAATGATGCTTGACCCGGACGACGTCGCTACGAGGATCACCTCACAGACACGGGCGATCTGCCCGATGCACTACGCGGGTGCTCCCTACGAGATTGACGCCATCCATGGGCTCGCCGACTCCCACGGGCTCACCGTCATCGAGGACGCCGCACAGGGCGTCGACGCGACCTACAACGGGCGGGCGCTCGGAACCTTCGGCGCGTTCGGCTGCTTCTCTTTTCACGAGACCAAGAACATCCATTGCGGCTTGGGCGGCGCGTTGTTGATCAACGATGAGAGTCTGATCGGGCGCACCGAGCATATCTGGGAGAGGGGTACCAACCGTGCCGAGTTCCTCCGCGGCGCCGTCGACAAGTACACCTGGGTCGAGGTGGGATCGAGCTTCTACCCAAGCGAGATGCAAGCTGCGTTTCTGCTGGCACAGCTCGAGGCGGTGAAGTCGAACACTGAAGTGCGACGCACAGTCTGGAATACGTACCGCGCTCATCTCGCTCCCGGCGAATCGCGGGGCGACTACTCCCTACAACGAATCCCCGAAGGCGCCCGAGTGAATGGGCATGCGTTCTTTCTGAGGCTGCATGACGAGGACGCCTGCGAGGGCTTGCGGCGGCATCTAGAGTCCGCCGAGATCGACGCGCGCACGCATTATGTGCCGCTTCATACCTCCCCGGTGGGGCTCGAGCTCGGCAACACGCTCGGAACGCTTGAGCAAACCGAGCGATGGGCGACGAGCATTCTGCGCTTACCGTTGCACCACGACCTTAGCGAGGTGGACACAGCCCGTGTCTGCGCCTGCATCAAGAGCTACTTTCAATGATCGCCTTTGTTATCGGCGCCACCGGCTACACCGGTCGCGCCATCGTCGCCGAGCTTCGCTCGCGCGGCATTGAGACACACGCCCACATTCGGCCCGGCTCCACTCGATCGAAATCATTGGCCGCCGAGTTCGGCCGGAGCGGTGCGATAGTCAACCAGACGCCCTGGGAGCTGGAGGCCTTCGAGCGGACAATCAGAGGGGTTCAGCCCGACATCATCTTCGGCTGTTTGGGGATCACACGCTCTGGAGCCAAAGCCGAGGCCAAGCGAACGGGTAAGAAGCCCAGCTACGAAGCCGTCGACTACGGCTTGACGGTGTTGACGGCGGACGCATGCGTTGCGGCAGGTGTCTCACCACGATTCGTCTATCTCTCGTCCCATGGCACCAACAGCGCCTCCGCGAACGAGTACTTGAAGTGGCGCTGGAAGACCGAAGAACACCTCCGCGGAACGGGCATCCCCTGCACATTCGTTCGGCCCTCGTTCATCACGGGCGGTGAAGGTCGTGATGAGTCCCGACCGTTGGAGTCGGTGGGCGCCGCAGTAGCTGGCGGAGCGCTCAGCGTTCTCGCAGCCTTCGGGGTCTCCAAGCTCAAGGCGCGATTCCGACCGCGCACAAACGTCGAGTTGGCCTCGAAGATGGTCGAATTAGCGATCGATCCAGCCGCAGCCAACACGATCGTCAGCTCCGAGCAGCTGGGATAGCTCGGCGTGATGCCGAGCACTACGCCGTCCGGTCGTCGTAGCGATGAAGCCTTCAAAACTCCGCGTGACCGTCCCATGTTCAGCAAATCCGCTCTCAACTTCCTCGTCGACATCTCTCTCAACAACAATCGCGAATGGTTCGACAAGAACCGCCAGCGATACGAGGACGACGTCCGTGAGCCTGCGTTCGCCTTCATCCGCGCGATGGAGCCGCACCTGCACGCCGTGAGCTCGCACTTCACCGCTGTCCCCAAGAAGACCGGGGGATCGCTGATGCGGATCTTCCGCGATACGCGGTTTGGAAAGGACAAGACTCCGTACAAGACCAACATTGGCGTTCAGTTTCGCCATGAGGCGGGCAAGAATGTGCACGCGCCAGGGTTCTACCTGCACATGGACCCTGACGAGGGCTGCTTCCTCGGCGTCGGGATCTGGGGCCCCGACGGCCCTACCATTCGAGCGATTCGCGAGGCCATCGATGAAAACCAGGACGAGTATGTGCGCGTCCGCGACGGCAAGGCGTTCCGCGCGAAGTTCGAAGTCACCGATCACGGAGCGTCGCTAAAGACTGCTCCGAAGGGATTCCCTAAGGACCACCCGCTCATCGTCGACCTGCGAATGAAGCACCACATCGCCACGGCTAGTCTGGACCCAGAGATGGAGCTCTTCGGAGACGCTGGAGTCGCCCATATAGCCGACCTGATGAAGCGCGCCGCTGACTATGCGCGCTTCCTGACCGAGGCGACGGGGCACGCGTTCTAGACCTTAAACAAGCGGATCTCTCTACGGAGGAACAGGACGGCGTGCGTGACTTCGAAAGTCTCGGCATTTGCTCCTATCGGTTTGTTGGGAGAAACCCCGTCTCGAATCTGCACATCTCCAATAGGCCGCACAGAACCTCAACATTTTCAGAAACTTGCAAAACGGCGACCCGGAAGTTGCAGGTCTTCGGCTACAGAGACAGAGTGTGACAGAAGCCGATTCGAATCGGTACACTACGATGTTGTAGCGACAGAGCACCTCCGGTTGCCTCATCGCCCGCGGCGTCGACCTTCTGGGAGGTGAGCGCACAAGCAATCCTGAGCTATTCGGACTCCCATGAGCCAGATTACTTCTAACAGCTCCAATGGCAGACCAACTGCCTCGTCCAAACGGCGATTCCGTGAACGAAATCAGCGTTGTCCGCCATGGGCAGCAGTGACTGACGCCGAGGGCTATACCGTGACGATCGACTCAAGGTGGATCACGCGGATTGAGCGACGCTTCGGCGTGCTCGTTGTGATTCCCGCCGCGTTCGCGCTCGCTACGGTTCTCGGGCCGGCACCTGCGGTCGGTATCGCAGCGGGCGCCCTGGCGCTGCTTGCGGCTCTCACTGGTACCCGTCGCACGCACGTCGCAGTCACAGCGGATGGGACAACGGTGTGGAACTCGATCGCCGGCATTTCTGGTCGGCGAGTGGAGCTCGGAATCGCAGCGGTAGTGGACAGCGGAGGGTGGGACTGGGACGAAATCTCCGTTACGTCGAGAGTCAATTCCGAACGAGGGCCAGCTGCGGCGAACTCCCGATTTGTAATCGCCGAGTGGGACTGGCCGACCGGTGAGGTAAACTGGGACACCCGGGCAATTCGCCTGGTCGAGTCCCTGCAAGCGGAGATTTGGAAGCGTCAGTCCGTTGATCCCTCTGGCGAATAGACCCGGGCCCGAATCCAATCGTATGACTCGAGTTCCACACACGGCCGGCGTCCCTGAACAATTCGCCAATCGAGTCTGCACTCTCTTCACTAGTCGGGCGTTCGAGACCGGGGCCGCCGTGCGAATCCGGCCCGAGCACGGGGACGCGTCTCGGGAGTCCGACCCGAGCACTACAACAATGCGTGCGAGCTGACGCCGGCAGCGCGCTTGGAGGCAGGTGCCAGCTGCGATATCGTCGAGGCACGCGCTACCGGGTCCCTCGCGGACTCGGCGCAGCTCAACTTAGATACGTTGTACCCGCCGTCGATCTCGTGTCGTACTTCTCCCGCGAGGGCGAAACAAATGACGGTAGTAGTGACATCGACTCCTGGTTCTTGATCTGTATGGCTAGACCGCAGAGTTTCGGAAAACCAAATGCCGCGCCGCTGTCCAAATTGGCCACCGCTCTCACCGCGTTCGCCATCACGCTCGGCTGCGGAGGTGAGACGGGCCCCGGACCTGCTGGAGGCGACCTGGGCGTGGAGGGTTCGGACGTCTCAGCGGGCGTTGATGTCCGCGACGATGTCGCGGACACCGAAGACGCACCGTCCGAGATCGAGGACACGAGCTCGGAAGAGGTACTTGCGCCCCTTCCGGATGCGGACGGCGACGGGGTTCCCAATGAGCAGGACAACTGCCTGGAGACCGCGAATTCCGAGCAGATCGACTTCGACGAAGATGGCATCGGAGACGAGTGCGACCGCCGCCCGACCGTGAACGACTTCACGATCGATGAACTCGGGCTGTCCTCGTGGGTGCCGAACGGTGGCGAGTGGTGGACCGGGCCCTGTGAGGGATTCTCCGTTCCAGGGAACGACGGCGTCGACTTTGCTGTACGGGGCCTGATAGGATCTGAGGGAGGCTGCCTGTGCGGCACTGGAGCCTGCGTCGAAGTGCCTGAGGGCGGAGTCGACCGCGTGGTGGAAGTCGTTCTCTTCGGTGGATTCGTGCGCGTCTCAGAGGAGATCAGACTCATGAGTCGCGGTCATGCAATGTACGTTGGGGGGAATCGTCTCCCGGTTCGGAGCAATTCGACACGAACGGGGCCAGTCACGCTAGGCGGCCATGGAGGATTGCGATCCGTCCAGAGTGGTCTTCACGGGACGTTGCTCGCAGCGAGGAGACGGCCTACTTCACGGATAACTCAAACTTCGACGTGCATACGGCCGGCGGCGGATGGGCGGGCGATCTCTGGGCCATTGAGTGGCACCCCGCGCGGGACCCACACGATCACATTCAGAGCTTCCGGTTTCTCCTCGGCTACCCGTCCCCGACTCCGTGCGGAAACGGCATCGTGGATCCCCACGAGCAGTGTGACTCCGGCGAATTCCCAGGCTGCTGGGACTGCCGCATCCAAGCGAACGAGTTCTGCGAGGGCGAGCCTAGCGTTTGCCACGAGCGATGTGACTTGCCGTGCGAGGAGCCAGGCCCATGTTCCGTTGCCGCGTGCGACTCACGGATCGATCGCTGCGTTCACTATCCCCGACGTGAAGGGCGTTCCTGCGAAGTTGGCGGCGATTGGGGAACGTGTCTGAACGGAGTTTGTGAAACGAATCCTACCGAGTGCGGGCATTGCGGTCCGAACGACCGCTGGCTTCCAGCCGGCGATCCCGACGCGGTGGTGTGTGTCCCGGCTGAGGAAAATCTGACTTGGTACGCGTCACCGCAGACCGTTACCTCCGGTGGGTACAGCAACGACGACGGGGTGTACTACGCGGCTCCTTATGAAGTCTGGAACTATGCGTGGATGGGGAGTCAACATGGCGAAGTAGAACTCACCGACGGTGTCGCACTGCTGCACTACCAGGCATGGGGCTGGCTGAACGACCACCTGGAATCGGTCGACGGCGCCGTGCACTTCTCGGTTTCGTTCTTCGACATCCCAGCGGCGGAAGATTGGTCGATCGCCCGAGTGGACGTCCCGTCGATATCACACAGCGGAGAGCGAGACTTTCGGCTTGATGTAGAGCCATCGGAACCCCACCGCGGGAGACTGGTCGAGTCTGGGACGTTTCGCTTGGCCGCCCTCGCGCTTCGGCAAACGGGGCGTGACCTCTGCCGAGTCGATGTCGGAGACGAAGGGGAAACGTGCCCTGCCGAGATCGGGAGAGATTGGTGCGCGGGGGGCTGCGTCAACCTCCGCTCAAACCCGTTTCACTGCGGGGAGTGTGGCAATTGGTGCGACTGGAACGAGCGCTGTGAGCACGGCGAATGCGTGGTCGGCGACCTCGCGCTTCGGCAACATGCACCGGAGTGGATGGATGGATGTCCTCCGAATCGGGCAGGCGTGCAATGCAATCTCATCTGTCCGGGCACCGAGGACGGTGGAGCTGCTTGCAACGGCAACGGAGTATGCCGCGAAGGACAGTTCGAGAATGGGCAATGCGGATGTGACGAGGGATTTCATGGGACCGCGTGCGCGCTCTCGTGCAGTGACGGCGTCATGAACGGAGACGAGGCCGCAGTCGATTGCGGTGGCTATTACTGCCCCAACTGCGGCTGGCGCGACGCCCCTTAAGAGAGGTCCTGCCGGTCGAGTCTCCGACGATCGAAGCGGACGCGGCTCCTTCGGCGGTTCTGGTGCGATTCTGGTGCGATTCCCATGTAGCCATTTCACGCCCGAGCCTCGTACGATACGCACGCGCTCTTCGATGGCTCCCCTTGCCCTCCTCGGAGCAAGAACCTGATGCCCCGATCGGAGTTGCTGCGACTTCCAATCACGACTTCGAAACACCGGCTTGGCAGACGTCCTCGTCGCGGTCGTGTGCATGGAAGGCTCTGTCCATCGAAGGAACGTCCCGGGCGGCGCTGGCTCGAATCGGTCGTGGCCTCAGCACCAACGGTGAGGGGCCACAACAATGCGTTTCGTTAGCAGGTAAAGAAAAACCGCCGAGCCTATGTAGGTGAGATCTACTTCAAATTCGTCTTCTCCACTTCGAATCGAACCGCTCGACATCCCCGCAACAGCTCCACCCTTCGCCCGACGCTTCGTTTCGCGCTCATGTGCGGTCGCCGTTCGACCGGAGTCGTTGCGTAGGCGGATCCGCGGCGCACATTGGGTTCCATCGTAGGGGTTGGTCGCCACACTCTCGAACCCGCGCTGGCAGCGCACGCCCTTCGCTTCGCTTCGAGCGTCGCTTCGCTCCTTGTTCGGCTGCGCCGTTCATGGTCGACCGGAATTGGCTGAAGTCGGCAAGCACGCGGGGCGCTGAGCAGTTGACTCGGTGATCGTCATTCGAGGTTAGGCGCTGAGCTGGACTCGAACGAACTCGAGCTCGGGCTCGGCCGGTCGGCCTCCACGTGGATAGGGCTTGAAGTCTTGTTTGGTTTTCAGCAGGTGGAGCATCAAGACGCCGAGCTTTCTCGCGAGGCCGATGACGATGCGGTTCTTCTGGATTCGACTGACTCCGTCGATGCGCTTCAACGCCCACTCACGAAGCGCCGAGTCCGGAGCTCGCTTGTCCATGAACGTCCGCGCAGTTCCGACCAGGAGCGCGCGAAGCAGCGGGGAGCCAGCGCGTGTGATTCCGAGGTGCGGGTCCTTCTCTCCCGACTGGTGGCGTTTCTGACCGAACCCGAGGTAGCCGCCGAGCTTCGTGCCGGAGCTGAATCGCTCGGGATCGCCAATCACCGCGAGGAAGTAGAGCGCCGTTGTCGGCCCCACGCCACGAATCTGTTGTAGGCGGGGCCCATCGTCCGGGTAGCAGTGTTTGAGACGCGCTTCGATCGCTTTATCGTAGACACGAATCTGTGTGTTCGCCATCTCGATCGCGTCCATGAGAGGCCCTAGTACTGGCCGCAAGACGACGGGAATATCGTCGCGAAAACGATGGAAACGGCGACCCTCCGCGCATGGGATTCGCCCGCCAACGTTCTTCACGACGCCCCGTACGTGATTGACCAACCGCCCGCGCGATTTCACCAGACAATCGCGCGCCCGCACCAGGCCGAGAGAGACAACGTCGCGTTTGGTGTAGTCCACCAGTTTCGTGAGCTTCGAGGAGTCCGTGTGTCCGATCCGCGCGAGTGTCTCCGCGTCGACGAAGTCAGACTTCTTGGGGTTGTTGTAGATCTCGGGGAGCTTCCTCAGATTGCAGACGATGACCTCGTGGCCTCGCTCCTCAAGCAGCATGGCGCTCCAGCGCGCGTGGGTGCCAACCTCGACCACGATGCGCATCGGTTCGCGGCCCTCGAGTCACTCGGCGAAAGCCTCCGCAGTTGTCGCCACTTCGGCCGTCTCGACGACGGTGATGTCGTCTTGCCCGCCGACGCCGGTGACGATGCAGAAGTGGCAGGTTCGGTCGCCGAGATCGATACCGAGCGTGCGCGTGAGTCGTTTCTTTGCCATGATTGCTCCTGGGTTGAGGCGGGCTGCCGCCCGCTGTTGTTGTAAACTCAGGCTCTCACGTCCGTCTCAATCCTGCTAACCCATCTCGTCCCGACGCCGGCTGCGCGCTTGGAGGCAGGTGACAGCTGCGATATCGTCGGGGTACGCGCTGCCGGTTCCCTCCCTTCGTTCGGCGCGGCTCAACTTAGAAACGTTGTACAGATTCCGGGCAGCTTGGACTGCTGGAGTCGTCTCAGGCAGCCGGGTAGCGGCGACCGCTTTCTGGTGCTCGCCTGAATCGCGAGACGCTGCGTCACGCTGAACTCGTTCGACGATGAAGGTCATCAACGAAGGACGGGGGGGCTTGTTTGTTCTCTCCGGTGGCGAACGAGGTTCAGCCTCGACGGCCAGCGGTCACTCGATGCGCCAACGCATGCGACCCAGTTTCGCACACCCGCCTGCTCGCCCAGGTCAGTGCTGCCGAGCGCCATCACAGGTGAAGAAGGCACGAGGCTTAGGCGGTGTTCCACGGCGCACTCCTTCTACATGTGGGACGGACGCCGGAGGGACCGGATCGTCAAGCCCCGAGCGCAAAGCGCGCGGGCGACTCTCCAAGGCCAGCCGGCGAGACTATCGAATAGCGAGGGTGATTCCGCCTATCATGCTCGTCCTCGTGGCGGCAACGATGAGCGAGCTCTGAGCTGTCTCTCCTGCGGGTCCTTGCGGCTCCGGTTGCCTTCGGCAGTTATCTCGTAGCCGCCGGATCTACTCGCCGCGCACGCAGCGAACCCGATGTTCGCCGCCGATCGCCTGAAGAGCGGTTGAGCCAAACTCGAAGTCCACCGACCACCCCTGGGTTGGGTCGTTCACGTCCGCGGTTCGTGTCCACCACACTTCGTTCGCGGCGTCTGAGAACGCGGCGCCGTCCAAGGCGGGTTCACGAAGGCGGAAGTCGGCCAACCCGTGAAGATCTCGCACGCTCGAGAGGCGCCAGTCATCGAACGTTGCCGCTTCAAGTTCGGCGCAGAATGCCTTCGCATCCGTCCAAGCGGCGAGCGTCGACCCTTCCTGCCATTGGAGACCGGTCCAGGTGTCCAATACAACGCCGAGCTCGGCAGCTGGCTCAAAACGAGCCTCGTTGACGAGGATGCCACCGACTGGCCGGACGCATCGAATCTGGCGCGTCTGGTCGCTCAGCCCGACCGTCAGCGACGCGTCTCCGAAGCTCATCATCCAGCCCCCGTTCACGCCCTCAACGACGCTGTTGTACGTCCAATGGTGCGTCGAATTGGTGCCGGGAAAGCGCGTGGCCGAGAGAGTCGAGTCTGGTGCCGTGACATCGAAGTTCACCAGGCTCGTCAGCTCGTGAACGTAGGGTAGGCGCCAGTCCGAGAATCCCGCGTAAATCGATGCGTCACAGACGCTGCGAGCGTCGACGATCGCTGCTGGTTCGGCCGGAGTCGCTCCCTGCCACATCAGCATTGTCAGGTTGTCCGTGACCACCGATTCGCCGTCGAACTCCTCAGTGGAGTACACGCCGAAGGGGCTGATGGGGGTGTTGCCCCACACCGGGCCAAGAGCGGCGCACGAGATTGCGGGCGTTCCGTCAACGTCGATCGGAACTGGGTCGTAGCCCGCCGAACACACATCGCAATCGACGCCGGTGAACGGCAGTTCGCAGGGTGGTGGCCCGGCGTCAGCGTCGGTGCCTTCGTCGGGTGCCACGTCGTCTGGCGGGCAGAGGACGTCAGCATCAGGCTCGGGGTCGGTGTCAGGGGTACCCGCATCGATTTCCGGTTCACCAACGTCTTACGCGTCCGGCTCGACGACGTCCGCGTCTCTGCGGTCTGCGTCTGGTTCGCCGACGTCGGGGACGGCGGCGTCCGCTTCGCTGATGTCCGGTGCGGTTGTGTCCGGCTCGAGAGCATCAGGCTGGGTGGCGGTGTCGACCGCTTCGGCGTCTGTGTTTGTGTCGTCCTCGTCGCAACTCGTGTCCGGGCCGCAAGCCGCGAGAACTGCAGCGCAACCGACGGTGAGTGAAGCGAGCACGCGTGCTCGTAGGATGGACAGGTTCATGGCAGGGTGGCCGCGGGAAAGGGAAGGTGGCTCAGTGCGGATGGCTAAAAACGCCAAGAAGGAAAACAACGGCGGCTATTTTGCCGAGAACATCTCTTTTCTCATGTCCGAATTCGGCCGCGCCACGGGATAGCTATTGGTTTCAATTTCGCCGCCGGGAGGCGGTCCCCGGGGCTACTCAAGCCTCGGCACTAGAATCGAAGAGAGAGCAGCATCAGCGTAGACCGTTCCTGCGGCACCAAGAAAGAGTGGAGGCGGAAGTTCCGTAAGTGTGCCAGCCGGCAGTCTGAGTCGAATGCTGTGGGTATCCTCCGCACTAGCCGAGTACTGAAGATCAATCACAAGTTCAGCCTCTTCGGCGACCGTTAGTGGGGAAGCGGTGCACTCAGGATTAGCTCGAAGTACGAGCTTTAAGCGCGCACCGTCAGTTGCAGCGTCGCCGCCGGCGAACGAGCTGCCCTCATCTCCGATAGCAAGCGTCGCCAGGGCGTCCGCCGGCGATTCACAAGACGAATCCACCTCGCAAAAGAGAAAAGCAATCGCGTCGTCTTCACATCCTGTGGAACTCGTACTCAGGCCCTGAGCAGTTACGTCAGACACCTCCCAGGCCCAGAGTGGAAGCGGGACATCCGGCAGCCTCATGATGTGATCAACATAGTCTACACCTTCCACATACCACTCGTTGACAGCCTCGGCGAAGGTGTCGCCGCGCACGTTGGGCATGTTGATTCCGTAGTATTTCGCGCCAGATACGACAGTATGGGTATTCGAGTTCGCCAGGTAGATTCCAAGCTCGGGGGCTGTATCTTCTAGAGCGTCGACCAGGGCCAACTCGAAGGTCTGGCCGTTTGGAGTTAGCTCGCGGCTTAAGCAGGTGTAGCCGTCACCGCATGCCAAGGCAGCACTACAGCCGATCAGCTGATCGCAGGTGCCAGTGTCATTGGTGAATTCATATCCGGGCAAATCGCACTCGGCGGCACTTGCGACTCCGGCCGAGCAGGTGGCACCGGTGCACTGGTAGCCCTCCGGACACACCTCACCGCCTTGGCAACCCAAGTAGATATCCTCAAGGCAGTAGCCTGAGAGGCAGGTCTCGCCTTCTTCGCAACAGCCAACGCCGTCTGGACACTCGGCGTCGTCATTACAGACGTTGCGGTGGGAAGCTACTTCACCCAAACAAGACGGAGCGTCGTCCAGTCCATAGCAGGCGCCGTCGTCCGGGTCGCACAGCTCGGCGCGACAGGGCTCCACGTCGAAGCAAACGCCAGTTAGGCAACCGCTGCCGGCTCCGCAGTCAGAGTCTGTGGTGCACTCTTCGCGAGCGCAGAAGGGAAAGACCCTGCCGCCCAGCATCGCGCTACCATCGCCCGTTGCCATAAAGGCCATATGGCGCTCAACGGCAAACGCCTCAGTCGATCCGGGCACACCCAGGTGTCCACTATCGACGGCATCAAAGTAGGTCGCGGTTCCTTTTCCAGTCAGCAGATGAAGTGAATCGCTGCACAAAGCGCTGTCCTCGCCGTGGGCTTCGACACAGTCCAAGTCCATGACGGGTGCCCATAAATCGTTAGAGGCTTCGCTGGGGTAGTTATGCGGCCGGACACCAGGAATGAGAACAGAATCGGTGATAGCCAACACGCTAGTGTCCGGATTGGCCGCGTGAATCCGGTCCGCCATCGCATCCATGTTGAATCGCGCGCCGATGGCCCCCGCTGACCCGCCAGCAATAATCACTTCAGTGGCCTGCGACATTGGTGGGAGCTCCCAGCCAATCGGGTCAAGATCGACTCCCGCTAACAGCTCTCCGAGAAGCGCCTCTGTGATGGAACGGCCCTGAAAGAAAAGCCGAGCCGGGTTCTCGTCCGGGAGGGATGTGCCGCCAAACAGATCAGAAGAGCAGTAATGCAGATGCACGACGGTGTAGTCGGCGAAGGCATTTGGAATGAGCAAATCGCCACCATCGTTCAGTCGCCCCGTGGTCGAATAGATCCCTGCCCCTTCTGTGTTACGACGCCCAGGCGTATAGGTCGGATTCTCTTGGCTGGAACGATATTGCCTCATGAACTGAGGCTGCAAGGCCCAGCGAACCCCGCAGGACTCTTCGCTGGCACATGACCCACCGCCCTTGAAGAAGATCAGCCATCGGTCCGGATCGTTCCCAGGGCTGATGTAGTAGGCATAAGGACTGCCATCGTTGCAGCGAAGGTTATTCTCTTCCCAACCGTCGATTCGTTTTCGTGCCCAGCCAGCCCCTGCCCGCGTAAGGCCAAGGTCCGGATCGCTGCCGTCATCGTAGACACCAATCGAAGGATCAACGCAGCTGAAGGCCTCATCCGTGGGAGCCTCCAAGACGCAAATCAAACCCGGATCGCACTCAACGGCCGCCTCGCAGGCCGCCCCTTCGGGTAGCGTCCCAGGCGCGACGTCAGATTGCACATCGGAGGTGGACGAGTCAGCCGACGCATCCGGCTCGAGTTGCGGATCAACGGCGGCGTCGTCGCTGCAGGCTCCGACCATAAGATTCACGCTGCAAACAACGGCGATCGCTGCAATGCGGAGCCGCCTTCTTTTTAGGAATGGTCTCATGATAGCTCTCATAAATGACTTCCAGGAGGACATAGGAAGATCAAGTACCCCACGAGATCTACCAGCAACTCCGCGCACTTCCAACCCAAGCCGAAGTGTCGTGCGGATGCGAGAGAGCCCGCACATCCGCGTCGGCGACGGGGTGATAGTTCTCCCTATCCCCTTCATAGACGGACGATGTTCAGCTCTTTGATCCGAGCGTTCATCATCACTCTACCGTGGACAGCTGCATTCGTGCCGCGAGCAGTTCCCACAGTGAAGTCACCCCGGTTTTTCGGAGACCTTTCGAGTCATTATCAACGGTGTTTTCATGCCGAAACGACATCGCCAGCCGTACTCTCCTGAATTCCGAAAACGCATGGTCGAGTTCGTCCGTTCGGGGCGTACCCGAAGCGACCTCGCGCGTGAGTTCGAGCCGACCGACCAGACGATCGCCAACTGGGTGAAGCGGGCCGACCTCGACGAAGGCGTCCGGAGCGACGGCCTCAAGAGCAACGACCAGGACGAGCTGCGTCGGCTTCGCCGTGAGGTGAAGCGATTCAAGGAGGAGCGCGTCATCCTTAAAAAAAGCCGCGGCCTGGTTCGCTCAGGAGAGCAATGTGGTGCCGAAGACGCCTTCAGATTCGTAGCCGCGAACCAGTGTGGCGGTGTCGGATCCACGCCTCCACTGACATCGGTTGGAAGCACACAACAAAGCGTTCTTTAGCAGTACAAGAACGAACCGTTGAGCCTATGTAGGCGAAATCTACTTCGTTCGTGCCTCTGATCGTCGAGTCCAGTCGCTCGAACACCGGCAGCCGACCACCCTTCGCCATACGCTTCTCTCCGCGCTCTCGTGCGGGTGTCGTTCGACCGAAGTCGTTGCGTAGGCAGTCCGCGGCGGATTTTGGGTTCCATCGTAGGGGTTGGTCGCCACACTCTCCGAGCCGCGCTGGCAGCGCACGCCCTTCGCTTCGCTTCGCTTCGAGCGTCGCTTCGCTCCTTGTTCGGCTGCGCCGTTCGTGGTCGACCGGAATTGGCTAAACTGGCAGGCGCTTGAGGCGCCGAGCTGTAGACTCGTGACATTGGTTCGGCGAGTTAGGCGGATGCCGGGATACGGACGAACTCAAGCTCGGCGGGCGCGGGCGCGGTCCCTCGGGGGTACGGTTTGAAATCCTGTTTGGATTTCAGCAAGTGCAGCATCAGGACCCCCAGTTTGCGCACAAGACCGATCTGGATGCGGTTCTTCTGGATGCGCGTGACGCCACTCGTCCGCTTGATCGCCCAGTCTCGAAGCGCGGAGCCGGGCGCACCGTTGTTCATGAAGGTCCGTGCGACGCCGACAAGGAGCGCACGCAGCAGCGGAGCTCCGGTACGCGTGATTCCAAGGTGCGGGTCCTTCTCGCCTGATTGATGGCGCTTCTGTCCGAACCCAAGGTAGCCACTCACCTTGGTCCCCGACGCGAATCGATGGGGATTGCCGATCACCGAGAGGAAGTAGAGAGCCGTCGTCGGTCCGACCCGCGGAGCTGTCGAAGCAGCGGGCCAGCCTCGGGATACCGGTCCTTCAGCCGCTTTTCGATCGTCCGGTCGTAGCCGCGGATCTGAGTGTTCAGCGATTCGATTGCGTCCATCAGCGGAGTCAGAACGGGAACCAGAACCGGCGGAATGTCCTCTCCGAATCGATGAAAACGTGCACCGTCGCAGCCACGAATTCGACCACCGACGTTCTTCACGACTCCCCGGATGTGGTTCACTAGCCGGCCGCGCGACTTCACCAAGCAGTCGCGTGCCCGGACCAGGCCCGCCGACACAATATCGCGCTGAGTGAAGTCGACCAGCTTCGTCAGCTTCGTCAGCTTCGATGAGTCCGTGTGTCCGATCCGCGCGAGTGTCTCGGCATCGACGAAGTCCGGTTTCTTCGGGTTGTTGTAGATTTCCGGCAGCTTCCGCGGGTTGCAGACGATGACCTCGTGGCCGAGGGCCTCGAGCAACATCGCGATCCATCGCGCGTGAGTACCGACCTCGACGATGATCCGCATTGGCGCACGACTGTTGAACCACTCGGAGAAACGCTCGTCAGTCGTTTCGACAATCGCCGTCTCAGAGACCGTAGTCTCGTCCGCGCCGCCGATACCGGTGACGACGCAGAAGTGGCAGGTGCGATCGCCGAGATCGATGCCGAGCGTGTGTGTGAGTCGTTTCTTTGCCATGGTGCTTCCTGGGTTGAGGCGGGTGGAGTGCCCGCCGTTGATGCAAACTCAGGCTCTCACGTCCGCCTCATCCCTGCTAACCCATCTCCGAGCCGACGCCGCCAGCGCGCTTGGAGGCAGGTGCCAGCTGCGTTATCGTCGGGGCACGCGCTGCCGGTTCCCTCACTTCGTTCGGCGCGGCATAACTTAGAAACGTTGTGTGCATCTACATCGCGGCCGCCCGTGACCCCGATCCGTTCCGCCGCAGTACCACCACACGAGGTAACCTGACGGGTCGGCGGCGGACGCAGCAAACAGGATGCCCGAGCCCAAGGGCAGAGTACGTCGACCCTGCGGGCATCGCGCAGGCGACTCACCATCGAGAGATGGAGCCGGGTGTGATCCAAGCCGATGATTCCTGAGAAGAAACGCGGAGGGGGATCGACGATGAACGCACGACGTGGAACAAGGACCTCACGAGTGGAGCTGCTCATGTTCAAGCCGACGGACTGGCAAACCCGAATCTTTGGCGCTGACGCACGCCTCGGAGATTCGGGTCGCCGGCGACTACGTGAGAGTTGGGCGGAGGGGTTTCGGCGCCAGGTCGTCCCGCTCTTGCTCGAAGCCGAGAGCGACTTCTCAGATTTCTATGATGGAGCGACTGGCGCGGATGTTGGAGCGTCGCGTACAAGCTGGGGCTGTGTATTCTCCAAGAAATGTCGGGGCTCGACGACCAGGCTGCACTCGATTGCCTAACGTTCGATACTCGATGGCAACATGCGTTGGGGCTCTAGGGGGACGAGGCCTATCTTTCACGGCGATCGTTCGTCGACTTTTGCAGTCGACTCGTCCGCGTGGATCCCGAGATGGTCCGGCTGCGCCGCTTGTTCGACCGGATCACCGACACGGCGATCGAAGAGCTTTCGATTGAGTTGGGGGAGCAGCGGTTGGACTCCACACACATTCGCTCGAATATCTCTCGAAAAGGCCGCTGCGGCCTGATCGCAGATGTGTTGCGCTGCTTGCTACGAGACATGCAGCGACGAACGGCTGCGAGTTTTACGGCACTCAGCGCTCCGCTGCGTCATTGGTTCGCCGGCGACGACCCCATCGGGGAGGCGACGAAGGGATACCCAGAGCGGATGGAGATTCTTGGCCTGTGGCTTGCTGAGGCGCTTGATGTAGCGCGTACGGAAACCGATCTCGTCCAACTTGAGAGCTTCGCGATCGCGCGGCGCGCGTTTGAGCAGAATTACAGAATGACGACCGATGATGGCGGTGACTCAGGGCCGCCCAAATCGATGTTACCCACCTCCGATAGCAAGAGTCCTATTCGAACTCGACGAGCGCCCACGGGGGGAAAGCACAGCTTGCAATCGGCCTACGCTCCCGATGCGACCATCGGGCACAAGGGCGGTGGATACCATGTCCAAATCGCCGAGACCTGTTCGAACGTTGGCACCGAAATCATCACCGATTTCATGCTGACAGAAGCAGGCCCCGATCAGGACCAAGCGGTTCCGGCCGTCGAGCGATTGCAGTTAGGCAACCGGCTCCCGAGCATCTTGTATGCTGACGCCGGCTACGGAAACGGGAACTCACTTACCCGGTGCACAGAACGCGGCGTGACCTTGTATTCCCCCGCTCCGCGCGGCCGCTCCAAAGACAAGACGCTCGGGCGTGATAAGTTTGAATTCGACGACAACGGTCTTGTGACCGCATGCCCCGCTGGCCATGCCCCGGTACGCCACGGCGACCGGCGTTCAACGCGCCTTCGCAAAGGAAAAGCGCCGCACGCGTACTTTGAAGCGGCGCATTGTTCGGCGTGCCCGTTGCAATCTACGTGCAGCATACGCCCGCCTGAGAACAGGCGTTCGGGGTGCTACCAAATCGAGATTCGTCTCGAGCAAATCGCTCGAGATCAGCAGCTTACCGAGCAACGGACAGAGCCCTTCAAGACTCGCTTGAGAATTCGAGCCGGTATTGAAGCGACGAACTCCGAGCTGAAACGCGCCCACGGGCTCGGTGTGCTGCGCGTCCGCCGGCGGCTGCGCGTGCGTGCGAAGGTCGCTTTCAAGGTGATCGCCTGCAACACCAAGCGCTGGTTGCGAGCCAAGCTCGCCACCAACGTCAGACAACCGTTCTCACGACGGGTTGAACGCCTGCCGACCCGCACGAGCCGCCGGCATGCTGGAGCAACTCCGAACCGGAACCGCGAGGGAGGCGAGCGTCGGATTGCCACTGGGAGACGGGGCGTCGTTAACGAAGCGCAGTTCCTTCTCAGGAATCACTGACGGTGATCACACCCCCGGAAGTCCGCCGCCTAGCATTTCACTGGGGCGCCGAGCACTGTGGGCAGTGCCCGTTGCGCAAGGAGTGCACTCTGCCAAACCGGTCGGGTCGGACTGTGCGCTTTCATCCGTACGAACTCGAGCTCAGAGCCGCCCGAGAACTGTGGGAAACGCCCGAAGCCAGACGAGTCTACCGCAGACGAGCTGAATGCGAGCGGCTCGGGCATCGAATGACGAGACACGGCGCGCGACGAGCGAGAGCATGGGGACTGGCGGCGGCCCACCTCCAGGTGCACGTGATCGCCGCGGCTTCAAACTTGGCTCTCCTCGCACTGGGACTGGGCGACTCGCAGCCAAGCCAGAGAGTTCGACAGTTGGGGACCTGCAGCACGGTCGACCTGCGTCCGCGAACGCAAGAGTCCGTCGCGTCCGCCAGGGACCCGTCCTTGAACTGGGCAATGGCAGCGGAACTGGCGAACTCCCGGTGCTGCGGGGCGAGCTACAGCCGACGTGCCGCCGGCCATCAACGGCTAAGACCGCGACGAGCCCAGTTTCCCCGAAGGCTGCTAGGACTCAGGTGCCGCCTGCGTGATCGTCGGGGCACGCACTGTCGGTGCCCTCGCTGCCGGTGCCCTCGCTGCCGGTGCCCTCACTGCCGGTGCCCTCACTGCCGGTGCCCTCGCTTCGCTCGGCGCAAGACACCTTAGAAACGTTGTACGCACACCTGCTCTACCGACCGCGCGGATGAGGTCCGAGAACTCGCACACTGGCACTGGCCGACGCCCTTCCGCGCTTGGCAATGACGCTTGCGAACGAGCCGGGGCACAGTGAATCTGACCCCCAGAGGAAAGTCAGAGCGCGTCTAGGCAATCCGGGCACTCGCCGCGGAGTTGCACCTCGGCATTGCTCACCGACGCCGCCCACGGGCCATCCAGCGTGATCGCCGCAGCGGGAAGACACTCTACGCGTCCACAATCGTCGCAAACGAAGTGGGGATGACGGTGCTCGTCTTTGGGTGAGCTCGCAAATGCGTAACGGTCGATTCCTTCAACTCGACTCACGACCCTGATCAAGTCTGCGTCTCTGAGCTTGATCAAATTCCTGTAGATCGTCGCTGGGTCCCAATCCGACTCGCCTAGTTCAATCAGAACATCAGTGTGCGAAAGGGGGCGTTCCGCTCCAGAGAGAACCCTGAGAACCGCGATGCGCGGGGCGGTCACTCGGAGCCCCGCATCTTTGATGACGGCGCGAGCTGTGTCTTTGGCGATACTCACGATCGGCACGGGTCGAAGAGGTGGAGAAGAGCATATGAGGAGCACCCTGTACCTGCAACTGACTTGCGACTAAGGGTTCGGCAACCTACTTGCATAAGCAAGTAGCCTGCAATCACACTCAACTTGCCTTCATGAACGAAGTGACTCCATCCAGTACACCCAATCGCCTTCCTGTAACCGTACTCTCGGGCTTTCTCGGCGCCGGGAAGACGACCCTCCTCAACCACATTCTGAACAATCGGGAAGATCGCCGAGTCGCGGTGATCGTCAACGACATGAGCGAGGTGAACATTGACGCGGCACTAGTCGAGCGCGGCGGCGCCGAGCTTTCGCGCACAGAGGAAAAGCTGGTCGAGATGTCGAACGGTTGCATCTGCTGCACTCTTCGTGACGACCTCTTGGCCGAGGTATCCCGACTCGCCCAAGAGGGGCGTTTCGACTACCTGCTCATCGAATCAACGGGCATTTCGGAGCCTATCCCGGTCGCTCAGACATTCACCTTCGAGGACGAAGATGGGGTGAGTCTCAGCGAAGTCTCTCGACTCGACACGATGGTGACGATCGTGGATGCCGCGAGCTTCCTGCGCGACTATGACGCGGCGGAGTCCCTACAGGAGCGTGGCGAGTCGCTGGGAGACGATGACCACAGGACCGTTACGGACCTCCTCGTCGAGCAGATCGAGTTTGCGGATGTCATCGTCCTGAACAAACTCGACCTCGTCAGTAACTCACAGGCCTTACAGGTCGAGGCGATTATCAAGGCGCTGAATCCCGGGGCCAGAACGTTGATGTCAACCCGGGGCCAAGTACCCCTCGATTGCGTGCTCGACACCGGGCTATTCAACTACGATGAGGCTGCCAGTTCGGCCGGTTGGATTCGGGAACTTGAGGGGAATCACGTTCCGGAAACAGAGGAGTATGGCATCGCGAGCTTCACCTATCGAACGCATCTGCCCTTCGATGCGGAAAAGCTCTGGGCGTTCTTTCACGAGGATCTCAACTGGCAGAATGTACTGCGCTCTAAGGGGTTCTTCTGGATCGCCGCTGCGCCGGATGTTGCTTATCAGTGGGCGCAGGCAGGCGGGGTCAGTGACTTGAACCCGATGGGAATGTGGTGGGCCGCGTTGCCGCGGGAAGAGTGGGACCAGCAGGCAGGCGAGCGCCCGGATGAGCAGCCGAGCTGGCACCCAAGATTTGGAGACCGCTGCCAACAACTCGTGTTCATCGGACAGCAGATGGATGAGGCCGCGCTGCGGGCACGCCTTGACGCGTGTTTGCTCGACGAGGAACTCGTCGAGGCCGCGAGCGAAACGTGGGCGGAGCGCAAAAACCCCTTCCCTGAACTTGGCTTCGATGAGGACTCAGCTTGAGCCAGAAACTCGCTCGGCTCGTCGTGACAGGGAGCGGTCTCCACGCCCTGCTCTCCATCATCGGTTTCGGCGCCGGCATGTTTCTGCTCCGCGAACGCCTGCCGAACACCCGTGTCTCTCGTCAGTCCTCTTGTGAGGACTGCGGATGAACCTGGACTGGGCGATTGTCGGAGGCGGTATTCACGGTGTTCACTTGGCCGCCCGCCTCTTGGGGGAAGTCGGAGTGCCACGTGACGCTCTCCGGCTCGTAGATCCTGGGGAGGAGCTTCTTGCCCAGTGGAGAACTCGAACCGGACGGACCGGGATGACTCATCTGCGTTCTCCGTCCGTTCACCACCTTGATTTGCACCCAGCGTCCCTTCGGCGCTTCGCAGGTAGGCGCAAACGTCGGCCGAAGGGACTCTTCGCGCGCCCATACGACCGGCCGGCACTCGGGTTCTTCAATCGGCATTGCGACGACGTAGTGGAACGCTTTGGACTCAAACACCTCCATCTTCGAGACTGCGTCGTTGGGTTCTCGGTCGAATGCGACGCTGTCAGTCTCACTCTCGGCAGCGGCCAGACTCTCGTCGCCCGGAACGTTGTTCTCGCAATCGGTGATAGCAACGCCCCCCGTCTTCCTGAGTGGTTCTCGGAAGACGACGAACGGGTTCAGCACGTGTTCGCTCCCGGGTTTGACGGCTGGCCTACTGAGGCTTCGAGCGTGGCTGTCGTTGGTGGCGGAATCTCAGCCGGGCAAATCGCTCTGCGGCTAATCGAGGAGGGGCACGAGGTTCACCTCCTCGCTCGTCATCCGCTTCGGAAGAGCCAGTTCGATAGCGATCCAGGATGGCTGGGACCCAAGTTCATGAGTAAGTTCGCTCGTGAATCCTGCCTCGACGCAAGGCGCGCAATGGTCGCCGGCGCGCGTCGTTCTGGATCAGTGCCGCCCGACCTCCTGCGGGCACTGGAACGCGCCATCGAGCGGGGGGATTTGGGCTGGCACCAATCCGAGGTGGAGCGTCTCGACGGTTGTCCCGATCAGCTGTCACTCACGCTTAATGGAGGCGAACTCCTTCACGTGGAGCGCGTGTTGCTCGCGACCGGACTTGTGTCGAGACGGCCCGGCGGACCCTTGGTTGACGACCTCGTAGAGGCCGCCGCGTTACCTTGCGCATCATGCGGCTATCCAATCGTCGGCACGGACCTCAGATGGCATTCGCGTATTGTCGTCTCTGGAGCCCTGGCCGAACTCGAACTGGGGCCTGCCGCTCGGAACATTGCCGGTGCACGTAGGGCCGGAGACCGAATTGTTGATTCGCTCCGCCACATCCGGCGTTGAGCTGACTCGGTTGGGCTGACGTCGGAAGTTCAAGACGACGGCGGACTCCGCACCTCAGTCCTCGGTCGCTCCAAACGTCGTCGCGCTAGACACCTTACCGCCGGCCGCGGACCACACATGGGCGGCGGAAATCACTGACGTGCGCGCCTCGTCTGAGAGGTCTGTCGGGCGGTGTTGATTGCCATCCATGGCGATGGGTGTCAACATAGTTGCCGCCTCTAACGGTCACGCGGCTTCCGCGATCATTGTGTGGATTCTGTCGTCCACGGCTGGGTTTAGGTGGACGACCGCAGGCGCGTTCCACTTTCGGGTCCGTCCGGACCAACGGTCCGGCTTCCGACTCCTCGCGGCTTCATAGACGGCTCGACGACGCTCGAGGATGGCAGTGCTCTGGCCATCGTGACGCTGCTTCGGAGTGACGAATCCGATGCCGCTGTGGAGGTGGTCATGGTGGTACCAAGCCACAAAGGTCTGGGCCCAATGATGGGCTTCTGATTGGGTTTTGAAGGGACGCCGCGGGTACTGAGGACGACCTTTCGCGGTTCCGAAGAGGGACTCTGAGAAGGGGTTGTCATTGCTCACGCTGGGCCGGCTGTAGGACGGTGTTACTCCCAGCCGCTCCATCGTCGCACGGAGCGTCGCGCCCTTCATCGGAGCGCCGTTATCTGAGTGCAGCACGAGGTCGACTGTGCCGAGGCCCTCGCTCATGAGAGCGGTTTCGAGCAGGCTCGAAGCGAGGTCCGTGCACTCACGGTCGTGAACCGCCCAAGCGACGGCCTTTCGGCTCCACACGTCGACGAACAGGTAGAGATAGAAGAAGCGCCCGGCGACCGTTTAACGCAGGTAGGTGATGTCCCAACTCCAGACCTGGTTCGGGCCTGTCGCTGCGTAGGCGTTCGGACGATGTGTGCTCGTCGGCGCTTTCGCACGACCTCGATGCGCGAGCTGGTCGGCTTCGCGGAGGACCCGATAGAATGTCGACTCCGAGGCCAAGTATTCTCCACGGTCGGCCAACTTGGGGACGATCTGTTTCGGTGACAAGTTCCGGAACTCCGCGCTGTTGGCCGTCGCTAGGACCTTCCTCCGTTCGGCGTCGCTGAGCTTGTTTGCGGGCTTTGTTTTGGGGCCATGACGGCGATCGTCTCCGCCTCCAGATGCGCGCCAACGCTGGATCGTTCGGGGATCGAGTTCCAACACCGCACACGCCGGCTTCAAGCGGGAACCCGCGAGCTGAGCTTCGTCGAGCAGGGACACAATCTTCAGTCGTTCTTCTCGGGGGTGCCGCCTTCCTCTCCCTCCGCGAGGAAGGCGTCCCATTTTCCCCGCAGCACCAACAAAGCTGCCGTCTCTGCGAGGGCCTTCTCCTTGCGCGCCAGCTCCTTGCGGAGCCGCTGAATCTCCTTCTGCTCCGGAGTCGCGCCGGCTACGAGCTCGCAGCCCCTCGCTGGCGGCTTCAGTGACGTCCGCGCGGAAGCGGTCCAGGTCCGCGTCGTGAAGCCCCTCGCGGCGTAGGTAGACGCCGAGCTCGCTCCCCGACAGGGCGGTGGCCTCAAGCACCACCCGCACCTTGTCGTCTGGAGACCACCTTCGCTTCGACTTCTTCGCTTTGATCTTCTTTGCCATCGGGGCAAGCTTGGCGCCTCGGAGCCAGCGCGACAAGGTCGCTTGCGACACGCCGACCTCCTCGGCCAGCGCGTTCGCGGATTGTGCGTTCGGTTCCAGGAGCTTCGCGATCATCCGCGACTTGAACTTATCTGAGTACTGCATCCGTGCCTCATCTCATGCCCCCCGAAGTTAGGAAAAAGGAGGCGGCAACTTCCCTGACACTGGGGG
>JBLHWZ010000040.1:0-28298 GCA_047629415.1 Bradymonadia bacterium | reverse complement strand
GGCACCGATGGCCCCGCGGGCACCGATGGCACCGCTGGCACCGCTGGCACTGATGGCACTGATGGCACCGATGGCACCGATGTCGAGATCCGACCCGACGCCCGGCGTCTCGATTTCGATGCTCTGGCTCCCATCTCCCCGGTAGACTGCCCACACGGCCACCTTGCTGTTCGGGTTGACCGGGCTCTGGAAGCGCCCGTCCGTGTTTGAGTGTCGCGCCGAACCTCCCCGTTCGCTGATGCCGCGGTACTCGACGTGTGCTTTCGACAACGGGCCTCCGCTCGAATCGACGACACGGCCAGTCAGCTAAACCGCGTCGTAGGAGATGTCGAAGTTCCACACAGTGAAATGAGTGACGGAGCCGACCACCACGGTGCTGTCCCACGTTGCGAGTCCATCCTCTAACCAAATGGCGTCGGTGATGTCGAAGTACCAGAGCGGGACGGCTTCCGTCGCCGTCGCCGTCACGGCCGAGTCCATCCGAAGCTCGGCGGTGATGCCTGGCGCCAACACGACCTCGGCGCCGCTGGCCGTACCAAGCGTTACGTCGATGAATCCGAAGCTCTCCAGTGGGCGCTCGGCGCCAGTTGTATCGCGGCCCACAAAGTCATCGGGGAACGCCTCTCGTCGCTCTCGTCGCTCTCGTCGCTCTCGTCGCTCTCGTCGAACGATGTCACCGAGACGTTGACCGACTCCGTGATCCGCGCGCCAGCGCCGGCGTCGACAAAGGCGTCCGGGGGAATGTGACTGTTTGTGTGCCGCTAACGACGGCACCCCCAGTGGCTGGATCCACAGACGTCGTGACGTCCACAGCCCCCATCCTGAGCTCCACCCCGGTCGTGTCGCCGTCGAGGATCGCGACTGTGTCATACGCGTCGCCGTACCCGGCCAGCGTTGCCCGCAGGATGACGCGCTCTGACGCGGGCAGTCCGACCGCGATGAACCACTCCTGATCGTTAGTGCGTGTGTCGACGCCGCCAATTCGCACATCCATCTCGCCCAGCGGATTACCAGCGGTGTCCTGCACGATCCCCATCACGATCCCGCCGTCGATGATGTCGACAATATCTGGAGTTGGAACCGGCGTGGCCGGATCTGATTCGAGGAGTTCGCAGGATGCGATACCGGAAAAGAGCGCGAGACCTACGACAATGATGCCGAGTCCGCGATACCTACACTTCAATGACTGCACGATTGCCTCCGAGGAATATCCAACGTCGAGCGTTCGACCGAACGCTCGCTACGTACACGAATATTCAGCGACTTTCGTGCTACCGGGAGCAGGGCAGTATTCACGGGAGACCGCGGTCGAAATGTGGGAGAAGTGCTCATCTTCTCTGTGTGGGCTTCCGAACAGACGCGTTTGTTTGTGAATGCGGAAGCGTGATTGAGCGCCGCCGTGAGCCGCGCTGGTCCTTGGTCGAAAAGTCGGGGCGGTGCTCCGTGTGCTGACTACTCCGGTGTGGCGCCCGACTGCTCTGGGCCAATGGGTACGCGGTGGCGACCCGATCGTCGCCGGCCGGTGGTCAATGTGAACCCGGGCATCACACCGATGGCGTCCTGAAACGAGACGATGACGTCGAAGCTGAGCCGTACAAAAGCGGACTCGAACCGGGCCTCGCTACCGACGCCGACAATCAACGGCAAGTAGCGACCGATCGTGTCGCCAGAGGAGCTTGTGCCATCAACCGCGAAGCAAACGTTGTCGACCTCGGACGTGAACGCGAGATGGCCGAGCACTGCCCATACGTATGTGACCGTATCGACAGGTTCGATCGAGAATGAGGCGTAGGCACGGCGATAAGTATCGGACCATTCGGTCTCGAAGTAATCGCGCGAGCAGCCACCGGTGTTGGTACAATTGAAAGCGGTCTGTGGAATGAAATCGATGCCAAGCTCCAAGATGAGTGAGAGTTTGAAACGCGCACTTGTCCGAATGTTGCCGCCGATTCCCACGCCAGTTCGCACGCTGAGCTTTCCGGCTTCCGACTCCGGGAAGTCCAGGACGTAGCTCGGGTAGTTTGCCTCGGCCCGTTTGTCGCTCGAGTATGTCGCGTGGGCGCCGAGTTCGATCTGGTGGCTCACGCCCCCAGAGACGGACCCGCCGAGCGTCAGGCGAGGTACCCGCACGCCAGGATCCCCAATGATCCAGGCTGCTCAAGGGGCTCAAGCATCTCGGCGGGCCCAAAGAGGAGCGACTGCTCCTGCGAGCCCATCCGCTTCGTCTCCACCTGCAAGGCGGCGCGAATCTGGCCGCAGTCGAGGGGGCGGCCCGGCCGCACCGGGCCGCAGGGTAGCGGCGTCAGCGCAGGGCGGCGTAAGGAGGCTTGGGAGGTGCAGCGGGTCGAGAGGAACTGCGCAGCCTAGGCTGCGAAGAGGATGCACGTTTGTGCGGAAAAAGTATGACGCTTGAGCATGGGCGGTCGAGAGTTGGAGTGTCCCGATGGTTCCAGGGCACCGGAAGCGCAGCAAGGCGGCCCGCAGCGGAGTTGCAGCACGGACTCGTCCCGAGGCCCATTTGTCACTGCAAGTCCGCGCGCAGATCGTGAGATCAGCGGAGCGAGCCAGAGCCCGCTGGGGCTACGCTTCCGCAAGCGAGGCTGACGCCCGTGCGCTGCGCCGGGTCTTTCAACTGACTCCGATCTGCCTCGCCCACTAGAGGTCGAGCACGACCGGCGTTGCGCCTGGGGCCGCCGGCACCGCGCAGCAAACGAGTGCTTCGCCCGCGGGAACGGTCGCCGACGGTGGCGAGCGATATGTGACCTCTCCCGCCAACACTCGAGTCGAGCAGGTTCCGCAGACGCCGTTGCGGCAGCCATAGGGCACATCAACACCGTGCGCCTCTGCCAGTTCAAGCAGACTCCCATCTGCGGGCTTCCAGGGCATCTCGAACTTTGACGCGCTGAATTCGACGATCGCCTCAAGCGCCTCGGGCGTTGTCTCTGTTTCTGCTGCGCTACGCGCCGATGAATCCGCGCGACGAGTTAGCGCCGAGGGACCGAACGACTCCGCTAGAATCCTGGAGTCACGCACGCCCAGTTCGCGGAGCAGGTCATACATCGACTGCATGAACCCAGCGGGACCGCACAGGTAGAAGTCGTAGTCGTCCAACGGCAGCACCGTTTGGAGTAGGTCAGCAGTGACCCTCCCCTCGGCGACGTAGTCGTCGCCCAGCACGTCGCCAGGTCCGACCACACCGAGCACTGAGAACACGCGGAGGTCGCCGGAGCTGGCTCTTGCGAGCTTGGCGAACTCATCGCCGAACGCACGGTGGGCGCTCTCTCTCGCCGCCTGGATAATGGTCACCGAGCGCCGGTGATGAGTGCGTTGGCTCTCGTGTGCCGCATGAGCTGCCATGCTGATCATCGGTGTGATTCCAGCCCCCGCGCCCATCAACACGGCCGGGCGTTTTTCGCTGGCGTCGAACGTAAAGGTGCCGTTCGGTCGACGCGCCTCGATGAGGTCTCCGGCCTCGATCTTGTCGTGCAGAAAGCGCGATACGGCGCCGTGCGATTCTCGCCGCACACTGATCCGGTAGAGCGACTCTCCAGGTGCGCTCGACAGCGTGTAGGTCCGTACCAATGGAGCCAGTTCAGGATCCGGCGTCAGACGAATCGTTAGGTGCTGGCCTGCCATAAAGGGCGCCGTCGCGCCGTGGTCGGCGGGTTCGAGATAGAACGACCTGATCACCGCTGATTCGTCCTTCACACGCACCACACGATAGGGTCGCCATGCGTTGCCCAGCCGTTGTTCCTCGACCCGCCTCTCGGCCTCGGCCCACGTTCCGGTGAGCCCGTTGTTTGGCGAGGACTGGCCAAAACAGAAACGCAGCGGGATCGCGTCCCGCAAGCGGATGATCCGGACGGGTCGGAACTTCCAGAGCCGTTCGGCGCCCTGAAACGCGTCCACCTCGGGCCCGTCCCAAATGATCTCGACCTCACCGGTGAGCTGGAGCAGATCACCGGTCTCGAAGTCGACAAAGAGGAGTCCCGCCTTCGGATAGACGGCGAAGTTTCCCAGCGTATTGAAGTGGAAGTTGCCCGTGAAATCCGGCACGGTTAACGTGCCTTCTTTGTCGATTCGAACGAACCCGGGCCGCCCCCCACGGTGGGACACGTCGGCCCCCAGCGTCGGGTCTGAGTCGTCTGCTGTGGCTGCACTCGCGACGAAGAACGTATCAGCGTCGTTGATTAGTTTCCGAGCCTCGACGTCCAGAGCAGTCACGATCTCAGGCGGCGGAGAGACGAAAGGAGCATCGGCCGAACGCACATACGACAGTAGGCGTGTCTGAATGTATTGCGGGCAATTCCCAAAGGCTTGATCGACCGTCAATTCGATGCTGCCGTTGCTCGCCGCCGCAACCCGCATGGCGAGACGGTTTCGGCGGCGGGTCGTCACCTCCATGCCGAGTACGCCGATCGAGCGCCCCGGCTTGAGGGCGTCGCTCAGAGGATCTCCTTTGGCCGGGGTCGCCCGAACGGTCATCCGCTCGGCGCTGGGCGTCTGGATGAAGCCGGGCCGCCCGACCAAGAGTGACGCCCAAGGCCACCCCTCGTCGTCGACGGAACCGACACTGATAAACGGGAGCTGCTCGTAGAGTTCGCGGTGCTCCTTGGGCATGTACGGTCGAATGACCTGCCGGCCGAATCGCTCGAGTTGGTCGCGCACGCCTACCCTCTCTTGGATGGCCCGCTCTCCCTCGTGGAACGGCGATGTTGGATTCGTCCAGCCCATCTTGATCCTCTAGGCCGCGAGGCCGACAGCTGTCGGCGTCATGGGGACGAATTGGTCCAACGATTCGACTCGGGCGAGCCACGCGCGAATTCTCGGGTAGGGGTCCAAGCTGACACCCCCTTCAGGGGCGTGGGCGACGTAGGCGTACGTGGCGATGTCGGCGATGGTCGGCGTATCGCCAACCAGGAACGGCCCAATCGCGAGCTCGGCTTCGAAGACGTCGAAGAGCCGGGTGGCGATCGTCTTGGCCCGCTCGTGGTCTAAGCCCGCGCCGAATACGGTGACCAATCGGGCGTCTGCAGGCCCGCTCTTGAGCTCGCCCGCGGCGACCGAGAGCCACCGCTGCACGCGTGCTCTCGCTTCGGGCTGCATTGGGTACCAGGAACCGCCGGCGTCGTAGCGGTCAGCCAGATAGGTGAGGATCGCGTTGCTGTCGGCGAATGTTAGCTCGCCGTCTTCGAGGACTGGGACTTGCCCGAACGGATTGCGGGCTAGGAATGTTGGGGACTTATGTTCGCCAGCGGCGAGGTCCACGTCGATCACATCGTGGGGAACGCCGAGCAGCGAGAGAAAGAGTTGCACACGGTGGGAGTGCCCGGAGAGGGCGTGTCGGTGGAGGCGGACGGAGTGAGGATTAGACATGGTTTTCTTCCGTGATGGGGTGGCAGGTCGTCGTGACCCGATGTCGATGTCCACAACCTACGTCCGTGCGTTATCATTGATAATGGACAAGAATCGACGGCCTGTTTCTCGAAAACGTTGAAAGTCATGGATACGCTGAACATCTCTATCTTCGTCCAGGCTGCACATGGGGGAAGCCTGTCGGAGGCCGCCCGTCGCCTGGGGCTGACCCCGGCGGTCGCGAGCCGCCGCCTGGGTGTGTTGGAGGACGACCTTGGGGTTCGATTGGCGCACCGTACGACGCGGCGCTTCTCGTTGACCGCGGAAGGCGCCGGGTTCTTGCCGCACGCGGTATCGATATTGGAGATCGAGCGCGATGTGCGCGCATCGGTGGCCGGAAGCAGCGGCTCGGTGGAGGGCCTGCTTCGGGTAGGGGCTCCCTTCCCGCTGTCTCGTCGTGTGGTCGTGCCCGCGCTGCGAGGCCTGCTCGCCGCGCACCCGGAGCTGCGAGTCGACCTTCAACTGACAGACGCCTACGTCGACATGGTGAAGGCCGGTCTCGACGTTGTCCTCCGCGTGGCTCACCTGGAAGATAGCGGCCACATCGCCCGCCGCTTAGCCCCAAGCCCTCGGGTGCTGTGCGCGTCACCGGGCTACCTTCGCAGTCGAGGTCGCCCGATGTTTGTGGCAGACCTTCAGGACCACGACTGCCTGGTGCGGAGCGGTGCTTCGCATTGGGGCTTCGAAGAGGGCGAGCAGGGCAGACAAGTCCGAATCCGTGCGAGGCTCTCGAGCAACAGCCACCTCTCCCTGCGCGCTGCGTGCGTCGAGGGAATGGGCATCGCTCAGTATGCACTTTGGGACGCGACCGACGACCTGGAGAGTGGGCAGCTTGAGTTGGTGACCCTCGATTTGCCCCTGCGATCCGATGCCAGCGTGTGGGCGATCTATCCCACTCGAACGCTTTTGCCGGCTCGCGTCCGAGTTTTCGTGGAGGCGATTCGTGCTCAGATAGGCGCGTCGTAGCAGTCTCAGTCAACCCGTCCTGAGACGACTGGTCGGCCGCTGCCCTGCGCTACTGCAGTTCGTCTGGACGTACATTCCCGGGCTCCCAGGATCTCGCGACTGGGCTCCCACGATCTCGCGACTGTGCTCCCAGGATCTCGCGACTGGGCTTGAGCGGAGCTCTCGCTGATCGGAGCTACCTCGGTCTCACTCGCTGGCCTGCTTCGGACTGCTCGGGCACGAATTGTTTCGATCGGAGGCCGGCGGATGCAATAGTCGATCAAGGTTTCCCCAAACGCGTGAGTTCCATGAAGGAAGAACGTTTTCGACTCCTCGTGAGTCATGCGCCGGTTTGCATCCACGAGGTGAATCTCAAGGGGGAACTCACCGCTATGAATCCCGCTGGACTAGCGATGATGGAGGTCGACGAGGCGACGATCTGCGGCACACCGTATCTGGACGCGGTGTGCGATTCGGACCAGGCCCGCGTACGTGAATTGCTCGCTCAAGCGTTGTTGGGACGGACGGCACACTTCGAGTTTCGCTCCGCGGGCGACAACCCGAGAGACTTCTCGTCGAACTTCATCCCGATGCACGATGACGACGGCACGTTCTGCGGGCTCATGGGTGTGACTCAGGACGTCACAAAGCAGCGGCGCGCCGAGCGGGCTGAGCGCGCGCTGATGGAGTCCTTGGAGGATCTGGTTTGTACTCGGACCATCGAGTTGGAGCGGGCCAACGATCGGCTCACCACGCAGAACGAGGACCTGAACGAGTTCGCGCGAGCGATCTCGCACGATCTCCGATCACCGCTCTCGGGTATCGTGGGCCTAGCTTCACTGCTTCTAGAGTCGTCGCCACAAGCAGACCAGGCTGCAGACCTGGAGATGATCGTTAAGAACGGCGTCCGCATGGCCGAGATGATCGAGGAGCTCCTGCAGATCGCGCAGATCGGTGAGATTACAGACGTTGAAACCGGCGGGACGGATTTGGAGCAGACCTTCACGGATGTGTGCGAAACCCTCGGGCGCGAGATTGAGCTGACGAACGCGGTAGTCACTCACACGCCGTTACCGACTGTTCATTCATCACCGACGGAACAGCACCGTCTGCTGCAGAACCTAGTCGGCAACGCGATCAAGTTCCGCGGCGACAGCCCACCACATGTTCATATCTCCGCTGAGCCGAACTCCGACGGCTGGGCCATCTCTGTGCGTGACAACGGCCTAGGGATCCCCGAGACCGAGCGCGCCGCAATTTTCCGGGTGTTCTACCGATCGCAAGAGGATCCCAGCCGACCAGGCAGCGGGGTGGGCTTGACGATCTGCAAGAAGCTGGTCGAGGCGCGAGGTGGAGCCCTGACGGCCGTCTCAACTCACGGGGAAGGCAGCACGTTCACCTATACGGTTCCCACACTCTGAGCATTGGCGGGCCGGAGCCCTAGGTCAGCCGCCTCGTTCTGCGCGTAGTTGCGCTCATCGATGTTCGTAATCTGCACGCCGCGGCTCGTGCCCTGCAGCGGGCATCCGCCGGTCCGCCTCTCCAGCCTTTGGCCCCGACGACTCACAGTGGACCGTGGCATGTCGAGGGCGCGGGCGGCGTCGACTGCCACTCGCTGTCGGACGACCTCTACAAAGAGCCGCAGCTGATCCAGGCCATCTTTCACTATTTCTCTGGTGAGACACATTGTCGTCGCAGTGGACCTTGCCGGCACCGCCTCGGAGCTTATAATCCGCGCCCCCTCATCCACAGAGCGAGACATGAAAGCAATTCGAATCCACGGCTATGGCGCCGTCGAGACCCTCTGCTACGAGGATGCGCCGCTGCCGGAGCCCGGAGCGGAAGACTTACGAATCCGGGTGCACGCCGCAGCGGTAAACCCAGTGGATTGGAAGATCCGTGCTGGCTACCTGGCGGAAATGATTCCGCACGAGATGCCGCTCACTCTGGGTTGGGACGTGTCTGGTATCGTGGACCAAGTCGGCGCCGACGTGACCGATGTCTCGGTGGGCGACGCTGTCTACAGCCGACCCGACATCGCTCGTAACGGGAGCTACGCCGAGTACATGGTGGTGCGAGCCTCCGAGGTGGCTGCCAAGCCCAAGACGTTGTCCCACAACGAGGCGGCCGCGGTACCACTGGCAGCGCTCACCGCCTGGCAGCTCCTCTTTGGCGCCGCAGCCCTCAAGAAGAGCGAGCGGGTACTGATCCATGCCGGCGCTGGTGGCGTCGGAAGCTTCGCGATTCAGCTGGCGAAGTGGGCTGGAGCGCACGTCATCGCCACCGCGTCGGCCCCCAACGAGGCGCTGGTCCGCGACCTAGGTGCCGACGAGTTCGTAAACTACCGCACGCAGAAGTTCGAGGAGGTACTCGACAAGGTCGATGTAGTATTTGACACGATCGGCGGCGACACACAGGAGCGGTCCGTTCAGTTGCTGAAGTCAGGCGGCCGACTCTTCTCGGTCGTATCTCCGCCCGATGACGCCGTGCTTGCCGCGGCGGGAGCCACCGGTGGCTTTGTCTTCGTGCAGCCTAGCAGTGAGGAACTCGGCCGTATCGCCGGGCTCATTGATGCGGGCACGATCCGTGTGATGATCGATTCGGTGTTTCCGCTCTCGGAGGCGCGCGCGGCACACGAAAAGAGCGAGACCGGTCGAGCTAAGGGCAAGATCGTACTCGAGGTCGTCTCGGCCTAGATCGGGCAGAGCCGCATGCGGGTGGGAGCCAGCGGATGGTGGCGCCGTTCACCGCCCCTCAGGTGTTCTTCCCGGGATTTGCGATATTGGTCTCGTGGCCGATGGTTTCAGGGTCGACACACGCATGTTTGGAGCACTCGAGCTCGATTGTCGTGTGGGCGATGCCAAATTCTGTTTTCAGAACGGCTTTGATACGCGCTTTCGTCGCATCGGCGCTGGTCCAGCGATTGGCGGCGATCACGACATGGGCGTCGAGCGCATTCTCGTGCTCCTGCATTTGCCACAGGTGAAGGTGGTGGATATCCGCAACACCGCTGACGCTGTGCATCGTTTTCAGGACCGCTCGCGTGTCCAGACTGGTAGGGCTGCCAAGCATCAGAATGCGGACCACACCACCGATTTCCGCGAATGACTGCCACAGGATGTATGCGGCAATCATGAGCGTGACCAACGGGTCAATCAATCGCCAGTCGTAGAGTAGGATGAGCGTGCCAGCGCCGATTACTGCGATCGAGCCAAGAGCGTCCGCGACATTGTGGAGGAACGCCGCGCGGATGTTCATGCTCTCTTTTGAAAGCGAGTAAGTCAGAAGCGCGGTCACCGTATCGATCACAAGAGCAACAGCGGCGATGATGACGACGAGCCAGCCGTCGACCGCTTGAGGGTCAAATAGCCGCAGTATCGCTTCGTAGACAAGGTACAGCCCGACTCCGATTAGCGTTGTGTAGTTGATGAGGGCCGCGACGATTTCAGCCCGGCCATAGCCAAATGTCATCGCCTCGTCTGCCGGACGCCGCGCGATCTTGCGGGCAAAGAACGCAATTAGGAGCGACAGAGCGTCGGACAGGTTGTGAATGGCGTCGGCAATCAGGGCGAGGCTCCCTGACAATGTGCCCCCGATCATCTGGGCGACCGTTAGCCCTAGATTAACGACGACTGCCCAGAAGACACGAGCGTCGCCCGCATCTGGATCTACATGATGATGATGGCCTGCCATATTCCTTCCCAAACACCTCTCATGCGAGCGTGCAACGGGGAGTTGTGTAGGGAGTGTGCATAACGACTGGTGATCGGGAAACTCGTCGCTGCTCTCCCCAAACTTGCCTCGTCGTCAGCCCGCTGTGTTGATGTGATACCGCCGTCGCGCATCCTGAAGCTTCTCGTAGCTCGCAATGAGCTTCAGGTGTTTCTCGATTCCATCGAGTTTCATATTGGTGGGCGTTAATCCAAAGAACCGCACTTCTCCCGAAACGCTCGCGGTGACGCTGTTGAGAGTCTCCTCGCCGTACATTCGAGTGAGACTCGGGATGTAGTTCTGAAGTTCGAGGTCTTCTCGGATCGCGATGTCGAGTACGGCATCCATCGCTTGGTAGAACTTTCTGCGAGCGGGCACATTGTCGTTGTATCGCAAGAAGGCCCCTACTGACGCCTTTGCTTCTTCATGCATTCCCAGGGCCAAACAGATCAATCCCTTCAGCTCGACGATGGTGCATCGTCCCCATGCGGAGTGGTCGTCGAATGCCACGCCGATCAAATCTGGAATGGGCGTGTACTCATCGATTTCACTCTCCTTGAGATTATCAAGCAGGCGCAAGAGCGCTTCGTCATCGAGCGAGTGGACATTGAGTATGTCTGACCTGAAAGGCAGCGCCTTGTTTGTATTGTCCCAAACCAGGTCCTCCACCTCATAGATTTCCGAGTAGCCCGGGACTACTATTCGGCAGGCGTTGGCCCCGAGACCTTGGTATTCCGAGACATAGACATCTTTGTCCAAGTCTCTGAAAATCCCCATCAAGTAGTGGTGCTCCTCTTCTGTGGAGCCCTCGAAGTTCCAGTCGGAGAATTCATAGTCTGCCTCTTGGCTAAAGAACTTCCAAGAGACGACTCCGGACGAGTTGATGAAATGCTCCACCATGTTGTTCGGCTCGCGAAGGGCGAACTGATTGAACGTGGGCGGCGGGAGATCGTTCATGCCTGCGAAACTCCTGCCTTGCATCAGCTCGGTCAGACTTCTCTCCAGAGCCACCTCAAACTTGGGGTGCCCGCCAAACGAGGCGAACACGCCTCCGGTTGTTGGGTTCATGATTGCGACACACATCACCGGGAACTTTCCTCCGAGGGAAGCGTCTTTCACGAAGACCGGGAATCCCTGGGCCTCTAGCGTCTCAATTCCTTCGACGATGCTCGGAAAGCGCTCGAGTACCGACTTCGGAACATCCGGGAGCGTGAGCTCCTCGACGATGATCTGCTTCTTCACGGCGCGTTCGAAAATCTCGCCGAGGCATTGAACCCGAGCTTCGTAGAGCGTGTTTCCTGCGCTCATGCCGTTGCTGACGAAGAGATTCCCAATGAGGTTGGCAGGCATATAGACTGTCTTTCCGTCCGATTGCCGCACGAAGGGGAGGGCGCAAATCCCGCGCTCGGCCGCACCCGAATTCGTATCCACAAGGTGCGACGCTCTTAGCTCGTCGTCGGGGTCAAACACCTCCAAGCAGCGGTCGTCCATCAAGCCCTCGGGCATTGAGTCATTGGGCCCCGCTTTGAACCATTTTTCATTGGGGTAATGAACGAACTCGGCTTCTGCACGTTCCTCTCCGAGGTAGAAGTCGTTGTAGAAGAAGTTGTTGCTCATTCGCTCCAGGTACTCACCCAAAGCCGAGCAGAGTGCAGCATCCTTCGTCGCGCCTTTGCCGTTCGTATAACACATGGGCGAGTCGGCATCGCGGATGTGAACAGACCAAACATGGGGGACAAGATTCCTCCATTCGGCGATCTCAATCTTGATCCCAAGCGCCTCGATGAGGCTACTCATTTGAGTGATCGTGTCTTCGAGTGAGGAGTCTTTTCCAAGGATCATGGTCTTGGCGCCCGGCTCTGATTCCCCTTCATAGAGGAGGCCAGACTCCTTTTCGGACACCCCGACGGAGTCCACTTCGAACCCCAGACCGTTTTGAATGACACGTTTTACAGTGCAGCGGTCCATGGCCCGGATGATCCCCTGCCGGTCCTTCTCGGTGATCCCGTCGGGAAGTTCAGCGCGAATCTTGAACGTCTGCTGATACCGGTTTTCAGGGTCAACGATGTTGTCCTGAACGATGCTGATGTCCTCCGTCGAGATGTCTCTCGCGCTGCAGTAGGCCCTCGCGAAGTACGCAGCGCAGAGCGCGGACGAGGCGGCGAAGTAGTCAAACGGACTCGGGGCCGTTCCATCGCCCTTATAGCGAATGGGCTGATCGCTGATGACCGTGAAATCATCAAAGTGGGCCTCTAGCCTGAGATTGTCCGAGAACCTGACTTTGACTTGCATCGTTTTCCTGTGGCGTTGCGAGATAGCGACGCTGCGTGGCTCACGCGCCCTAGCTGATGTCCGTGAGGATGTCGCTGCCTGGCTGCCCCCTCGTCCACGATCATGCCATTCAAAGTGTTTATCGTTGTAAAAGATTTGTGTTGACACAAATAAAGACTGCGCTACGTTCGGGACATGACACACCCCACTTCACATGCCGTTGGCTCTTTCGACGACCTCTCACTTCGAGACCGCAAGGCAGCGCGCTGTCGCCGGCAGTTGTTGGATGCCGTCCTTGAGCGGCTCTCCGTCACCCCGCTGGAGCAGATCAGTATCAGAGCCTGCTGCGAGCAGGTCGGTGTCTCCGAGCCCACATTCTTCAACTACTTTGGTTCCAGGGCGGGCGCGCTCGTGTTCTTCGTCCAGCTCTGGAGCATCGAGGCGCAATGGCACCTGGCACGGTCGGCGAGCGGCCGAGACGGGATTGCGGAGCTCTTTGAGCGCACCGCCTCTGTGGTGCGGAAGACGCGCTGGCTCTTGCCCGAGATCATCACGTACCAGTTTCGAATGGCAGCTCCGCACGGCGCGGGTCTGAAGCCGGTTCCTCCAGCGACCGTGGGCGACAAACTGCTGGCGTTTCCCGACCTGCTTGGCGTCGACTCGCTTGAGCCGCGGCCGGTTCAGCACCTTGTTCGCGACGCGATCAGCCGCGCCCAAGGCGTCGGCGATCTTGGTCCCGCGGTCGACCTGGCACTTCTCGAGCGACTTGTCCTCGCTCTCTTCTTCGGTGCGGCGGCCTCCAACCCCGACGCGGAACTCGTCGCCGACACAATGTCGCGCGGGCTCACCTTGATCTGGCCAACAGCAACGGCCACGGAGCTTCAATGAGCAATCGTAATGCCCTCGTTTGTATCGATCTACAGGTCGATTTTCTCGACGTTGATGGACGTCTGCCTGTCGATCCCGCGCAGGCAGCGCAACTACTCGAGACTGTCAGTTCCGCTGTTCGAACGGCACGGCACCACAGCGTTCCGGTCGTTCATGTGGTCAACGCCTTCCGCCGGGGATCGATCGCCAATGTCTTTCGCGGCTTCGCCGCCATCGAGGGAACTCCAGGTGCCGAGCTGGATCCTCGGAGTCCGGCACCGCGTGGTAGCGAGCCCGTGTTCGCCAAACGCACCGGGAGCGCGTTCTCGAACCCCGAGTTCGTGCGCTGGCTCTCCGACCACGGTGTCGACGAGCTCTTACTCTGCGGTGTGTTTGCAGGCGGCTGTGTCCACGCTACGGCTCGGTCGGCGCTCGCCCTAGGGCATCGCGTGCACGTGCTCGACGGCGGTGTGGCCGACCGAAGTGGTTCGTCTCGTCTTCGCGCGCTGCGGCGAATGCGTACGCGGGGCGCTTCCGTAGTATCGGCGCTGCCTATCGACGGCTTCGCCACCGGAGAGCGAGTATGAGCGCGTTGGTCTCCGACCGTGTGGTGGCAGGGGGCCCAGGCGACTTCCTGACCGTACGACACGTGGTCCTGCGAGGTATCCCCGAGCAGATCGGCTCTGCGCTCGCCGAAATCGCACTCCGTGATCTCGGAGTTCGGAAGGACCCGTGGGTCAACCCAGACGCGACACGTGAACACCTCGCGTGGCTAGAGCGCAACTGGCCGACTCAACGTCAGCGCGCGCTGGGTGTCGCGGGCGCGCTGGGACTCGACCCTAAGGACTTCTCGGTTGATCCCAGCTGCCTCTATTACGACTGGGCTGTGCCGGGCTGCTCGAACGTGTTCTGGCCAGGGAACTCCACCGCCGATGGCCACTCGGTGCTCAGCCGCAACTATGATTTCACAACCGGAACGGTCCACGAACTGATGGGTGCTCCGAGTCCTGCCGGGGCGCGAGCCGCCACGTCGCGGCCATTCATTCTCGAGACCTATCCGACAGGTCCGAACGCCGGGTACGCGAGCCTAGTCGTGACCAGCTACGAGTTGCTTGGCAGCGCGACCGACGGCATCAACAGCGAGGGGCTGAGTGTCGCCTTGATGGCTACCGTGGAGACACTCCGAGGGGGAGGGCCGCCGCCAGACCTCGCGAACCAGGTGGGCCTCAACGAGATTCAGCTCGTGCGCTTCTTGCTCGAGCAAGCCGCGACGGCCGAACAAGCGCACTTCCTCCTCAAGGAAGCACCGACCTACGTGCAGTTCGTTCCCTGCCACTACCTCATCGGCGATCGGAGCGGCCGGCACTTCGTCTTCTCACCTGGACTGGGCGAGGCCACATTGGTTTGGGGAGACCCCGAGCGTCCCACGTGCGTGACGAATCACCTGGAGGGCCAGATGCGTGCGGACATCCCGCAACGCGCAGAGTCCGTCGGCCGGCTCGCACGCCTTCGTCGGTCGGTCGCTACCGAACTCGATGACGGCCGAGTCGATGGAGAAGGCATGGCACGCGCGGCGCGTGGGGTCGCAGCGATTCTGCCGCCTGGCGAGGGCCAGTATGCGTCCAGCAGCCCGGCGCGTACCCTGTGGCACGCGTACTACGACCTCGTCGATTCGGCGGTCACTATCGACTTCTACCTAGGCGACGCGGCGGACGGATCGATTCGGCGGTCTGAACCAGTCAGACTGGCTCTGAGCACCCATCATTAGGCAGGGAGCCGCGCCTGATGCATGGCCGCCTCGCGGCGATGCGTATGACGGTTTTTGGCCCAAAGCCGAGGTAGCGCTCGTGTAGCGTCGGTTGGTCGATCCACCCGAAGCAACCGCATGAGGGCTCCGTTGAACATCTTGAAGTACACCACCTCGCCGCTGAGCCGGTGGTTGCCTCCGATCTCGGCTTCTACGGAGCGGGATGGGCGTCGACGACCTAACCGTCTCGAACTTTGGCAGCCGCGGCCAAATCGGGGTCGTCGCTCGAATCAGCGGAGGTACGGAGTTGGTGACCAACCGTGTCTGATTCTCCGAGCTCTCGGGCCCACTGGGCTGCGTCGCGGTCATCGTTTATGGAACCGTGCTTCTGTCGCAGGTAATCGTGGCTGACAACATCAGCTCTCGTACCAGCGCGCTTTCAGGAGCGGGAACCCTCACGTTGCGCAACGCGATCCTAGAAGCGGGTTCGGGCGCGACCGGATGCTCGTTCGCCGGAGCTGTGGCGGGCGACGGCGACAACGTCTTCGACGATGAGGTGCCTGGGCGTTGGCGATGATGGACGGCACCAACGTCGAGGCCTCCCTGACGTTCTCGGGCACGCCGTCTCTCCTCTACCCGTTCCGGGTCTGGGCCACCGATGTCACCCAACCGAACTTCCGGCTGGGCGACTGTGGTGACCTCGAAGAAGGCACTCTGGCTACCGCCTAGGCACCGTATGTAACGGAGCCGCAAGAGTCGTTGGGGCTGCCGGGGCTGATTGAACTGACGGCGCAGCTTGCGCCGATGGTGCCGATGCTGCCAGCGGGTCAAGCCAACTGCGCTCTTCGAGCTCAACGAAGAGCCGGCTGGTGACAACTGGGTCTCGGGCGGCACCCGCATCGAGTCTGGCACGGACTTGAGTGCGGACGGCGTGCTCGATCTCGGTGAGGTCACCTCGACCTCGTTCGTAAGCAAGGGCTCGGCCGGTAGCGCTGGCGTCGACGGCGCAGGCGGTTGCGCGACGGGGGAGGCTCCCTCGGCAATTCGCCTGTGGCGTTGATCTTCATCATGGAGCTCGCGCCTCTTCGGCGCCGCGCCGCCTGAGTCATCGCCCGTTATGCCGGCGCTGTTTCGGGCGGCGCCTTACCTTCTGGGGCCTTCGTTGAGGGAGTCGACGGGCTCGAGTCCGACCATCTGCATGCTGTCACGACTGGGTGTCATGCGCAGGATGGCACATACGCGCTGCTGCAGGATGGCACATACGCGCTGCTGCAGGATGGCACATACGCGCTGCTGCAGGATGGCACATACGCGCTGCTGCAGGATGGCACATACGCGCTGCTGCAGGATGGCACATACGCGCTGCTGCACGATGGCCGCATTGTTGCTCGCTCGTCGCCTTAAGCTCGAACGAGGAACGAGTCAGGCGTCGGACACAGCCACGCGATTTCGCCCCGCTTTTTTTGCCGCATAGAGGGCCTTATCCGCCCGGGCGATGAGGTCTTTGTGGGTGTCGTCACCCTCAAGGTTGCGCGAACAGCCAATGCTGAGGGTGACCGTCACCGCGCCTTCGAACACCTGCTCGGCGACGGCACTCCGGAGCCGTTCCGCAGTCGTCCTGGCCTTCTCCATTCCTGTCTCCGGGAGAAGGACGGCGAACTCGTCCCCGCCGAACCGGCCCAACACATCGTTCTCTCGGAGCGTGCCTCGCAGAGTATCCGCGATGCCAGCGAGCATCACGTCTCCGGCCAAATGGCCTTGCGAGTCGTTGATCCTCTTGAATCCGTCGACATCGACCATCAACACAGCGAGTGGCCGCTGATACCGCCTCGCTCGCATCAACTCGGTATCGCACCGCTCAAACCATCGACCCCGACGGTAGGCCCCGGTGAGGGAGTCGAACATGGCGAGCCGTTTCAGATCTCGGCCGCGGTCGAAGTCCCGTTGGCTCAAGCGATAGAGCAGGTGTCCGAACGCTACGGAAACAATGCCCGATGTGACCAACATCGCGATCGCGCTCCATAGGTATGGATCATCAAGATACTCAGGGTGTGGACCGTAATAGGCGACGGGCGCGATAAGGACGATCGCAGCTACGAGCATCGCCCGTGGCTTGAGATCCAATAGAAGGAGAAAGCTCGGCAACGGCATTAGACTTGCGGTGTGGATCCACGGTGTGCCGACGCCGCCTATCTTGCCGAACTGATGGTAGCTGAACCCGCACATGAATACGTAGCTGCAGACGAGCACGGGAACCGCGCTCCGTCCGGTCTTGCCGAGCAACCAGGTAACGGCGAACGCACCGAGACCGACGCCGATCAGAATGACCCGCCATACGAGGAGTGTCTTCGCCGCCGCCGCATCGGCGTAGACGAGGCGGTCGGTGAACCACCAGATCGCGAGTAGGACGGGTCCGCTCAGGCAAGCGACTTTGCCGTAGACCGTCGTGGCGTGACGCGCATATTCGCCGAAGTCGTCAAACCGATCGGCGTCCCCGAAGGACCGCAGGACCTTGTCCCATGCCGACCGGGGGACAGTCGCGTGCTCCGGGGGTTCTTCGAACATCGTGACCTCAGTTTCCGACCAGCACGGCCTCGAGCCGGAACGGAGGAACCATTCTCGGCGAGAGCCGATCGTCGCGCCAAGTTCTGGAGCGGTCGCCACCGGACACTGCCAGAGCCTTAGACGTTGAACAAGAAGCGCAGCAACGCCTGAATTTGGGGACACGAGAGGCGGTCGTGCCCAACTGTCGCCGCCTCGTGAGCTCGAGTCCAAGCCTTAGAGCGAGTCTGGTTGGGACCGTGGAGACGGGTCAGGAGGGACTCACTCGGCATCCGGCACCACGAGCGAACCTACGTAGTCCCCTTGTTGATAATCCCGCTGGATCTGAGCGGCGACAGCAGCAAGTCGTTAGGCCGTGGTCGTCCGCCAACAGGCACGTTCGAACGCTCTAGCAGGGTGACTCGCTCGGCTTCGCAAGGCCTATGGCCGGCAAGAGACGCCGATGCAAAAAAGCCCGCAGCTGCTCTGTCGTCCGTTCTTCGGGGCCGGGTGTCGTGAGTAACGAGAGAGCGAATCGAAGCGTCACTTCGGTGACTTCGGCTCTGACCTCGGCGAGCTCAGGCGCCAACTCGAACACTGGGGACAACACGGCGAGGGCGTGGCTCAGCGCGTCTCCGTCGAGCAAGGCTCGCGACGTGAACTCCGAGAGACCATCCCCGGTGAGAATGAGCTGCAGACATGGGTCTCTCGGCAACTCCACTACAAAGAAGAGCACGGATTCGACGGCCCGCTCCGCGGCTGTGTCCTTCGCGGCCATCGCGGTCTGCGCGCCGACAACAAGGCGCGCCGCTGCCGCCGTGAAGGCCGCCTGATAGACCGCGTGTCGGTCATCGAAGTGGGTGTAGACGGTCGGTCGAGTCACCCCGGCCTCTGTCGCGATGTCCGAGAGCGTGGTCCGCTTTAGCCCTTTGCGTTGCGCGCACCGGAGCGCAGCCTCGATGAGGCGCAGCCGCGCTTCCGCGTCCGTGGCGGGCGGACTGCCGGACCAGTTCTGTTTTTTCGGTCGAGCCACTTGAGGTTCATATCAGCAAAAGGGTGCATCGCAAGAGCCGTCTGTTTTACACATTGATTATGTGTGTAAAATAAACCAGCATGACCGACAGAACAGTAACTCGTCATGATCCGCACCTTCTGACGGTGGGTGGTTGACGCGAACCCCGGCGCGCCATGAACTGGTACCGACTCAAGACCTCGCTCATCGGACTCAAACGCCTCGCGACGTTGCCCGAAGAGGACAAGCGAGCGTGCATTGACGCCTACAAGTTCTTTCAGGAGATGCAGGCCGGAGCTGAGACCGAGACTGCCGACGAGACCCAGGCGGTCGCGGATTACTACAAGGTGTTGAACAACATGTTGTCGATCTTCGATCTCGAGAAGCTCTACATCCCTCCGCAACTAGACCGGACGCTGGGGCTCTACGGAAACCAGCTCTTGGTGGAGCAGGATGTACTCGGGCAACTCGACCTCGCTGATCCCCGGAACACGCACCTCCTGGATATGGGGTGCGGCCGAGGCCGTATCTCTCACTACTTGGCGACGCTCACAGGCGGCCAAGTCTCGGGGTACAACATCGACGAGAATCAACTTGAGAACGCGGCAGATTGGGCGGCCGAGTGCGGGATGAGTGATCGCCTGCACTTTAAGTTCGGCAATCATCATGAGCCGCTCGCCTACGAGTCGGAGACGTTCGACGGGTGCTACTCTTTTCAGGCGGTCTGGCCGTTCTTCAAGAAGGAAGAGCTCGACGCGCACGCAGAAGAGATGTTCCGCGTGCTCAAGCCAGGGGCGCGCTACGCATGCTCCGAGTACTTGCTGACCCCTCACTTCGACTGGAATGACGAGGAGCACGTGGCGCTGCACAGGCTCTTCCTACCGACGCTGGCGGCAACGCAGTCGATGTACCCTGCGGACGTCTGCGCTGCGCTCGAACGAGCCGGCTTCGAGGTGCTCCTCTCAGCCCCCTCGAAGAGCGAAGCGTGGCCGATTTGCGAGCAGAAGCGCGACTTGATCCTCACGGCTCGGAAGTTGGTTCGAGCCCTAGAGAGAGTGCGCGTGCTCAAGCCGTGGGTCGAGGAATCCCTGGACCTTTTACAGCGGGGCGGTGAGGCGTGGACGACCGCAGAGAAGGCGAAGATCGCTGATCTCAACTGGAGAATCGTGGCCCGGAAACCGTCGATCGTGGAGCGCGCCTGAACAGGGCATTCCCAGATTCTTGGGCCGGGGTAGCGTCCGCGGGGTCACACCCGTGAACGTCCTAGGCCCGCTTGTGGGTCTTTCGGGCGGCTGGTCGTGATTTCCCGGCTCTACCACTCTTCCCGCCGTCGGCTTTGCGGGCGATATAGACCGCATGTTTGCGACCCCCTCGGCCCGGCCGCTGCAAGTCGACGGAGAACTTGGCTTTCTGCAGACGCTTTTCGAACGCCTTGTCCGGGTCCTCGGACCAGACAGCGAACACCCCGTCTGCCCGCAAAGCTGACCTGCTCACCTCTAAAGCCTTCGCGCCAAACAGGTAGTCCGCTTCATAGGGACCCTCGTACAGGTCGAGAATGATCGCATCAAAGCGGTCCGCTTCGGTCTTCGAAGCCGCATCACGAATGACCGCGGCTACATCACCCACCACCACCGTGACCCGCGGATCGGCGAGTGCCCCGCCCGTAAGGTGGGCGATCGGTCCCTGACACCACTGAACGACGATCGGGTTGATCTCGGCCACCACGACTTCTGCCCCAGCCGGAAGATTGTCGATGGCGGCCTTCAGGGTGAAGCCCATGCCGAGCCCACTCACCAGGACCCTTGGGTTCTTTTTGTTCGTGAGAGGCGCGCAAGCCAGCTCCGCCAACACGATCTCGGAGATATTGGCCGAGGAACTCATCAGTACTCGATTGTCGATGCTGATCAGGTAGTCCGCCTCCCCCCGCTCGCGGAGCTCGAGAAGCCCCTCGTCCGTATTGACGCTGCCAATTAGCCGCCATGGCTTTGCCATTTGGAGTCCTGAATTTATTGCTCGGCCATTCCTGGCGCGAAGTAAGTTCGTGACAGACTTGGCCACGATCATCGTACTAACGTGACAGTTCCTTCCTGAGCAACGCTGCTGCTCGCCCGAGCCGAAGTTCAACGCGGCAGGGACGCTGCGCCCTTCGCTGAGGCCTCCGAGGTCGACAGTCAGAAGGGCCCACCGCGCTCCCCTTCAAGACATGGGGCGTGCTGGATGCAGATCCGCAGAGACAACTGACGACGGCAGACACGCAGTGAGTCGAGCTCAGACCTTGCACCAGAAGGTCGAGACGGCCTGAGCCCATTGACTGATTTCGCTGTCTGTCGCCGTCTGTCGCCGTCTGTCGCCGCCTGTCGCCGATTTGTAAGATCGGTCGCGGTCGCGGTCGCGGTAAAGATGCTCCAGATGAGCGAACTCATGCGCCGAAACGCCCAGGCGCGACCAAGTCTGATGCTTGCGGCCCGCGCTGGTAGTCCGCTCACCGCTCACCGCTCACCGCTCACGGTAGGCGGCAGCGTGCGGGTCGCGATCTCCTCATTTGCCTATGTGATTACTTGTCCGCCATCCTCTTCGGCTGGCGCGCATGTCTTTCCGTCATGGAAACTCATCACTTGACGATGTGGAAAGTGGACCCCATCACTTTCCTTAGTGGAAAGTGACTCTGCGCTCAGCCCGCCTCTCGGGGTACTTCTTGGCACCAAGGCAAGCAGCATCACGGTCCCTCACCACGACTACCTAAAGAGGACAAACATGGACAGCAATCACAGCGGCACCCACTCAGACGGGGTTCGCGCACAAGAAGCCAGAGACGCATTGAAGGTCGTGCAACAAGCCGAAAGTACGAGCATAAAGCAAGCAATGCCAACCCGCTGGTTTGGCGCAGTGACAGCGCTCGCTGTCGGCAGCATGGTGACTGTCTCCGCATCGGGTAAGACCGAATCAATCGCTCTGTCATTCGCTGTCCTCGCCGGTGCGTTGGCGGCGCAAAAAAACAAGAACGGCGCCGTCCTGAAAGCAGGGCCCAACGGCGTAAAGGGAATCATCGCGCTCATCGGCCTCTCTGCGCTTGGGATCGCTCTGATCGTTGGCGCGAAGCTCTTGGAACAAGCACATGGCTATGGGTGGGCACCGCTCGCGGGCGGTGTACTTCTGGCGATTGTGATCTATCTGATCAGCCTCTCGGAACGCCGAGAGTATGCCGCCAAGATGGAGCTGGCCGCCGAGACTGGACTCGGAGACAGCGTCGGTGGAAAACCATGAGCACACCCGGCCTCAACCCGATCATTCATGCGCCCAAACGGCTGCAAATATGCGCGCTCTTGGCGCCCTTGGAGATGGCCGAGTTTCAAGTGCTACGCGACGCGCTGGGGGTAAGTGATTCCGTCCTATCAAAGCAGATCAAGAAGCTTGAAGAGGCGGGTTATGTGAAGCTCCGAAAGCAGAAGAGGAATGGCCGTCAACACACGTGGGCGCTGCTCACAGCGAAAGGGCAGAAGGCCTTCAAAGCCCATGTGACTGAACTTGAGCGCATCGTCGCGATGGCGAGCAGCCCGCCGGCGGCGCCCGAGAGTTAGGCGTCAACCTCACGCTAGGCCCTCATCGGCTGTGGTCGTTCCCACCTGTCGCCGTCCCTTGCTGAACCCAATCTTGGCGCGTGGTACCTGCGCCGGGACGAGTTGCCAACACGGCGTGGGTCGTCCTCAACCGACAGAGTGCGGTCAGGGTTGTTGCGGAGGCTGGCCGTGAACCGCCTCTGAGGTGATCTGAGCGACCAGTAAATCGACAAAGGCCCGAACCTTTTGCGCGAGGTGTTTCCTGCTTGGGTAGGCGACGTACATCGGTAGCGATCCGATGCTCCACTCGGGCAGCACTCGAACGAGGCGCCCGGCCGCGAGGTCCTGATGCAACATCAGCGGGGGAAGGACTCCGATCACTAGGCCGCCGAGCGTGACCTGCCGAACCAACTCGGCGCTGTTGGCCACGCAACGACTAGGCAGCGGCACCTCGAGTCGCTCATGGCCGTTGTCGAAGGGTAGGGTGACCGTCTCTCGGCTGTGCCCATAGATCATGTTCGAGTGTCTAGGAAGCTCGCCCGGATGCGCAGGAGGGCCGTGCTTGGCCAGGTACTTTGGACTTGCCACCATCCAGCCGTCCATCTTGGCCAGTTTGCGGACTACCAGCGGCGAGTCGGCCAGTGTGCCGATACGGACAGCGAGATCGATATTCTCATCGACCAAGTTGGTGTCGCGTTCACTGATCACGACCTGCACTGACATGCCCGGATTCTGCTCGAGATAGGCAACGACAACCGGTCCCAGCAGGGTCCCCGCGAAGAGCTGAAAGGTCGCGATGCGCAGGGTGCCCTGGGGAGCCTCAGCGCGGCTCTGCACCCAGGCATCGGCATGCCCGGCAAGCTCTACCGCTTGCAGCCCTCGCTGGTAGTAGCCCTCGCCGATGTCCGTGACCTGCACACTGCGAGTCGTGCGCTGCAGCAGTCGAACGCCGAGCCGCTTCTCCAACTCCTGGACCCGGCGACTTACAGTGGAGCGAGGCATGTCGAGAGCGCGCGCGGCGGGAGCGAAGCCCCCCTGCCGGACGACCTCTACGAAGACTCGCAGCTGATTCAGATCATCTCTCATTGTCTCTCCAATGGGATAACATGTTCCATGAGCGGACATTGCTGCCGCCGCCGCAAGCCCTAGTATTGGGCCCATCTAACCTCAAGGTACCCGATCGACTGTCGCCGGCCGCCAACCCTCAGGTGCTCTCACGCCTTGGGAAATGGAACCGAGCTGCCGCCAGTCCCAACGCCGACGACTCCAAGTCGGCGTAGAAACCAAACAACAGCCCAACTAACGAAGAGGAACAGTCCATGCTCAAATCATTCTTGGGAATCGCTCCCAAACAAGAGCCAGATGGCTCATTCAGCCCGTCATGGTTGGCCTTGAAGCTATCGACCTCGAAGGTCTCAGACTTCGAGGTCTGTCCGTATGCCGCGTATGAAGGAAAGCAAGCGAAGATCTTGGTGATCTTCACGGAAGAGAAGAACATGCGGATGGAGAACGGGAAGGAGTTCTCGACGGGCAACCATCCCGTAGAAGCTCTCTTGCCGATGCTGCATCTACGGAACGCCGGCTTCGAATTCGAGATCGCGACCCTGAGTGGAAAACCGGTGGTCTTCGAGATGTGGGCCATGCCGCAAGAAGACGCAGAAGTCATCGGCATCTATGAGGAGCTGAAGGCCTGCCTCGAACGGCCAAAGGCCCTTCAGGACGTCGTCGATGGCTTTCAGGACGAGATCGGTTCGTACGCGGCGGTCTTCGTACCCGGCGGTCACGGTGCAATGTTGGGTATTCCTGACGACCCGAACGTTGGGACGATTCTGCGATGGGCCCATGAGTACGGCCTGTTCACCATCAGCCTCTGCCACGGCCCCGGCTCGTTTCTGGCGACAACACTGGAGGGAAACGAGTTCCTCTACAGTGGATACGAGATGGCTGTGTTCCCCGACTCAGTCGACAAGATGACACCGAAGATCGGCTACCTGCCGGGTCCCATGCCTTGGCGGTTGGGAGAGAAGCTGACCGAGCTCGGGGCGAAGATCGTGAACACCAAGGGCGACAAGACCTGTTGTGTGGATCGACACCTCATCACAGGCGCCAGTCCGCTTGCTTCGAACGAGCTCGGGAAGTTGGCCGCGACGACGCTATTGGAGCACCTGAAATGATCCGGCAGGCGGGAGCTGATTTTACGCCGGTCACATGATGTCCTGATTCTGCCGATCCGTCGTCACTCCGGCGGGGGGCTGCTCGCCCGCTCGGCCTAGTTCCCTTCGAAGTGAGGCTTGCGCTTCTCGAGGAACGCTCGCACGCCCTCCTTGAAATCCTCGCTCTGGTAGCAGCGCTTGACGGAGTCACGGACGCGATCCAGGTCGCGCTCGGCCTCAACCTTAGCGAGCTCCTGGAGTGTGACCTTTGCGCTACGAATCGTGAGGGGCGCGTTGTCGGCAATCTTGTGTGCGAGCCGGTCGACGGTGTCGTTGAGGAGCTCCTTCGGAACAACTTTGTTCACCAGCCCAATTCGGTGGGCGTCCTCGGCGGAAACCTGCCGCGCCGTGAAGAGAAGATCTGCAGCCTCCGAGAAGCCCACGATGCGGACGAGCGCCCGCAGGCCTTCTGTCGGATAGGCAATCCCGAGCCGGGCTGGCGGGATCGCGAAGCGCGCATCGTCTGCGGCGAGGCGGAGGTCGGCGCACAACGCGATCGCCGCGCCGCCGCCCACGCAGGCGCCGTGGATCGCAGCGATGAGCGGCTTATCGAGCGCGCGGAGAGCCTCGAACGCCCGAGCCGTTGTGGCGTCGAAGGTCTTTCCCCCGTCCTCCGCATGCGTCGCTTCGAACTCCGAGATATCGGCACCGGAGACGAAGGCTTTTGTTCCTGCGCCGCGCATGACGACGACCCGCACGGTCCGGTCTTCTGCGACCTCCGCGACCCGGTCGGGGATGGCGCGCCACATGTCGACGGTGATCGCGTTCCGTCGCCGCTCTTGGTCGAAGACCAGTCTGGCGATCGGACCTTCCCGCTCGATTCGTACCTCTCCGCTCATCGCGCTCCGTCAACGTTTCCAGTCAGAATGGGTTGCATGCCGTGTCGATGTCCCGTCTTCGACGGTAGTCGACCGGTTCTGCAACCACCACCCGCGCTCACTAGTGCCGGAGTCCTGATGCCGGGGTGTTGTGAGCCGCCAATCGCTCTCACACGTTGAACACGAAGTTAGGCACCCGCATGGTTGCTGGCTCTGCGTCGCCGTCTGTCGCCGTTTGGGTCGAGATGTAGAGAGTTCACCTTGTGCTCTCTGCCGAGAGTCGGCATCACAAGGCCGATGAGCAACGAACTCAAGGTCACAGGCTACGCCCCGATCTTCTCGACTGCGGAACTTCCGTGCGCTGTCGAGCGGTACGGCCGCATGGGGTCCCGGGGTCACGTCTACCCTGACAAAGCCGAGCTCGCTGACGCCATTTACGCGTTCGCCTGCTTCGCCTCGGGAGAGACCCACTTGTCGCGGGTTTCATGCCGCGTTCCCCAGTTCAACGCAGCAACAGCGTATCTCCGGATCGAGGATGCCGACGAACTCCATAATGCGTGGGCCGAGGGCGATCTCGAGGAGACTTTGTATGATCCCAAGGACCTCGAGTACAGGCTGAGCGAGTTCTCGTGCGCGGACCCGGACGGAAACATGCTCCGACTTGGTTCGCCCCTAGCGACGCAGGACAAAGCAAAGTGAAGGACCCATGCCCAACTTGCGGCTCTGCATCCAAGACGGTCGCTGACGAGACCGTGTGTGCACAACGCCAGTCCTGCGTCGATCGAGCGGAGCCGCCATCGCCATCGCAATGGCGAATGTGCTCTGGCTCCAACTGCTCTGTCGTCTACTTCAATGACTACGTGCAGATTCCGCTCTCAGAGGTACGTAACGCTCCATTTCACAAGTCGGACTCCCCTGAGCGTCTCGTCTGCTTCTGCTTCCAACACAGCGTAAGGGCAGTGCAACGCGATCTCGCGGAGCACGGCGAGTCGACGATTCGAGCATCGATTCAACGTCGATGCCGTGCGGGAGAAGACGAGTGCAAGACGAAGAACCCCCAAGGCCGTTGCTGCCTCGGCAACGTCGGTGCTGTACTTAAGACCCCGGACTCGAAGCACGATCCGTGTTGCGACGCTGACTGTGAAACACGGAAGGGACCCAAGGACGCAGAGGGCTCGTCAGATTCGCTACGGTCACGAGATCGTGTCGGCTTCGGAGCAGCGATCGGGCTCGCGGCTCTTTCGTCAGCATGCTGCTGGGTTCCCGCTGCTGGGATCCTGCTCGGCGTCTCGACTGCTGGGATCGGCGCGGCCTTCGCGCCATGGAGGATTCCAGCGCTGGTGCTTTCCGTGATCTTCCTCCTCGGAGCAATTTTCTTCCGAGGTCGTGCGCGCCATTTCGCATGCGAAACAGGCACCTGCGAGCCAGCAGGACAGAGGACTTGGTTCATCCCCGTGCTCGTCGCTGTCACTGTGCTAATGCTCGGGCTCTACCCGGTGTACGCATTCACGAATGAAACAGGGCAGCCTCCGCAAGAGGAGACCCTAGCGGTGCTCACCACGTATCCGATCGAAGGCATGACGTGTGGGGGATGCGAGTCCCACGTCGAGACCGCATTCGCGGAAATCGCAGGTGTCGCTTCAGTGGATGCGTCGTACCGGGATGGTGTGGTCGTCGTCGGGTGGCTGGATGAGCCTGACGTTGCAGCCATCGACAGCGCTCTTCACGAACTCGGGTACGTTCGGGCCGCTCCGGGCGAGCTGCGATAGCGCGCTCGACAACGCGACTGTGTCCCCAATTTGAGCCACTATGGACCGCGCGGGGCCGTCAGACCATCGGTTCCGGCTCCACGCGGAAGTCGCGGATAGCCGAAACGGCTACTCTTCGTTCTCAGGCTCAGACGATGAACGGGAAGTTGGGTCATAAGTGGCTGTCATGATTGACAGTTGCTCAGCGGGGGAGAGTTCAGTGCTCGGCCATATACCCGGTTCGTGGAACGCTGTGATTCTCGGTTCCAGTTGCAACTCGCGAACGCCGTTCGCGGCCTAGGTCCACACCGGTGGCCAGCCGAGTGCGTTAGAACAAAGTGCGAACAGCCGCCTTTGTGGGCGCCCTGTTCATTCACAGCTCCACGATGCAGAGAACGCGCGGCACCTGTCCGTCCTCACGGTGAGATTGCGGATGCTCGAAGCGAAACCTCGAACCGAATCCGAACTTCGTTCTGTGTGCACCTAAGATCAGCGGCCGCGCGAGAGTCCGGCGGCGGATGCTAGGTCCCGGGATCCATATTTGGGACGCACCTGGCCGTGCAGACAAGGGCTATCCGGTGATGAGGCGCCCGGAGACTCGCGATTGCGCCACGTCCTTCACGCTCCACCGATATCGATGATGCAGCCCGCCGAGACGCGGCTCCGTGATCAACTCGGCGCCCGGCCCACATTTCTCAAGGTTTCGGTTCGCCGGGGTCACTTTGCCGAGCGCCAGATGTGTACGGTCCTCGCGGTAATATGAAACGTATGCCGACGTGAGCCGCCTGAGGTGTTTTTCGTTGAGCACGATGACTTGGCCGAGCAGCTCGCGGCCCACGGTGCCCACGAACCTCTCGGAGTTCCCGTTGATCCATGGCGTTCCTCGGAACTGGTGGAGCGTGATGCCGACGTTAGCGATGAAACCGAGGACGTGGTGCGAGAAGAGGGGATCGGAGTCACAGATGAGGCGACGGGTTTGGCCGGTGTCGTATGGGAATACCTCGCGGAGCTGTTGCAGGACCCAGTCGCCTGTCGGCTGAGTGGCCACCGCGAGGTGACGGATCTCCAGGCGCTCGTGATCAAGGATGAAGAAGACGTAGTGTCGGCGGAAGAAGATGTCGCAGACGGTGAAGATGTCGCAGACGGTGAAGATGTCCATCGCCGAAACCTCGGGCGCGTGGTTGCGGAGGAAGGTGGCCCAGGTCTGGTTGGAGAGCGGCTTGGAGTTCCGAGGGCCGAGTCTGGCGAGATAGCGGGAGACAGTGGTTTCACTCAGGTTGAATTCGAGGCGCAGGAGTTCGCCGTGGATGCGAGGGGCGCCCCATGTGGTGTTCTGGTCGTGCAAGCGCTGAATGGCTTGCCGGATCGGAAGAGCGATCGGAAGCGGCCCCTTCGATGTTGAACGGAACCGCCAGAACGCACGAACGCCAGCATGATGCCAGCGGAGGACTGA
>JBLHWZ010000039.1:0-28559 GCA_047629415.1 Bradymonadia bacterium | reverse complement strand
AGCGATATGTTCGACGCTGGCTACGACATGCGAAGCCACCAAGCATCGCACTACGGCGCCTCTCACGATCGCGGACACCGAGAATTCGCCGACTATGTCGATCAGCGCGGCTGGTGGGTTCAGCAGTTCCGCTACCTACTGGAACAACTCGAAGCACGCCCCGAGGGCGACGGCACGATGCTGGATCACAGCACGATCCTTCTCTGCAGCGAGGTCTGCGACGGCAACACCCACCTCCACGACAACATGCCCTTCGTCGTTGCTGGCCGCGCAGGTGGAGCCATCTCGACGGGCCGCCTGCTACAATACGAGTCGATGCGCCACTCGAACCTGCTGGTTGGGTTGGGCCGCTCGATGGGCGCTGACCTGAACAACTTCGGACAGGAGTCGTTCGGCCCGCTGCCTGGGCTGTTGAGCTCGTGATGAGGAGGGCCCTTGATATCGTGAGCACGCGGGCTTCTCAGCTCGTAACCTCGCGGAGTTCTGGGCGCATGACCTCGCGGGCTGGCGCAGCGCTGATCATCCTCACGCTCGTGGCTTGCCAACGACCTGAGCCGCCCCACGTTCCTGAGGTGGTCGAGCCGGTTCAAGAGCGATTTGAGCCGCTGCCAGAACCCGCTTCTCGACTGCGCGCCCCCGGTGAATTCGAAATCGTCGCGGTGTATCGCTATCCGGGGACGTTTGAGGGCATGTTTGGTCAGACGATTGTAGCGCTCGACATCGACGTGTCCTCCCGCGCGGACATCGACCTCGGCGCCCTAGAGATGACAGACGCCGACCATGGGGTCACCCACAGCGCCTTCGTCATCTATCGGTTGAACGGGGACGGAGAACGCGTTGGACTGCACGACCCCGCCTATGCTTACAGCTCCAGATACTTCGCCGCATTCGTCATGGACGCGCCGCCGGACTTCGTGCGGCTCGGCTACTGGGGCATGCCGCTCGGAGAAGGTATTTTTGGTGTCGAAGCGAGCGGGCTGGAACACCCAGAAGAACGGCTGCGCGTACTCGCTCGGACGAGCGAAGAGCCAGCCGACTGGTTCCAAACCCACCGACTGCTGATCGCGATCGAAAACGGAAGCCGGTCGAGCGTGCCGCGAGTCCCGATCGGTTGCGATGGCCGCATCTCTCGGCTCATCGAGCTCGACGGCGACGCGCGCTGGGAGAGCCTCGAACGGCGCCCATCGATCGTGCCAGAGCGACGGTTCCTCATCGAGCAGCGCTGCTGGTCGAGCCAGGGACACCTCCCCCCCGAGGTCGCCTTTGACGCCGAGCCGCTCTCGCTCGGACTCTATCATCTGCCCGACGATCTGCCAGTTGGCGCCTTAGTCCTCGATGGTCATTGGGGAGTCGTGCGCTCGCTTTCCTTCTCACGAGACGGGACTCGCATAGCGGTCGCATCCAACGCCAAGGTCGCGGTTTGGGACTTGGAAGGTCCCAACAGAATCGTCGACTTCGAAGCGCCAAGCACCGTCACGCAGGTCCTGCTCTCACCTGACGGCACCCGGTTGGTGGCGGCATCGCCCGATCACGCCCCCACACTATGGGACATGGAGTCAGGAGAGCGCGTTCGCGAGCTTTTGATGACGGGTACACCTAACGCGGACTCGGAAGTCCGCATGAGCCCCAGCGGCCAGTTGTTCGGAGTCGACTCCCAGATGGGTACCGACCGCGCGATAACGGTCTGGGGCACAAGAGCTGGTGCCCCAGCGCTCAGGCTTGGCCCCGGCGATTTTGAGACTTGGAGCTTCTCCGACGACGGCTTCGGCGTGTTGACCTGCGACCTCGAAGGCCAAGCCCAAACCTGGGACATGTCGGACGGCTCACGCGCAGCAGCCGAGCATCGATGCCCGCTCGCCGTGGAGCCGCTGGACTCGGTACCGGCAGGCGACGCGCTGAGGTTCTTGCTAGCAGAACCGCTGGCTGCCGAGACGGCTACCGCATCAGCCGACGGCTCACGGGTAGCATTCGGCCTCGGACCCGATGCCGACGGCGCGGATCGCGTGGTGGTGTTGGGCCTATAATCCGCAAGAAAACGCCCTCCTCCACGCGCACCACCGACGCAGGGGGGGCGGCGGCACACCGCGCCGCCCACGCAAAGCGGTCTACGCAGCACACCCAGACATTCCGACTTGCGGCACGTTTGCAGCGGACAAAACGTCGCATGAGGCTTCGCACTTGCAAGTGGGACCGCTACGGCGCGGCCGAAACGGGGTCGGAACATAGTGCCAACCCTGTTTCAACCGTGCATGTCACCGCGACGGGCGGCATGTTTTGACCGCCAGGTCGCCCGCGACAACTCGCACACGCCGCCGAACCGCGCCTTCCGACCCTGTATTCTCGCTGTATACGAAGACTACGACCCGAAGCTTGCGCTGACCTCCTCATGTCGCGAGATTCGTAGCACCTTGAACACACCAGTCAATATGACCCTGCGCATCACATCGTCGCTGCTCCTCACGCTCTCGCTCGCCGCCTGCGGCTCAGAAGCCGAACCGCTAGCCGACACCGGCGAAGACGTCGGGACCGACCCGACGACGGACACGAGCACTGATCCCTCGACCGATGAAGGGTCAACGACTCTCGATTGTCCCCCAGGCCCAATGCCACCGCTGGGTGAGTCATGTTCCGAAGGAGGAGCGGTCTGCGGCTACGGCTATGATCCCCCAGAGTGCGGCGGCATCACCATCGAGTGTGTCGCTGGCGAGTGGTTGGAGCGTGAACGCACCGATCCTGGCAACGACTGTGTTTCGCCCGGCTCCGTCGCGTGCGCCGACGTCCAGAATCAGTACGAGCAACACGTGCTCGACAACCAAAACTGCCTCAACACGGATGAATGCGTCGTAATCGAGGGAGCCGACACCTGCGACTGCTCGCCTGCTATCTTCAACGGCAGCGGTGACGCGATCAACTACGAGGCCGCCGGCGTCGCGCGCCAACTCGCCGATGTTTACTGGGAGTGCGTGGACAGCGGCGAGATAGAAATCGTGAGCGCCGTTTGCGACGCGGGACCCGGCCAAGCGGCCTGTGTAGATGGGCAATGCCGAGTCACTGGCGCAGACTGCATGGGCATCGACGCAGGCACGCCAGACGCCGGGATGCCTGACGCGGGATAGAGGTACGGCAGTGCGGACGGAGGCGTTTGGCGTGTGGCGGTGGTGGCGGCTCGCGACGGCGGCTCGCGGTGGCGCGGCCTGATATTCGCATCGCTTTCCGTTCGCAGATCGCATAGAGCGCCGATATGGCTGACATCGAGGTTCAACCAGGGGTGGTCATTCCGGAGCGCGAGGTCTGGTTTACGGCGAGTCGATCAGGCGGTGCGGGCGGTCAGCACGTAAACACGACGAGTTCCAAGGTCAGCCTGCATTGGTACCCCGGCTCCTCTGCTGCTTTCTCGCAAGACCAGCGCCGCCGAGTGTTGCAGAAGCTGCGCAATCGCATGACCGCTGAAGGCGAACTCCAGCTGCATTGTTCGACCCACCGCAGCCAACTCCGCAACCGCGAAGAGGCCTGCGAACGCCTCGCAGAGTTGGTGAAGGCTGCCCTCGTCATCCGCAAGCGACGCCGCAAAACGAAGCCAACTCGCGGTGCGGTTGAACGACGCCTCAAGGCGAAACGAGTGACGTCCAGCCGTAAGAAGACGCGAGGAAAGGTCGGCAACGAGGAGTAAGGGCTCGCCCCCGCGGACGCCCCAAACTCGCTCGCTGACGTCCGTCGTTCGGTCTTCGAACCGGTGGATTCACGGCCGATCGAAATTCGGAGTTGCGGGGTCCGGCCGATCGATTGTGCGGCGTGGGTGGGGCGGCGCCGACCTGGCTCGATTTCGCGGGGCGGCGCCTGCACCGATGTCTCCATATTTCCCTCAGTCGACGTCTCCCGGTTGTACGGGGTGACGGCCGATCGATCTGCGGCGAATGACGACCCGCCCGATCGAATCTAAGGACGGTCGAGGGAAGAGCCGACCGAAACACGTCGGGCGCGGCGAGCGTTCAGGGCCGGCTAGCCCGGTACATCTTCACCATTTGGCCGATCCACGCGAGCCAGAACGCGCCAGTGAAAAACACGAGCGCTTCGGCAGCGAATCCGCTCACAACAGCCAGAGCGATTCCGTAGAGAAACGGCTCGTAGAGGCCGAACTTCACCGTGGTTCCACCGATGTCTCCGGCCGTCACGACATGCTTCTTTAGGTCGTGAACTCCAACCTCCAGCAGCCGGCGTATCGAGACGTCCACGGTGTAGTAGTAGACCTGCGCCCCGGCGATCGCGGCCAGCGCCCAGAGAACTGTTTCCCGCTCAGGAGACGCCAACGCGACCGCTCCGATGAAGAGCACTTCACGCACTCTATCGAGGGTCGGATCCAACACTGCCCCGTACCGCGACGAGCAACCAGAGTACCTCGCGAGGTCCCCGTCGAGGGCGTCGAGCTGATGCGAGATGAACGTGAGCAGCAGGACGGCTGGCGCGGTCCAAACGGCCGAGGCCGTGAGATGCGCGAACATCGAATACGAGGCCGCGATCGCCAGTATGAACGAGACCCAGGTCACGAGGTTTGGCGAAACCTTCGCCTTGTGAAGGGAGCGAACCAGTCGCCGGTTGATCGGGTTGATCAGCGCGATCGTCAGCGGGTAGTCCGCCGGCCGTCGCATCCGCTTGAGACGCTCTTTATGCGTCGGCTCCGTCACGGCTCGTTGGCCCCTTCGGCCTCGGCCCTAGACTTCGATTCGGGAGGGGTGTGCTCGTCGGAAGCGAGCAGGCCGCCGACCTCTTCGGTTGTGCCTTTTACCGGAGCGCCGACAACGCTCCCGACCAGATACTGCGGTTTGCCCAACGCGTTGAAATAGAGCCGGCCCAGGTACTCCCCGATGAGTCCCAACGAGAGCAACTGCACACCGGCGAAGACGGCGATCGTCAGACCGAGGAACGCGAATCCGGGCACAACTGAGCCGTGGATCAGCCACGTGAAGAGCACGTAGCCAGCGATCGCGAAGGCGAGGAAGAACGCGGCGATGCCCAGCCATGAGGCCAGCCTGAGCGGCGCCGTGCTGTAGCCGAGCACTAGGTCTAGCAAGTAGCCAACGAGCTTCTTGAACGTGTAGCCAGACTCGCCCTCATCGCGACGTTGGTACTGACAACGAATCGACTTCACCGGGGCACCGGCCCAAGAGAGCAAAACATCGATCGCGACGCGCTCCCCTCGATAGTCGTGGAACGCCTCACGCGCGGCCGCTGGAAACGCACGAAACGCGCTAACGTCATTCGCGTGGAATCCAAGGTAGCGGGCGACGATGAACTTCGCAGTGCGTGAGGTCGCGTTGCGCCACCAGGCGTGCTTTAGTTCGTCTGCGACGCCATACGCGATGGCCTCTTCCGATTGCGAGGCGCGGATCAGCGTCGGTAAGTCGGACGGATCGTGTTGAAGATCCTCGTCCATCGTCACGATGGTCGTGCCGCGCGCGCGGCGGATTCCCAACAATGTAGCCGGGTGCTGCCCAAAGTTCCGCCGCAGGAGGATTGAGATTACCTCCGGACGAGTCTCGGCCAGCTCGCGTGCGACCTCCCAAGAGCAGTCGCGGGGATGATCGCAGACGAGGATGAACTCGTGCTTCCACCCCTCCGCCTGCATCACCTCGGCCGTTTGCTCGACGAGGGTGCGGATGGTCTTCTCTCCGCCGTAGACCGGCACGACGACGGAGATATCTGGGATGTTCTCACTCACAGGCTAGTTCTACCACGGTGGGCCACATGAGATCGATCTCGCGGGATGCTGAGGCCGTAGATCCCATCAAAAGTCCCAGGTTACGCCGAGTTCGGGCGCGTTGCCGAGACCGCCTGCAACGTGTGTTCCGGCGAACTGTCGGCCCGTGAGATCCTGCAGGTGGACGTGAACTGAGGGAGCGTTAACGCGATCTTGGCTCAGCGCTACGACACCGACACCGACAGGCAGTGAACTCGGATCCAATAGGCCATACATCGCGTCGAGAACGGTCGGCTGGCCATCGACCTCAACAACGAACGCTGTGGGCGCCTGCGCACCTTCCTCAGCCTGGCTCATCCGTGTGATCGTCGCTCGAATACGGCCGGACGAGTCACGCTCAAGGTCGCAGAGCGCTAGACCAGTCTCCGGCCACACGATCGAGATAGTCTGGCACTCCGAGGTCGCACCAGGGATAGCGAGCGCGGGCGGCGAACCTCCCTGTGAACGCTGAAGCAGCGCCAGCCTTCCCGCCGCCACCCCGATCAGTTGGAACCCATGGCGGTTCACCAGCACACGGCCCATCGAAGCAAAGCGCGTGTTGTCCAACGCGATCACGTCGATTTCAGCAGGAACCTGGCCCGCGTTGGGGTTGATTTCTGAGTCCCGTTCGACGAGCTGGCGGTGCAAAGTCTCGATGCTCCAGACGTGCTCTCGACCGGCAAAGCGTGGGCCGAACATCGCGGGTATCGCCACGCCCGCGTCCTCGTCGACGGTAGCGAGTAGCGCGTGGCATTCCCTCTGCCAGGGCTGCGCACTTGGCTCGTATCCGAAGAACTCGGTCTGGAAACGGTCGCCGGCCGGATGGGAGCCCAGCCTCCCCGAGACGGCGATACCGATCAAGGTCGCCGCCCAAACGAGGCGCAGGAAGAGGGGGCTAATCGAGAGCTTGCGCATCCCCGACACCGCAGCGACCACAAGCACCGGTGCGGCGAACATTGAGTAGTGAAAGTTCAGCGCGTGCTCGGCCATCTTGGTCGTGATCGCGACGAAGACGAGGCCAGGAAGAGCCGCGGGGAGCCAGCGAAAACCACGTACTACGAGCCCTCCCCCGACCAGAACGGTCGCGGTAGCGAGCTGCTTGCGGAACGACCAAACGCCCTCCCCTTCGCCGCCAAAGAGATCGGCGGTCGCTTGGCCTGCTCGATCCGAGGCGAACTCCGAGAAGAGGCCGCGGCCGACGAACCAATAGAGCGCGAAGTACCCGAGCAGGACAGCGGCGATAGCGAATCGCTTCGGTATCGCCCAGCCCTTCTGGGCGGGCGCGAGCACTAGGCAACCGGCCCCGATTACTGCGAACTCCTCACGGACGAGCGCCGCGAGAACCAAGAATACAACCGCTCGGCGGTCCCATCCGCCTTGTCGTTCGACTCGGAGCAGACCAGCGAGCAGAAACGGCACCGCGACCAGCCCCGGGTGGGCGTCGAAAAAGAACGGATTGATCAGCAGCGGCGTGGCGCAAAGAGCGAGGCCCCAGACCGTCGCGGCCGTTCTACCCAGCGCCGACATGCCCCCTTCGACTTCGCGGGCAGCACGCAAAACGAGGAAAACCGTCGCGGCGAACGCGGCCGCTTGTGTCACGACAAGAATGCGGGCGGGGGAGACGATCCAAGTCAGAGGCGAAAGCACCAGCAAGCCCCAATTGGCGTGCACGCCGAGCCAGTGAGTTCCGTACACCGGGTTAAACCCGTGTCCGTGAGCGATCCCCCACATTGATCGACCGTAGAGAGTCGTATCGTACGACTGCGCCATGCCGACTGAAAAAAGTCGCCAGAGCAAGACGCAGAGGGCGACTCCGACGATCGCGGCGACCCCCATCGCGAAACGATCGAGCTTGGGTTCTGGCTCAGTCATAGACGCTCACCACTGTACCGACACTGCGCCGGTCGGCTCGCTCATGCCTGGTACATCGACGGGAATCGCCCCGCCCTCCGTGAACGTTAGCGCGATCTCCACGCGGCCGGTCGGCCCGCTCACCACCACCTCATCGGTCACGAAAACTCCCGAGCCGCCAGCCGGGATCTGGCTCGGATTCACAAGGCCGCGCAACATGAATGCTGGCACAAAGCCTTCAGCGCCTTCAGGGCGAACGAGGAGAGCGAGCGGTCTAAGCAACAGTCGTTCGTCAGGACTCTCAGTTCGGAGAATCGTCACCCGCAAGCGACCGTCGGCCCGGGGTTCGATCGCGCAGAGACTGAAGCCCGCTAGCGGCCAAGTAGCCAGCGGGTGCAGGCAGGTAGCCGGACTATCGACCGCGACCAAGGCGGGCCAATTCGCCCTCGCGGTGGCATCTCGAGTGAGAAGCGCCAGCCGGGTTCCGTGGAAGTCGACGAGGCGAAACCCGTGCAGGTCGACGAGGATGCGGCCGGCGTCCGCCCATCGATTGCCAGGCAGCAGAAGCCAGTCGATCCCCCCCGGTACCGAAGTCTCGCTGACCTCATCGAGGTAGTCATGAATCGAGACCCCCAGCGCGCGGTCGGCGATCGGGGCCGCGAGTTCGTGCGGGACCGCGATGCCGGTGTCATCCGGAATCTGATGAACCAAGTCGTACACCGCATCGAGGTCTGGCCGCCGGGCGACATCTTCCGGCTCCAGCAGGAAGAAGTTCTCAGATCGGAAACGCCCCCCGCCCGGCAGCGCGCTGCTGAGGATAAAGACACCCGTGACCAGACCGGCCGAGACCATTTGAAGGCCGATGCCGCGCTCGCGCATCTTGAGCCAGCGCTCAAAGCCAGCGGCTGCCGCCACAAGCACGCCAGGAATCACGAACATCACGTAGTGGAAGTTCAGGACTAGGTCCTGCAAACGGCTTGAAATCAGCAGGAAGAGCAGCCCGGGAAGCGCCGATCCAATCCAGCGCCATCCGAGCAGGGAGAGTCCCCCAACCGATGCTAAAAAGACCACGACGATCTCTAGCTTATAGCCCAGTATTTGGAGCGGGCTCAGCTCTGCACCCTCCAGGAATGAGACGCTGACATCCTGCGCGATCGCAAATGAGCCATCGCCGATCCAAGTACGGAATCCGAACCAGTAGAGGGCGAAGTAGCCGACGGATAGACTCAGTCCGACCAGCCGAATGCGCCATCCCTCTCGCAAGGGCCGCGGGAACGGGGTGATAATCATCGCTCCAACGATCACCATCATGTACTCCTCCCGAACCGTCAGAGAGAGAAGCATGACGCCCAGGGCGCGCGTATCGAAATGTCCGATTCGACGGGCTCGAGTCAGCCCGTATACGAGGAAGGGAATTCCTATCAGATCGGGCCTTACGTCGAAGAGGAACGGGTTGATCACCATCGGCGTGCCGACCGTCATCGCGAAGGCCGCAAAAGCTGTCACGGCAACGATCGACGACCGGTCCATGCGAGCGTCTATCGCCAGTCGGCGGAACTCCGCCACCACGATCCAGACCGTCGCACCCAGGGCCAGACACTGCGACCAGATGAGAACGCTCGCCGGATGCATCACCGCAGTAAAGGGTGCGAGCAGAAAGAGGACGAAATTCCCGTGCACCGAGAGCACATGGAGATCAACCCAGGGGTTGTGCAGATTTCCCTGCGCCACTCCCCAGAGCGAGCGCACGTAGATCGCGGAGTCGTATGAATGCGCCCACCCGTGAAACACCAACTCTCGGAGCAACGAGAGCACGCACATCGTTGCCAGAGCAGCAGCTAGCGGTACTGTCCAGAGCATGCCCTGGCGCGCCGCGAGCCTGTGCGTTGCATCGCTCACGCCCGCAGAATCCGGTCAGCGGGGCGGAACGAAAACAGCAACTCTGAGTGTTCGATCATTAAATACATCGTCGGCATTCCAACACGGAAGCCAATGTGGATCTAGTTCGCGAGGCGCGCGGAGGCGTGAGCCAGCATTTCTGGAGTGTCGACGTCCTGCCAAAACGAATCGCCAATATCGACCGTCTCGGCTGTGTCGCACTGGATCACCGTGCGAACGCCGTCGCTGAGCGACGCATCGCCCGTGGTTGCCAGTTCCGCCTCAATCCCACTGAAGATCATGGGCGAGCAAACGAAGACGCCGGTGTCGATCGCGTTGTACCGCTCTAGCTCCTTCCCGATCTTGTCCATTCTGCCGTTCTTCCCCACGAGGACCTTGGTGGCATCAGCGAGGTCAAAGACCTGCTTAATGCGACGGTCCACTAGGAGAATGATGCCGTCCCAGCGAGGCTCCTGAGCGACCGCGAGTTGCCAGATGGCATCTTCAACGATGTGATCCGCCATCGTGAGGATGAACTGCTCTGGCATCAACTCGCGTGCAACCGCGGCAGATACCCCGTTTCCCTTCGTCGCAAAGTCCGGGTTGTAAACCGTCTCAACGTTCGGCCAGTGTTCCGAGAGATGGGCACGAACAGCGGCCGCCTCGTGGCCCACCACGACGACGATCCGGGCGATGCCCGCTCGTCGAAGGCCTCCGATCGTGCGGTCGATAAGCGCCTCTCCAGCGACGACAGTGAGGGGTTTCGGGCGGTCGCTTTGCAAGCGAGAACCGAGGCCAGCTGCGAGTATCAGTGCGTCCATGCGAGCACTCTAGTACAATACGAGCGGCCCCCGCACCTTTGTCGAAATGCCAACTCGAGTCCTCGTCTTCCCCTCCTGTAACGAACCCGGTCTTGAGGTCATCGACGCCCTGCGACGACACCCCAGGATCGAGGTATTCGGCGCCGCCGGCATTCCCGCCGAGACCGACCCGTCAGTGGTTGTTCTCGGCCGAGGCCGTAGGTTCGAGCTTCCCTTTCTCATGGCGGAGAACTTTGAGAGCCGTCTGCGAGCGCTCTGCGTAGAGCTTGAGATCGACCTGGTCTTCCCGACGATGGACGCCGTGGTCGCCACGCTCGCCTCACTCGAAGAAGGACCGGCCTATATCGGGCCTTCCGCCGAAATGGCGACCCTGTGCCTCTCGAAATCTGCGGTCTATCGGCGGGTCGAGAGCCAGGTCTCTGTTCCTCGCGCGTTCGGTGAACTGGATACGCTGCCCGCGTTCGCGAAACCGGACACGGGCAGCGGGTCACGCGGAGCCAGCGTCATCAGCTCCGCGGAGGCACTCGAGTCGGCCCGCACGAAGGGCCTCCTCGTGCAAGAGCTGCTCCCGGGACCCGAGTTCACTGTCGATTGCCTCGGCACCTCAGCAGGCGACTTAGTCGCCTGCTCACCCCGGCAGCGGGTCACGGTTGCCGGCGGCATCGCCCGCGCAGCGACCTGCGTCGTGCGGCCGGATCTCCGGGCGCATTGCGAGTTCATCCAGCGAACCCTCAAGCTCAACGGACCATGGTTCGCCCAGTTCAAGGAGGACCGTGACGGGCTACCGCGCCTGATGGAGGTCAACGCCCGGGTCGGCGGCTCCAGTGGCCTGAGCCGGCTCGCGGGCGTGAACATCCCACTCATGGCGGTCCTCCAGGCCACGGGGGTCAAACTCTCGGAGCCGCGTCGACTCGACGGCATCACGCTCGCCCGGAAGCTGGATCGCACCGGACAACTCGACGATTTCGATTGGGTGGTATGGGACCTTGACGATACGTTGCTCCACACGGGCGATGTTGTCGATCCGGATGCTATCGCGACCCTCTTCCGCCTCGATCAGCGCGGGAAATCCCAGCTGCTGCTCTCGCGAAACGTGGACCCTGCCGCGGCGGTGCGACGATCGAAGATCCCGAACCTCTTCGTCGAGATTCTCCGTACCGAAGACAAGGTCGCCTCGATGCTGAAATTGCAGGCGAAGTATGGCCTTGAGCTATCGCGGACACTGATGATCAACGACTCTGGCGCCGAGCGAATACGCTTCGAGCGAGAGATGCCCGAGGTCCGAACCATCGGGCCGGATGCGCTCGGAGTATTGGGGTAGCCGCTCTCGAACAACTGCCCTCGTGGGACACGACCTCTCAATGTCCCGCGTGGTCCATGCGAGCACGCGGCAGTACTTCCCAAATGAGGCTGGCAAAGAGCCCGAGTTCGAATTGAGACACGTCGTCGACGGAGTCAGCGACCTGATTCCCCTACTCAAGCGAGCTGGATTCGACGTATCGGTCTTCGGCGGGTACTCTGGTACACCTTCTGTTCACGCTGCTCCTCGTCTCGTGGCTCTCGGCCGAAAAGGACCTTCATGACCATTCTGGTGACCGGTGGAGCCGGTTTTATCGGTTCGAACTTAGTACGAATCCTCCGTCGTCGTTTTCCGGAAGTCCCGGTAGTGACGCTGGACAACCTCACGTACGCTGGCAGCGTTCAAAATCTGCAGGCGGTGTGGGCGGATCCGCTGCATACGTTCGTCAAAGGAGACATCACCGACAGCGAGATTGTCGAACAAGTCTTCGCTGAGCACGACATCCGAGGCGTGTTTCACCTCGCCGCAGAGAGTCACGTAGATCGGTCGATCCTCGGTCCGATGGCGTTCGTGAAGACCAACGTAGAAGGCACCGCGGTGCTCTTGCGCGCCGCGCAGCGCTCATGGCTAGACCGAAAAGACGTGCGTTTCATCCACGTGAGCACCGACGAAGTGTTCGGCTCGCTCGGCGCGGAAGGTGCATTCACCGAGACGACGCCGTACGCCCCGCGGAGCCCCTATTCCGCCTCGAAGGCCTCCAGCGATCACCTCGCACGCGCCTGGCATGAGACGTACGGGATTCCGGTCATCGTGACCAACTGCAGCAACAACTACGGACCCTATCAGTTCCCCGAAAAGTTACTGCCTGTCGTTGTCACTCGGGCTGCCGCCGGCGAACCTGTGCCGGTCTACGGCGCGGGGGACAACATCCGCGATTGGCTGCACGTCCACGACCACTGTGACGCGCTCATCGCGATCTATGAGAAGGGAGAAGTTGGCGACACGTACTGCATCGGTGGAGAGTGCGAGCTCCGCAATCTCGACCTAGTACAGCAGATTCTAGACGCGGTGGATGACCACGCTGGCAATCAGGCGGGCACCTCACGAGGGTTGATCCAGTTCGTCACCGACCGCCCAGGCCACGACTTCCGATATGCGATGGACATCTCGAAAATCCGTAGAGAGCTAGGCTGGGAGCCTAAGATCGGCATCAAGCAGGGGCTCACCACGACTGTGAAATGGTACTTGGACAACGCTGATTGGTCTGACGCCGTCCGCGGGGGCGAGTCCGCCGCGTTCGAGCAGGCCTGGTATGGCTCGCGGGTCGAGCGGACCGAAGAGCGGACCGAAGAGCGGGCCGAAGAGCGGGCCGAAGAGCGAGCCGAAGAGCGGGCCGAAGAGCGAGCCGAAGAGCGGGCCGAAGAGCGGCCTCACATCACAACCTACGACATCGACGCTTTTCCGACGGTAGAGATCTCACGGGACGAGATTCGCGACCGGCTCAAAAAGTCCGGCGCCCTGCACCGAATCGGCGCCATGGATGACTACGCGACGGTCAACACTCCGATGGAAGGTACGCTGGCTATCGCAAGGCCCTTCGTGGGCTCCTCGACAATTGGAGAAGAAGAATAGTGGCTGGACTAGGCGGAATTCTACTCGCAGGTGGCAAAGGCACGCGGCTCTACCCGATGACGAGCATCGTCTCGAAACAGCTGCAGCCGATCTACGACAAGCCGATGATCTTCTACTCCTTGACCACGCTGATGGTCGCGGGAGTGCGGGAGATCTTGCTGATCTCTACGCCCGACGACATCCCCCGCTTTCATGAGTTGCTAGGTGACGGCACCCGCTGGGGCATTGAGCTGACCTACGCGGTACAGGACGAGCCCCGAGGCATCGCTGACGCCTTCCGTGTTGGTGCAGACTTCTGCGCGGGTCGTGAGACGACGATGCTCATGCTCGGGGATAACCTGATCTATGGTCGCCTGGACTTCTTGCGCGCAGCACTTCACTCGAACGCCGACGGCGCCACGATCTTCGCGTACCAAGTGGCGAACCCGTCCGAGTACGGTGTGGTCGAATTTGACCGCGACTACCGTGTCCTCTCGCTTGAAGAGAAGCCGACGGCACCAAAGAGTACTTGGGCGGTCCCGGGTATCTACGTTTATGGCGCCGACGTGGTCGAACGCGCTCGCGATATGAAACCGTCCGCTCGGGGCGAGCTTGAGATCACCGATCTCAATCGCCAGTACCTGAACGAGGGCAAGCTCAAGGCGCAACCCATGGGCCGAGGCATCGCCTGGCTCGACACCGGCACGCCGGAGAACCTGCTTAGCGCGTCCAACTTCGTGCACGCGATCGAGTCTCGCCAGGGGCTGATCGTAGGCTCGCCGGAAGAAGTCGCCTACCGAATGGGTTTTATCGATGAAGCCGGGCTGCAACGAGCGATCGAGATCTTGCCGAACTCGCCCTACCGGAAATACGTCGAGGGCCTATTGAATGTAGAAGGTCCGCTCCGATAGACTCCTGTGCCCTCCCCCGCAGCATTCCTCGCGCTGCCCGCTCAAGGGTCTCGTGCCCCTCTCTCCCCACCGGATCGATGAAACTGCCCCGCGCGCTCTCCGAAATCGCCCCCAAATTGGCTGGCTATAAGCTCGCTTACCACGGGCTCGCCGAGCCGCCGGCTCCGATCAACCTGACGCTCTCGGTCACAAACATGTGCAACTCACGTTGCCAGAGCTGTGACATCTGGAAGATCTATCCAGCCGAGAAAGAGAAGCTCAAGGACGAGCTTAACGTCGACGAGATCAACTCGATCTTCCGCAAGATTGGTCAGGTCTACTTCTTCAATATCTCCGGCGGAGAGCCATTCCTGCGAAAGGACATCCTGGAGATCGTGAAGGCGGGCTGTATCCACCTGAAACCGACGGTCGTTCACATTCCTACCAACGCCCTCTCGCCGGACCGAATCGCCTCCAAGACCGAGGAGATTCTGATCGGAATGCGAGAGTGGGCGCCCGGTGTGAAGCTCACACTGAAGCCCTCGTTTGACGGCGTGGGAGAGTTCCATGACTGGGTCCGCGGAATCCCCGGCAACTACAAGAAGCTGGAGATCACGCTCGCGAAACTGGCCGAGCTTCGACAGAAGTACGACCACTTCCGCGTAGGCATCGGTACTGTCATCAGCACGATGAACATGGCCCGGCTGCCCGAGATCATCGACCAAGCCGCCCGCTTCCACGTCGACACCTACATCTCCGAAGTTGCCGAAGAGCGCGAGGAAATGCGCAATGTTGCGACCGGCATTACGCCGACTCACGAACAGTACGGCGAAGCGATCGCACGATTCCGCAGCGACACGTTTGAACGCCTCAAAGAGGCCGGCGGTCTGGAGCTGCTCACTCAGGGTATGCGGCACCAGTACTACGAGATCACGCGACGCTGGATTCGCGACCGCAAACAGGTCGTCCCTTGCTACGCGGGCATCTCAAACGCCCACATCTCCGCCTATGGAGATCTTTGGCCGTGCGCGATCCTCGCTGGGTCCAAGAGCCTCGGTAACCTCAAAGACGTCGACTACGACTTCTGGAAGTTGTGGCACTCCAGCCGTGCCGATGAGGTCCGCGCGGGCATCAAACGCGGAGAGTGCGACTGCCCGCTGGCGAACCAGTCCTACGCAAACATGCTGCTCTCGCCACGTGCGATGGCGCGCGTCGGCGTGACCGTCGCGCAGGCGAAGGTCGCGAAGCTACGCGGCGACGAACCCGAAGTGACCAGCACAGCCGCTGCGCCGGCACCCGTCGCCGAGGCAAGCCCTTCGACCGCCGCGTGAAGATCGCGGTCCTTGGCCCCGTCCACCCCTATCGGGGTGGCATTGCGCACTACACAGCCCGGTTGTGTCAGGAGCTCATCGCGGAGGGGCACGAAGTCCTCGTTGTGAACCTTACGCGGCAGTATCCGAGCGCGCTCTTTCCTGGCTCGACCCAGGAAGACTCGTCGGAGCAGACGTTCGATGTTCCTGCCGAGCGAATTGTGGACTCGATGAACCCGCTGACGTGGCGAAAGGCCGCAAAGCGTATCGCCCAATTTGGGGCTCAGACGTTGATCGTACAGTGGTGGCATCCTTACTTCGCGGCCTCCTTCGGAGCGATCGCTTATCAGTCGAGAGCGCGTGGAACCCAGGTCGTTTTTCTTTGCCACAATGTACTCCCGCACGAGTCGTCGCCGGTAGACAAACTCCTCGCCGGCGCAGCCTATCGCTCTGCCCACCGATTCGTCGTGCACGCCGATGCCGAGGAGACACGGCTGGGCGAGTTACTTCGCGACCCGTTCGTGTCTGTGCATCCGCACCCGGTTTATGATCTCTTCGAGTCGGAGAAACCCATCGACCGCAGAGCCGCGAGAGAGGAGCTCGACCTCGATGCCGAGCGCGTAATCCTCTTCTTCGGGCTGATCCGAAAGTACAAAGGGCTCGACCTTCTATTGGAAGCGATGCCGCGGATCATCGCCGAGACAGGAGCGCACCTCTGGATCGCTGGGGAGTGCTACGACGAGCTCTCCGACTACCAGGACCAGATCGTTCGCCTTGGCATCGCAGAACACGTGACCTTGGACGCGCGCTACGTTGCGAACGAAGAAGTGCCGACGATCATGGCGGCCTGCGATGTGGTCGTGCTGCCCTATCGGCACGCCACCCAGAGCGGCATCGCGCAGGTCGCTTACGCCTGTGGGCGCCCGGTGATCACGACGTCGGTTGGCGGACTACCCGACGTTGTCTGGGATGGAGAGACTGGGCTGTTGGTACCGCCCGAGAACCCAGACGCGATCGCTGATGCGGTCGCCCGTTTCTACGACGAGGGTCTAGGCGAGAGCTTGCAGGCCGGAATCCAGACCCGGGTCTCTCAACTGAGTTGGGGCGGCCTTGTCGAAGCAGTGCTGGGCTAACCGGAAGTACTCAACGTGGCTTAGTGTACGCCGCGATGGTGTGGTCTAGTGCCTTCGCGTCGATCGGTTTGCCCACGAACGCGACGCAACCGGCGTCCATCGCCGCGGCTCGCGAAGCACGTACCAAGTCAGCGGTAATCGCAATCACTGGGATAGCGGCGGTGACTGGATTGGCTTTCAGCCAACGAGTGAGTTCGATTCCGTCTTCGCCGGGCATCCGCAGGTCCATCAGAATGACGCCAGGCAGCTGCTCTTCGAGCAACGCCCTCATCGACTCCCCGCCGTCCGCGGTCTTAGCGGTATATTTGAGTCGCTTGAGCACGGCCTTCATCAGACGGCGATTTATCGGATGATCGTCCACCACGTAGATCAGGAGCTCAGTCATTCTGGGTCTCTGCTCAGCAGCCGATTCAGCGCGGCCGATAGGTAGGCAGGGCCCTCGCCCTTTTCCGCCACGGCGTCTGTGAGGGAATCAGCGGAGCGCTGTGGGGCGTCTCGGCCTTTCCAAAGGAGAATCGGAAGCGACTCGAACTCGGCCGTCATTCGTATGGCGCGGACATAGGCATCTGCTCCCTCGCTACCGTCGACGATTGCCGCGATGGGGGTCTCGGCGTGTGTTGAGATGAGCGCATCGGCGCTAGTCAGTGCGAGAAACGTCTCTATATTCGCGGCTTCAAGTGTCGCCGCCGCGAGCCGCCGGGAACGTTCGCAGCTGTCGAAGATCAGCACGTAGCCGTCGTGTGGGATTGCGGAGTCAGCATCCATGGGAGCGACATCCGCGAGGACCATCGGGAAGACGAGGGAATAACGAATGCGCTTGTCATCGACTCTCTCCACGGCGGTGCGTGCACCCATGCCTGCCGCCAGAAGAGTGGCCAATGGAAGCTCCAATCCTGTCCCAAATGAGGGACAGCGATTCCCAACGCGACGACGATTCACCGAGACAAAGACCTCATCGAGTTCTTCATCGGAGAACGACCGTGGGCTGTCCACCTGGATGACGAGTCCGTCGCCGAGTGACACCACTCTCGCGGAGACGGTTGATCCGCTGGGTGAGTACCGAATCGCCTCTGCGAGGAAGGTCGCTGTAATACTGCGAACGCGATCGGGGTCCGCCACGACGAGTCCGATCGAGGATGGCAGTTCAACGGCCACGGCGACGTTCAACTCCTGAGCAAATGCGAGGACGCGGGCCTCGGCGGACCGGATGACGTGGGCGAGGTTCGTGGGCAGCGCCTTAAGCTCGAGCGAGCCTACGTGTCCGCGAATTAGATCGAGTGAGTCATTGATGACAGAGAGCAGCTGCTCGCCGCTCACGTGAATGTCTTCGATGAACTCAAGTTGTTCGGCGCCGAGCGGCTCCGCTTCGTCGTCCCGCATCAGCTCAGCAAAACCGAGGATCGCGTTCAGGGGCGTCAGCACCTCGTGCGTCACATTCGCGATGAACTCCCTCGCGGGCTTTTCGGCTTTCGATACCCTGTCTTCCGGCACGCGCTCTCCTGCAGTCGCGCGCTAGCTAGCGACGCGTCGAATCCGCTACAACTCTAACTCCCCAATCTCGGTCCGCCGCCCCCCTATTCGGAGGGTCATCCGGTGCGCTAGCAGAGGCTATCCTGCACTCCGTTTGACAACACTCTCGGCCCCTCATATCGGACGCCCGCGTGACGAACCAAGTTTCAGCAGGAGGGGCCGAGTGAGGCTAGCGGTACTCAGTTCAAGTTCGTTCGACCGCGACGCAAACCCGCTGGAGTCTTCCAGCTGGGAGCTCGGTTTGGAGGTGGAGTGGGTCACGGCGCCGGAGTTGATCTCGGACTCAGCGAAAGTCTTGCTGATTCCCATCGACGCCTCTCGAACAAAGCGGTGGGAAGACCTGCCGCTGCAGACCCGTCTGCCCACTGTCGCATTACTGCTCGGGTCGCTTGCGCTCGTCGAAGCGGCCGAGGTCCGATTAACTCGCTCGGGCTTCCACGAGTGTTTGGCGATCGAGGGCCTGACCGCGACAGAGCTGGGGCGAACGCTTCGCAGAGCCGTCGCGCGCACGCAGAATATCGCTGCGGCTCCGAATGATGGGCTCCCTCACGCCGACGCACTTGTCGGCCCCTGTCCACGCTGCGGCGCTCCCGACCAAGCGGAATTCGAATCGTGCACGGCGTGCGGAGAGGAAGCAGACACTGGACTCGCCGCAACGATCGCGGCGCACTCAATGCCCGAGAACCGATCGCGCCTGATCGGTGCCGAGCATTCCGGCTACATGTTTGAGGAGCTGATTCAGGTGGGGTCTTTCGGCGCCGTCTACCGGGCCACTCGCCACGCCGATCAACTGGTTGTCGCCGTTAAGGTTCTCAATCTCTTTCGAGACGAGACAGACGAGACAGACGACACGCGCTCTCGCTTCGATCGTGAAGGCTCGATTCAGCGGAAGCTACTGCACCCCAATATCGTCAGTGTACTCGATCGCACCACGGTCGATAATCGGCCTGCGATCGTGATGGAGTTCGTTCCTGGGCAATCGCTCCAGCAGTTTATTGAGTCCGGCGACGCAGCGATTTCCTCCAGAAAATCGGTGGTAAGATTCCTCGAACTGCTAGATGGAGTCGGGTTCGCCCACCGGTGGGGCATCGTGCACCGCGACATCAAGCCTGCGAACATACTCGTGGATGACAGCCAAGAGCCCGCGGTTTGGAAGCTCACCGACTTTGGCTTGGCGAAGCTGAAGGGGCGTGCGGGTACGACGCGAGTCGGCGAAGTACTTGGTACAGCGCGCTACATGGCCCCTGAGCAAATCTCCAATGCGGGCAAAACAGACGAACGGGCGGACGTGTATTCGCTAGCGGGCTGCATATTCGAGCTGCTCAGCGGCTCGGCTCCGTTCCCGCATAAGTCAGATATCCGAGCGATGGTCGCTCAGCTACGCGACGACCCCGGCCACGTCAGCGACCTGAACCCGGGTATTCCGCGAACAATCGGCGATGTCGTTCAGCGGGGCCTGACCAAGGAACCCGAGAATCGCTACCGCACGTGCTCCGCGTTCGGGACCGCCCTTCGCCGGGCGATGCGCGAGACGTGGCCAGCGAGTTGACGGCGGCCGGGTGAGCTCGGCGAGGAGAGACCTGCAAGCTCAGACCTGCGGCGACGCCTAGCTATCGCAGGAGATCGAACCAGCTAAGGCTTGGCATGACCAAGTCTAGATCGATGGTGGCCTGTGGGGTTGGCTTACACACTTTCCAGTCTGCTCTGAGCCGATAGCGCATACTGGGTTTCGTGGCCGTGTCGGTGCTCGTCAAGGTCGCGTTAGAACATGGTCCTGCGCACGACGAGGGCGAGCCTGTTTTGCTTCGGCCCCCAGATATTCAGGCTGACCGTCCGGTCAGAACCCACGCTCTCAAGATCCGAATGAATCGTGCCCCGAACGATGGAGCGGGGGGCGAGGCAGCTTGTGAAATCGTTAGTCCCAGAAGTGAGCATCACGATGAGGGCGACGACCAGCGTCGGCGTCATCTCGAGCTCTCCGGGCCCGATTGGCTTCCGTGTCATTCTCCGTCGTCGCTTAGCACAGCGCTAGTTGTGAGCGCCGCCCACTGGGGCCCGCGAGCCGACGGATTCGAAGTCCATCGCCGCCCGCGACACGGTACGTGTGCACCAAATCCCGGCAGATACCCGTGAGCAACCACCCCTTGAGGCGGAGCATGGTGCGTGCGGATAACGACCAGCGAACTCTACTCCGAGGACTAAACCCGTCTCTTTAGAACCGCTGCGGGCATTCCTCCGACACCGAGCTACCCCCGACCCGCGAGATCGTCTGGGCTGTGATCGCGAACTCGGCGCCGCTACGTCAGGGCGACCCAGGTGACGGCCCTCCCTTGCGCTCGAGCATCGAAGCTACCACTCTTCGCCGGCACAACAGCGAGCGACATGCGAGAAGTAATTTTCAGCGATAAGGACCTCCCTCTCCGCCATGATGTTTCCGAGCTAGGGGCCATCGTTGGCTCCGTGCTGCGCGAGCAATGTGGAGAGTTACTCTACGAAGCCGTCGAGACCGCCCGAAAGGCAGCGATTCGACGCCGTCAGGGCGACGACTCGGCTGAGGCCGAGCTCGTCGACGCGGTCGGCGCGCTCGACCCCAAGCGCGCCGAGGAACTGGTCCGTGGCTTCGCCACCTACTTCCAGGTGGTCAACCTCGCCGAGCAGGTGCACCGCATTCGAAGAGGCCGCGACTACCTCCGCGAGGGCGGGTCGCAGCCCCGAGGCTTGCGAGCGGCGTTCGCCATGCTGCGGGACGGGGGTATGTCCCGAGAACAGGTGCTCGAACTGCTGGCCTCGATTCGCATCGAGCCTGTGTTCACGGCGCACCCGACCGAGGCCACCCGACGGACGATCCTCGAGAAGCACCAACGCATCGCCAAGCGCCTTGTCGAGCGGCTCGACCCATCGCTGACTCCACCGGAGAAGCGCGTGATCCGCGACCGTATCCGGGGGGAGATCACCACCGGATGGCAGACCAATGAACATCCGACGGAGCGGCCGACGGTCGCCGACGAGCGCGAGCACGTTCTCTTCTACGTGACGGACGTCCTCTACCGGATCATCCCTCCGTTTTATGAAGCTATTGAAGAGGCGCTCGAACACGTCTTCGGAGCCGAGGTCGCGCCAGATGAACTGCCAGTTATTGTGCGGTTCATCTCTTGGGTCGGCGGCGACATGGATGGAAATCCAAACGTTGATGAAACGACGATCAAAGCAACGTTAGAGCGACAGCGCCTGCTGATTCTCTCGAAATACTTCGGAGAAGCGAACGAACTCGCTCGCTCACTCAGCCAGTCCGTACATCGTGTTGGGGTCGACTCTGGAATCCACGAGCGCCTCGTGAAATACGGAGCACTCTTGCCTGAAGTTGCAGGACGTCTGCGGCCTCGGCACCGGGACATGCTCTATCGCCTCTACCTGACTTATGTGGCCGAGCGCCTCCAGGCGACGTCCAAAGATGAGCCTTCCGCCTACGCAACGCCCGACGAGTTCGTCGCCGACGTGGAGCTTCTGGAACGCAGCCTCGTCGAAAATGGCGGCGGGCACGCAGGTCTCTTCGTCGTCCGCCGACTGCTACGCCGAGCGCGCACGTTCGGGTTCCATCTCGCGACGCTAGATGTTCGGCAGGACGCGATCGTCCACCGCAACGTGATCGGCAGAGCGTTGGGTGATGATGGGTGGCACGACCGCCCTTCAGAAGAGCGGGCCACGCGAATCATCGCGGCCATCGACGAGAATACGCCATCGGGCCTGGACGACGCCGAGTCCATGAGCACGCTCGGGGTGTTTCGAGCCATCCAAGAGGCGCGCGCGAAGTTCGGCGAGCACGCGATCGGCCCGTACATCATCTCGATGACGCGAGGAGCCGACGACGTCTTCGCCGTGCTGCTTCTGGCGAAGTGGGCAGGACTTCGAGCCGCCGACGGCACTTTCCCGCTTGATGTCACGCCGCTCTTGGAGACAGTTCCTGACCTCCAGGTCGCTCCGCAGATCCTGCTTCGGATGCTCCGCGACCCCATCTACGGGCCGCATCTCACGACCCGAGAACGACGACAGCTCGTCATGATCGGTTACAGCGACTCCAACAAAGACGGCGGAATCGCCGCGGCGCGCTGGGCGCTGCACGAAGGCCAAGCAGCGATGGTGAAGGCCGTCGCCGATGAAGACCTCCATCTTACGTTCTTCCACGGACGTGGTGGCACGATCAGCCGTGGTGGCTCCAACACCACCCGAGCGGTCACCGCCGCTCCTGCGGGTTCGGTTGCGGGCCATCTCCGCGTCACCGAGCAAGGCGAGACGATCAACTCCAAATACGGGCTTCGCGCCATCGCGATCCGGACATTGGAGCAGGCGCTGGGTGCGGTCGCCGTTAAGACAGGCGCTCCCGAACCTGAGGACGCCCGGGCGCCACAGTGGGAGTCGATCATGGCCGAGATCGCGGCGTTGAGCCGTCAGACCTTCCGCGGCCTTATCTACGACGACCCCGACTTTTTCGAGTACTTCCAGAAGGCGACGCCCATCGACGTAATCGGGAAGATGCGGATTGGATCTCGACCCGGCTCGCGAAGTAAGAAGGTAGGAATTGGCTCGCTGCGCGCGATCCCCTGGGTATTCAGCTGGATGCAGAGCCGGCACGTCCTGCCGGGGTGGTACGGACTCGGCTCGGCTCTGGAAGCCGCTGTTGAAACCCACGGAGAAGCTGCCATCGCCGCGATGACGCGTGAGTGGCCCTTCATGGGGGCGCTGACTGCCGATGTAGAAATGGTGCTGGCGAAGGCCGACCTCGGTATTGCCGCTCGATATGCCGCTCTCGCAGGCGAGGTCGGTGAGCGAATCTTCCCGATCATCGAGGCCGAGTACACTCGGACTTCCGACTGGATTCTGCGATTGCGAGGGATATCAGAGCTACTGGAGCACGAGGAGACTCTGCAGCGAAGCATCAAACTGCGAAATCCCTACGTGGACCCGATGAGCCTGCTCCAGGTGCAACTCCTGAAGGAGTGGCGCGCGACAGGCAGCCAGGATGGCGAGCTTCTGGCGGCGCTACTTGCGAGTGTGAACGGAATCGCGCAGGGACTGCGCAACACAGGTTGAGACGATCGATATCGACGGCAAAGTTGAGGAGGAGCCGCCCGTAGTAGCGGTCACAAACAGCCTCGCGTGGATCGCCCTTTCGGCGTATCCGTTCGCGGTCTTCTTTTCGATGAAACACTGGGGCCCGCGCGGCGGTGCGCTCGTGCTCGCAGCGCTTATGGTTCCGGCCACCATCGTAAGGTTGAGGGGCCTCGATCGACCCTCGATCAGGACCGTCGCTTTTGTCCCGCTCGTCGCCATGGCGATGCTGCTCGGCGGCGCCGTGCTCAATCGAGTGGGCTTCGTGCTGGCCGTGCCTAGCGCCGTGAACGCTGTCCTGCTCGCGGGGTTCGCTCCTACGCTCTGGCGGGGCCCTCCGATGGTCGAGCGCTTCGCACGCATTCAACACAAGGACCTCACCGACGCCGAAGTGCGATGGTGCCGTTCCTGGACCGTTGTTTGGTGTGCGTTCTTCGCCTGGAATGGCACCGTGGCGGCCGCGTTGGCTGTGTTTGCTCCGCTTGAGTGGTGGACCGGCTACAATGGGTTCCTCTCCTATATGCAGATGGGCATTCTCTTCATTGTCGAGTTCGTCTTCCGGAAAATTCGGTTCAGGCGTTTCGATGACCGTTTCCCCGACCGATGGCTCCGAAAGCTCGTCGAGAAGGGCGCGGCATGAGTCCTTCTTTGAAACGCTCGCTCCGGAGGGTGCTCACTGCGTACAATGTGTTGTTTGCCCCCGTCGCTTCGCTGGTTGCTATCGTGTCCGGGGCTTGGTGGTGGGCGTTTCCGATCATTCTGATCGGGCATACAGTCTGGATGACATCAACACTCTGGCCTCAATGCAACTGGTTCGGCGAAGTGTGGACCCAGCAGGTGCACGCGGGCCGAGCTGCTCCGAACTCTCTTTGGCTCACCATCGACGATGGACCACACCCAGAGGACACGCCCGTCTTGCTCGACATTCTTGAGCGGCATGGGGCACAGGCCACGTTCTTCTTTATCGGCCGCAATGTAGCCAAGTACCCAGATCTGGTTCGGGAGGTCGTCCGGCGCGGCCACACCGTGGGAAACCACACGATGAACCACGACCAGTACTGGTTCTGGGCGTATGGACCTCGCGGAGCTCAACGAGAGGTCGCTGACTGCCAAGCCGCGTTGACTGAAGCCGGCGTAGAGGCGCGCTACTTTCGCGCGCCTGCAGGGCTGAAGAGCCCGTTCCTCCAGTCCGCTGTGGAGCGAGCAGGCCTCCCCTTGGTTTGCTGGTCGGCCCGTGGGCTCGACGGAATCTCGACCGACCGTGCTCGAATCATGGCGCGCCTCAAGGAGAGCGTGCGACCGGGTGGGATTGTACTTGTCCACGAGGGGCGCGCAGACGAGAATGGCGACCGCCTCGCGCCCGACGTGCTCGCCGCGCTACTTGAGTGGCTCGACGAAACAGGCATCCGCTGCGTCCTCCCAGACCCCGCCGTATGAGCAACCCGATCACCGACTGGTTCGGAACCCGACTGGACACCGATGACCTCGCGACCGGCCTAGCCGCAAAGGGCCTAGCCGACGCACGCTTGGTAATCGGGGACGAGGGCTTGCGCCTCGAATACTCCGGCTTCAACGCTCAGGACGACCCACCCAGCGTCGCCATCACCTGGCTCCGCACCAAGTTCAGCCCGCTTGTACCAGCGGAGCTAGCCGTCGCTCCCGTAAACGGAGTCTCGGTCGTCGATGACCGGGGCGGTGCCACCAAGGTGGTACATGTCTTCGAGTTCGACGACCCCGGTGAGTTTGAGCAGGTCGTCTCGGACTGCTTGGCGTCTGTTCCCACCCTGCCGGGGCCAGGAGCGGATCCATCCTGGGTACCGAGCTCCAGCGACAAGATGTCGTCGGGACTGATGGAACACTTGGCTGAGGGATGGGCCAAGGCGACGTGCGGACTGCTCGCCGGCCCTCTTCACTGGGTGGAGCCTGGAGCAACTGATTTTCAGCTACAGGTGACTGGCCTTCACGCGGCGGTGTGGTTCCGGAGAGGTGGAACCCGGGGCGTAAAGCCGAGCTTCATTCTCGCTCTTACCGACCAGAGCGAGGTCATTCCTTGGCTCTCGAATGCCCTGCAGTGTCACACCGAAGAGCGCGACGACATACTGTTAGACGGTCTGGTTTGGGGCGCCTCTCGGCGACCCACGGTGGCCGTGCGGGGCGACCAAAGTCGCGCCATTTGGGTAGACTCCGAGCGCTGCGACGAGTGCGGAATCTGCAAAGGAATGTGCCCGACAGGCTATCTCGATGCCGGTGGAAATCCGACCACGCCTGAACCGTCGGCATGCATCCGTTGTTTCGAGTGCGTCGACGCCTGCCCCGTCGATGCTCTGCGACCTCAATATGCTGCGGACTCCGCGACGTCATCGCGGACTCTCGCGCATCGGCCCACCTGGCTGAACCGGCTTCGCGGCGAGCTTGGTCCGGCTCAGCCGGCCTCGTTCACTCCCTCCTACCTCCTACCCAAAGCGAGTGCCGACGCCCCACGTATCGTGCTCGGCTTGGCCCTGATGACGATGCAGGAGCACGCCGCCGCCCTCGTCATCGATGGTGAGTTGGTGGGAGCGGTGGAGGAGGAGAAACTGGCGAGAGACCGCCACTATGGGTGGCGGGCACATGGGCGCCCACCCTTCGTCACGGCGGCGGTTGATCCGACCATCTGCCTGGAGGAGGTCCTGTGCAGGCGCTCTATTCGGCACTTGCTGGGAGAGCACGGGTTAACACTCGACGATGTCGACGTCCTAGCTGTCAACGGGCTGCACGGCCGGTTCCGCCATGCCTTCTCTCTCACCAACGGGGACGAGCGCATCCCGACACTGCACGCCGGCAGAACCACCTACGTACCGCATCATCTGAGCCATGCAGCCTCGGCGTATCGGTACTCGGAGAACGATGGTGGATGGGTCTTCACGGTCGACGGTCGTGGAGACCGCGAGACCGCGGCAGTGTTCGAGGTGGTCGATGGCGAGCTCGTTCCGCGGCGTACCTACCTCTCGCTCACGGACCGATCGATAGGCGGCGTGTACGAGGGCGTGACACGTCTGCTGGGATTCGGGAGCCACGGACAAGGCAGCGTGATGGCGCTGGCTGGGTTTGGTGAGCCGAACGTCGACTTGAGCGCTCATCTGAGCGTTAGCCCGACGGGCTCAGCGCGGGTCCACGAATCCGGGATCAATGCGGGGTTCATCGGTTATCAACGCGAGTTTGGGGCGCCTTTCACCCAGAACCACTACGACCTCGCCGCGAGCCTCCAGCGCTCTCTTGAAGAGGCCGCACTCGGCATCGTCGACAGTGCCCTCGAGGGCCTCCGGCCGACCGCTCTGGCACTCGCCGGTGGCGTGGCGCTGAACTGCCACATGAACCAGCGACTCCGCCAACACTACGAACTGGAGACAGTGTTCGCGCAACCGGGAGCCAACGACGGCGGCACCGCAGCGGGCGCAGCGGCCGAGGCTGTTTGGAAAACGTCGGGGGTCGATAAGCTCGCTCCATTGCGAAGTGCCGCACTGGGTCCGGCCTATAACGATTCGATAATCGAACAGACGTTGAAAGATTGGAATGTTCCGTACCGAAAGAGCGACGATATCGCGGAGCATGTCGCGGAGCGAATCGCCAACGGCCAGGTCGTGGCTTGGTTCCAGGGAAGACTCGAGTACGGACCTCGCGCGCTAGGCTCCCGCAGTCTCGTCGCCGACCCACGTAGCCAGCAGGTCAAAGACAGGCTGAACGCGATCAAGACGCGTCAATCCTGGAGACCGTTCGGGCCGTCCATACTCGCGGGGCACGAGGCAGATTGGTTCGAAAATGCGTTCGACTCCAGGTTCATGCTCTTCACCCTCCCCGTACTTGAGGACAAACGCGAGCTCGTTCCGGCGGTGGTGCACGTCGACGGAACGACCAGGCCCCAATCGGTTCATCCCGAGGACTTACCGCTCTACCACGCGCTCATCTCCAGTTTCCATCGAAGGACTAACGTTCCGATGGTAATAAATACGTCGTTTAATCGGCGCGGAGAGTCAATCGTTTGCACGCCGGACGACGCGCTCGAGTCGTTCTGGGCTTTGAGAGCAGATACGCTCGCGATCGGCTCGTTCATCGTGGAGCATCCCAACCCTCTGCGGCTCGGAGAAGATGCCTCGGCGATGCGCGAGCCGAGCAATCGAGCGCAAGACCGTCAAAGGCCTCTCGGCGACGCGACGCTCTACTCTGGCGACGCTGCCAGCAACGATCAGATCGCCGGCGAGGGAGAGTTCGCCCGTAACGTCGCGCGGCTGCGGCGCATCGTCGCGACAGGGAGACAACCGGCCCTCAGGGTGCCGCTCTGTCGGTCGAACCTACGCGCCTTACAGAAGCTGATCCTCATCGCACAGAAGCTAGGAGCTAGCGTCATCTTTGAGCTTGTCGAGCCCGCCGAACACCACCACGGTATCGTAGACCTCGACCTCGTGCCCCTCGGTACCGCGGGACGGGCCCTCGACACGGCTGTCGCGTTGGCCGAGCGGAAGGGTGTCGCCGTGGGCCTCTCCGGCTTTCCCCTCTGCCGACTCGGCGTCGCCGCGAGAGCCTCGCAGGCCCCCGCGCAGAGCCCCGAAATCCTTCCAACCGCCTGTCGCGCGTGTGCGCTCCGCGCGGAGTGTCCGAGCGTCGGCCCCGCCTATTTGGAGGCAGTCGGAACCTCTGGGCTTCGCCCCGCGCCGTAGCCGGGGCAACGATGGGAACACGCGGACTCGCCCGGCAATTGCACCGCGGTTAGTCTCGGCATTGGTACATCGTGGACCACTGCAGAGTCCACTCTGCGTTGTCGCCTTCTCGGGACTGCTGACCATGGATGCGTCCATCTTCGTCGTAGATTCTCCGATAGCAGAACCAGTCGGTCTCGCCTCTCGGGCTGCACTCTTCGGCGAGTTGACCCGCGACATTGTACGTTCGGCGGACGGGATGCAGATCGTTGTCGAAGCTGCCTTCCACGGACGTGATGCGCCCCTCATCGTCGTAGCCGATGGCTTGCTCCGCTTCCCCGGACACCCGGGTCGCCACTCGACCTAGCTCGTCGTACGTCCAGCTGTAGATCGCCCCAGGAGCCATGGTGTTCCCGAAACTCGCGGCCAGACCGAGCTCACTAAGGACGGCGGTGCCAAGGGCCTCGTGCGGCTCGACGGTGAATTCAAGCGCGTTGTCGTCGTCGTCCCGTTGCCACGTCTGCCGCGCGAGAACCGAGTCCCCTTCGAGCAGTTCACGAGCGAGAAGACCTCCGGTGTCCGTCCGATCGAACCGCAGAACGCGTTCGACGGACACCTCCCCAACAACGAACGTTGCCCGGTCGCTGGTCATGCCCGCCTGCGCAAACTCGCGTGAACGGGTCGCCGAGAGTTCACCGAGCGAGCTCTCAAAACGGAAGGAC
>JBLHWZ010000038.1:0-28810 GCA_047629415.1 Bradymonadia bacterium | reverse complement strand
GAACAACGGCGCGTACAAATGTTGTTGCCTTCGCTGGCCGGCTCAAACGACCAGCAGAACTCGGTTTCTTCCACACAATCATCGGTCGAGTCACAAACACCGCCGAGCTCAACGGTGCCCTCACCTTCAAACTGAACACAGGCGCCGATCTCTTCTTCGCAGACGATACGCAGGGGCGTGACGGCGAGACACTCTTCGCCTTCAACGGTGCACCCGCTCTCTGACGTAGAGATCGAGAGGGAGTAGTCGGTGATCTGATCGCGGCCGCTGGGGAATTGGTTCACGCGCACGGCGTAGGTGCCCGCCGCGAGGAACTGGGCCGAGGCGCGCTCGGGGTTTGCCTCCGGCTCAGTGCCGGAGCCGAGCGTCGTCCCAACCAAGTCGAAGATATAGAGGTCGATGTCTGTCCCCTCGGCGAAGGTCACCGCAACGTTGAGTTCGGTACCGTCCTCGGCGATCTCAACCTCGTACCAGTCGTCGTCCGAGTCGCAGATGAGCGCCTCAATGTTGCCGTCGATAGGCGCCGCCGCGGAGAGCGTGTCGTTTGCTTCGTACTCGTCGTCCTCGCGGCAACCCGCAAACGGTGCGGAGGTACAGAGGCCGAGGTTCTGCTGCTCCGAGCGGCGACAGAGCTGGTCGTCGTCGCAATCCGAATCGACGCCGCACTCCACAAGGTCACAGGTGCCGCCGTCGACGCAGGCGTAGAGCAGCGGGCAGTCTAGGTCCGTCTCACAGCCGGCGAAGCAGATTCCGTTTCGATTTCCGATGCACTGGCCGCCGTCGAAAATACCGCAGTCGGAGTCGTCACCGCAGGCGGCGGTACAGAAGTTGTCATCCAGTCCTGCGCCGCCTTCGTAGCAGCCGAGGTCGCCGACGCAGTCGCCGTCATCGTCGCAGAGGCCACCGGCTTCGCTGGGCGGGCTGACTACGAAGGGAACGCAGGCGCCGGCTTCACAGAGCGAGCGGCCACCTTGGGTGCAGTCGAAGTTCGACTCGCACGAGCCGGGCGTCACCTCGAGCGTGAGATTGTAGGTCACGTCGTTGCCCAGCTGAGTCACGAAGTGGTCAATCCCGATGATGTACGTTCCGGCCGGAGCGTAGTCCCAGACGAAGTACTCGGGGTTTACGAGTTCGTCGTTGGCAGCACCGAGTAGTGCGCCCTCCGGGCTGTAAAAGTACATGTCGATGTTGAAGCCCTGGTCGAAGAGCATCTCTGCCGAGATGGTCGATGTCTCTGTCAGAGTCAGCGAGTAGTAGTCGTCGTCCTCTTCGCAGACACGGTAGCCGTGGATGAAGGCGAAGCCGTCACCAGCAAGCTCAACCGGCGTCGCCGTGGTCGGCGTGTTGTTTGGCTCGTTCGCATCATCGCCACAGACCGACTCTAGGACCTCGGTGCAGGCTTGTTCGATAAACGAACAGGCGAAGCCCTCGGGGCAGTCCGCGTCCACGAAACAGCTCGTCGCAACCTCGATATCATAGACGCCAACTGCGTCTTCGAACCCGTCGACCACGAGGTAGTAGAGGCCGTCCGCGGGAAGTGTGGTGGTCAGCGCCTCGATGTCTTCTTCGCCGTTTGACTCTGCGATTGCAGATTCTAGATCGAGCGCGTCGGCGCTGAGCAAATAGAGATCGAGGTCTCCGATGCGGTTGGCGAAGCTGATGCTGGCGCTGACCGTTTGGCCCGCCGAGCCATCGATTCGGAACCAATCCTCGGTCTCCGAGCAAACGTAGAGGTCGGCGAGTTCAATTCCCGCGCTGGCGTCCGTGGCCTCAGACGTATCCTGGTTCGGAGCGAGCGTGTCTTCCTTGTCGCAGGAGACGATGCGGATGTCCTCGAAGAGGATCGCGTCGCTATCGGAGTCTGCGCCCGCGTCCACGGTCGCGTCGTCGCTAACATCGACGCCGGCGTCTTCGCTGTCCGAAGCGTTTTCGTTGCAGCCGGCCGCGAGAGCGACGGGCAGGAGAGCAAGAATGAGCCGTGATTTCATTGGACTTTTAGTAGGTGTCGGGGCGAGCGCGTGCGCTGCATAGGGTGCCCTGCACCTGGGTTCAAGTCGCGTTTCTCTCCCACAGCAGCTTCAGACCCACGAGAGTCAGGTCAGCATCATACTCGTCGATATGCTCACAGTGCTCCGAAAAGAGGCCCCCAAGGCCACCGGTCGCGATGACATGCATGTCGCAGCCGTACTCGGCAATGAATCGCTTTATCATGCCGTCCACGAGCCCCACGTAGCCGAAGACAATCCCGGCCTGCATGCTTGAGACCGTATTTCTACCGATCACTTGGGCTGGTGGAGCGACATCAACGCGAGGAAGTTTGGAGGCGCGTTCATAGAGCGCATCTGCCGAGATTGTCACGCCCGGACAGATGGCGCCACCGAGGTACTCGCCCTTGTCGCTGATACCGTCGAACGTTGTCGCTGTTCCAAAGTCGACGACGATCGTTGGGCGATTGGTTCGAGAGTAGGCGGCGACCGCGTTCACGATACGGTCTGCGCCCACTTCACGGGGGTTCTCGTAGAGAATCGGCATGCCGGTCTTGATTCCGGGTCCGACGATGAGCGGCTCGACGCTAAAGTAGCGGCGCACCATCGCCACGAACATCGACTCCATGGGAGGGACGACGGATGCGACGATCGCTCCTTCGATTCGATCCGTGGGCTCGTTGCTCGTCTCGAAGAGCTGCCGAATCAGAACGCCGTACTCGTCCTCGGTCTTGCGAGTGTTGGTCTGCAACCGCCAGTGATTCGCCAACTCGTCGCCTCGGTAGAGGCCGATGACGATATTGGTGTTTCCGATGTCGATAACGAGGAGCATGTCAGCTCTGTCGCGGAGGGAGAGGGACAAGGCGAGACACGCGCTTGGCGTGCTCGGCGTAGGCGGGCCGACGCTCGTGGTGACGCTTGTCGATCATCGGGATGCTGATGAACAGAAAGAGCAGCGTCATTCCCAGCGCCCCGCTCGCCTGCCAAAGGATACTTGGCGATGCGGCAAACCCGAAACACAGCAAGCCCCACCAGAACATGAGTTCGCCGAAGTAGTTCGGGTGGCGGGACCAGGACCACAGACCTCTGTTCATGATCGTTCCCTTCGGCGGATTGCTCCGACGAAAGGCCCGCAACTGCTCGTCAGCGATCGACTCGATGGCGATCGCGCCAGAGGTGATGATGATGCCAGCGACGTCGAACGCGTTAAACGCTGCACCGTGCTGCGTGATGATCCAAAGCGGCAAACATCCAGCAAAAACAAGGACCGTTGGGAACATCTGAAGGGCGGCGAAGCTCACCAACCAGTAGAACTTCCCGGTCAGGTCGCGCTGCCGAACGTAGCGCCAGTCCTCATGCTCCATGCCGGCCCATCCGATGGCCCAGTTGTACGTCAGGCGCACGCCCCAAATCGCGACAAGAGCAAACGCAATCCACGCGCGCCACGCACCAACCTCGGGGGCGGACTCGAAGATCCAGTACGCTGCAATGAACGGCGGGATGACGCTCCAATAGGCATCATACACGCTCGTATTATTGTAGCGGAAGCTAAAGCCGAAGATGACGCACGTCGCCAGCACGTCGGCGACGGCGGCAGCGTAGAGCGGCGTCAACGGCAGGAATTGCGCGATTCCCCAGGTTCCGGCGATCGCCGCACCAATCGCGACTACGTACGCGACCGTGATGGCCGCGAGCGCACGCGAATGGCTCACTTGCGCTTGTTCGTCAGGTGCAGGCGACCGCCCTTCTCCATGTCGTCGAGCATCTTGTTGCCCAACTCCTTTGGATCCCATTGGGGACGAGCGCGCACAGACATCCGAGTCTTCTCGTAATCGACGGGTGTTACCTTCGGCAGCTTCACTTCTTTGCTGTCGTGGTCTTCGTCGTGTTCGTGGCCCATTCTATGGTCTCGGTGAGAGAAATCAGTCGTCGTCAGCGAAGAGATCAACCACCGCCGTGGGTTCGTCAAGGCCCCCCTCTTCGCCGAGCTCTGCCAACAGGTAGTGAACCTCGTCGACTCGGTCGTAAAGCGGTGACTCGTGCGAGGTCAGCTCGAGCTTCTGACCAGCGGTCGACAGCAGTTCTCGCGCCAGGTGAGTGCGGCCTCCGAAGAGCGCAGATCGGGCGAGCTCGATCAGAACTCCGACGAAGTCGGCGGCGTCGATTCGTTCGGTCTGATCGCGCTTCAAGACCTCCCGAATACGAGGCTCCGCCTGGTTCCATCGGCCCAATTCTGCGTCGACATGACCGATCCGCATCGCAACGACGGAGGCAGAGCGCTGATCGCCCATTTGGCGGAAGGCCTCGTGGGCCTCGCAGTACGCCGCGCGCGCCGCCTCCAGTCGGTCTTCTCCCTGGGCCGCAACCCCAGTCGACATCATCGCGATCGTCGCATCGTGCCAGTCGCCCAGCGTTTGCAGCTCGGACCGGGCCCGCGCAAAAAATGCAGTCGCCTCAGCGAAGTTGTCCAGCGCGAGGGCCACGTCGCCGAGGGTCAACAGGCAGAGCGCCGCACCTCGACGGTCCTGGTTTTGTTGGAAGCGTCGAAACGCTTGTTTCGCGATCCCTTGGGCCTCGGCGTGCAGCCCGATCGCGTGCGCGGTTTGGGCGAGTTCTCGCAGCGTATCCGCCTCGCCAGCCGCGTCCTGGAGCTCCGCGAATCCATCGCGCGCTGCTCGGAAGTGCTGTTCTGCTGCCTGCGGCTTCCCGTCGAGAAGTTCGAGTTTTCCTCGCCCGAACTCCGACCGCGCAACGCCTAGGCCATCGCCCGAGTCCGCGAACGCGGCTCTCGCCAGCCGGTAGAGGTCACGGGCCTGCCTCAGCTCACCCTCGAAGCGCGCCACCTCGGCCAGCAGCCTAGTGCTCTCGGCGGGGGCCACCTTTCCAAGGCCCATCGCGTGGTCTTTGGCCGAGGTCGCGAACACGCGAGCGTCCTCGTAACGAGCAAGGTTTAGGTTCGTGTCGGCTAAACCGAGCAAGGCGACATCGGTCAAATCGTCGCCTCCAGGCACGTCCGGTGCGAGGGTTTGCAGGCAGTGGTACGCATCGAGAGCCGCGGCGTAGCGGCGGCGCGACGACGCGTGGTCAGCGGCGATAAGCGTGTAGCGAGCAGCATCCTCGAGGTCGAGCGAGACCTGGTAGTGGCGAGCGATCTCCATCGCGAACTCGCCAATTCTCTTGGAGTAATGGTTCGCCTTGGCGTCACCTGCGCGCCGCTGCTGCAGGGCCGCACGACCGCCATTGGTCGCTCGCTCGATTAACGAATCACGAAGCAGCCCCGAATCGAATCGGAACTCGTTCGCTTCCTCCTCGACGAGGATTCCGTAAGTGACGGCCACGTCGAGCGCTGCAGATAGATGCAGCTCAAGACCCATTCGCGTACGCTCAAGCGACACCAACGCAAGCGACTCGTTGAATCGCAGACCGAGGAATGCCAGCGCCTCCCAAACGTCGATCGTGCGAGCGTCCGCGCCAGCGGAATTGGCGGCTTCATCGATTCGTCGGGAAAGCAGCGCGCCGACCGCATTCGGGATGTCGTCCAGCACGTCATCCACTGACGGGGCGGTGCCGTAGCCCTCAAGTCGGCCGGAGTCGACCAGATGGCGGACAAGCTCCACTGCAAACATCGGATTGCCGAACGAGCGCATCGCGATCACTCGGGCTAGCTCTGCACCGATCGGCACAGTTCGCGTAATGATTTCGCCGATGTCTTCCAGCCCCAACCGTTCCAGCTCCACCGTGCCCGCCCAGGTGCCAAGCCGGCCGACCGAGTCCGCGAAGAGGGTTGTTCCTCTTGCGTGCTCGGGGCGGAAGGACGCCACTGCGAACCAAGGCGCAGGCTTAGACCGCGCACCGAGCATCGAGCGAACCAGTCGCAGCGACTCACCGTCACTCAGGTGCACGTCGTCGAGACTAAGCAGCACCGGTCGGTCTTTGCAGGCCCGCGTCAGGATGCGACGGACCAACGCGAACACCATCTCGTCGTTGCGCAGCAGCGGTTCGCCGAGCCCCTGGTGCGGGAGCAGTAGCTCGCAAACCGCGTCGAGCTCCCATGTATCCGTTACGCCTTGCCGTGCGAGGATCTGCTCAACCCGCACGCGAAGCTCCGAAGGCCCAAGCCCGCTGACACCCAGCCCCCGCCGGATTGCCTGCCGATAACCGATGTCGTAGCCCTCGGCGCTACCGTCGTAACCGCCGGACCAGACCTGCATCAGCCCCCGCTCTTCGACGCTCTCCCGCAGCTGGCGCAGCAGGCGGGTCTTGCCCATTCCCATCTCGCCAGAGATGAGCAAGGCCCCTGGTTGCCTCGCATTGGCCGCCTCGAGTGCGGCGACTCGCGCTGTCTGAAGCTCGGCCAGTCGGCCGGTGAACGGAGGCTCTACGAGTCCGAAAAGTCGGTAGGCAGAACCTGGTTGTTCGGGTGTCTGGCTACTCGCTGGTAGGGGGGCCGCCGCACCGTGCGTGGCGTTGTCGATCGTCACGCCCGCGAGAGTGTTTGCGTTAAACTTCTGCTGCTCCGAGGGCGCGGCGGAGCCATAGATATGGAGCGTCTTCAGCGCCTTACGAGCGTCGGCGGCGAAGAGGTAGCGATTGGCTGGGTCCTTCGCGAGGAACCGCTGCATCAAGCCATCGAGATTGCCATCACAGCCGTAGCCAGAGCGCAGCGACACCGGCGGAATCGGCGTGTTCATGTGGGCCACGACCATACCAGCCGCCCCCTTGCCCGAGTACGGCCGATCGGCGGTCAGCAACTCGAAGAGCATGACCCCAAAGGAGTAGAGATCGGTCGCGGGGGAGACGTCCGACAGGTTCAGCGCTTGCTCCGGCGCCATGTACGCCGGAGTCCCAACGAGCGCTTGAAGCCCGCTGATGTCGAGATCGCGTTCATCACGGAAAAACACGACCCCGAAGTCCATGACTTTCGCCTGCGGAAGGCCGTCAGGACCAAACGAAACCAGGACGTTCTCGGGCTTCAGGTCACGATGAACGACGCCGCGAGCGTGCGCGTAGGCGAGGGCCTGCAGAATCTGGTCAGCCGTGGTGGTGAGCGTTTCCCCGTCCGGCGGATTGTCCCGCCAAGTCGCCAGCGGACCACCCCTCACAAGCTCCATCACGATATAGAACTCGCCACCCTCGGACCCGAAGTCGAGCATCTTTACGATGTGGCGATGCTCCAGCTTCGCCGCCGCTCTGGCCTCACGTGTGAACCGACGACGAACCTCTGGTTGAGTCGCAAGCTCCGGACGTAGGAGCTTGATGGCGACTTCTGCGCGTCCAGGAGCTGACGCACGGTACACCTCGCCCATTCCTCCGACGCCAATTTTCTCGATAAGCGAGTACGGGCCGATCTTTCGTTGGGTCATCAATGGGTGGGGCAATCAGGCTCGCGGATGCGCGCGAGTTCATGTATCGACGACCTATCCTCTCTTCTCAAGCTCCCAACAAATTATCGTGGTCCGCGCGCTCCCATTAGCGGTCGCAATCCTCTCTATCGGCTGCGGGGGAATCCCTACGCCGAGTGACCCGATCGGTCCATCGCTGGCCGGCCAGCTGCCGGAAGCGATGGAGGATATTCGGAGCCCGGTGTCGTTCCTCGGAACGCTCAACGCAGGGCACCTTCGAGGCGCGTACGCGCTTGAGGTCATCGAATACGCGATTCGTCGCTTCGAGCCTGATGTGGTCCTTGTAGAGCTTCCGCCTGCCGCTTTCGAACGAGCCGTCAGCGAGTCGGACCGGTTCGACGGAAACGTCTCGGATCCGAGCTTGCTGGCCAGCAACTGGCTCGTCAATCTGCCGGAGCTATACGAGGTCGTCCTGCCGCTGCGCCACGAACTGGGGTATGACGTCGTTCCTGTGTCCGGATGGACGGTCGAGGCGGTGCAAGACCAAAACGACTTCTACCGCGCGCACCCACATGGCCCAATGGAGCGCTGGTACGTCGTTTCCAACGCCGCACTCCAAGCTGCCATGCTGCAGAACGACGGCGCCTTTGACGCATTCTGGCTGCACGGGCGTGAATTCCTTGCGCTGATCACCGCCGCCTCGCGCTGGCTGGCCTACTACTCCGAGGAAGAGATGGGCCAAGCCGGTGAACTCCGGCTGCACGCCCGTCACGCGAGCTACATCGACGCAGCCCTAGACGAGCGAGAAGGCCAACGCGTTCTCGTCATCTTTGCCATCACCTCCCGGTGGTACATGGAGCCTTTCCTCAGGGCGCGAGACGATTTCCGCTTCGAGCCGATCACTCGCCACCTGCCCGGACCCTGAGTTCGGTTCAACAGTCCGAGCGTCCGAGCGTGCCACGTTGACCGCTGCGCGGGGGCGGCACATGGTGCCGCGCCCTGCTTTGGCCGCGCACGACCGCGACGACGACCGCGACGACGACCGCGACGACGACCGCGACGACGACCGCGACGACGACCGCGACGACGACCGCGACGACGACCGCGACGACGACCGCGACGACGACGACCGCGGCGACGACCGCGACGATTGGAGTGCGACGATTGGAGTGCGACACAAGCGGCCCCTGGCCGCCCGACGATTCAAGCCCTTGGACACACCACTAGACACGCAGGACCTCCTGCCGCAGAGAAGGCGAAGGTGCTCGTCACGATGCCCAAGCAGGTTCCCCGCGAGCGCCTCGCCCGCTATCCTCTCATCGCCCCATGAAGAACTACCTCGATTTACTTCGTCTCGTCCTCGAGACGGGCGCCGACAAGGCTGACCGCACAGGCACGGGCACGCGCAGCCTCTTTGGCGCACAAATGCGGTTCGATCTCTCCGCGGGCTTCCCTGCGATGACGACGAAGAAACTCTTCTTCAAATCCATGGCCCATGAGCTGATCTGGTTCCTTAGCGGGTCCACCAACATCAAATACCTCCGCGACAACAAGGTCCGAATCTGGGACGACTGGGCCGATGAGAATGGCGACCTCGGCCCCGTCTACGGACATCAGTGGCGCGCTTGGCCCGCACGAGACGGCACAACTATCGATCAGATCGCCAACGTCGTGTACTCGATTCGCGACAACCCGGACTCTCGACGCCATATCGTGAGCGCTTGGAATCCGGCGGACGTCGACCGCATGGCCCTGCCGCCTTGCCATGCTCTCTTCCAGTTCTACGTCGCCGACGGACGCCTCTCCTGCCAACTGTATCAACGCAGCGCAGACATCTTCCTCGGCGTGCCGTTCAACATCGCATCCTACGCGCTGCTGACGCATATGGTCGCGCAGGTCACAGGGCTCAAGGTCGGCGACTTCGTCCACACATTTGGGGACGTGCATCTCTACAGCAATCACGTCGAGCAGGCGCAGACCCAGCTGGAGCGCACTCCGAAGAAGTTGCCAACGCTGGCACTCGAACCAAACATCGCAGAGCTTAGCGACTTCCGAATTGAACACATTCGGTTAGTGGACTACGAGCACGACCCGGTCATTCGAGCACCCATCGCCGTCTAGACACGGCCACATTTTTGTTCTTAACGTCACCACAAACCTCGTCGACTCGACAACCCCAAGATGAATGTTAGCCTCATAGCCGCAATGGATTACAATCGCGCGATCGGCCGCGCAGGTGCGATGCCTTGGCATCTACCGGCGGACCTCAAGTGGTTCAAAGAGCGCACGAAGGGCAGGCCCGTAATCATGGGCCGCAAGACCTGGGAGTCGATTGGGAAAGCCTTGCCCGGACGGACCAATATCGTGGTCACGCGACAGCTCGGATACTCTGCGCCAGGCTGCCTGATCGCCTCAAACATCACAGAAGCTCTTAGCCTTGCCGGGGGCAATCAAGAGACGATGATCATCGGCGGATCCCGGATCTACGCTGCATGCATGTCGATGGCCAACACCATGTATCTTACCGTCGTACACCAAGTGGTCGAGGCGGACACTTGGTTCCCGTCCTTCTCACTCAACGACTGGCTCATCGACTCTGTTAGGCACCATAAAGCCGACGAAAAGAACGAGTATCGAACCAGTTATTACACACTCGTGCGCCGGAAGTTCCGAGTCGAAGACCACCCCATCGTCGACGGAATCCCTGTCGAGATGCGAGTGACCACCTCGCGCGCCACTAAAGTCACGCGCTAGCGAACTCGATCACAAGGGCGCGCCACTAAAGTCACGCGCTAGCGAACTCGATCACAAGGGCGCGCCACTAAAGTCACGCGCTAGCGAACTCGATCACAAGGGCGCGCCACTCTGCGGCGCGCTCGACTGGGATTGTGTGGCCGCAGGCGTCGATCAGAACGTGTTCGGCGGCCAACGCTTCGGCCAGCGAACGCGAAGACCGGGGGCTCACGAGGAGGTCGGCGTCCGAGGTGATCAGCAGCGTCGGCGCCTGGATGTTCGGAGCGTCCGCCAGCGGCTCTGGGAACGAAGACATGCCGTCCAGCAGGGCGCTAAGGCCAGCGGCGGTGTTTCGCTGAAGAGTCGCACGAACCATCGCATCGAGATGCTTCTCCGAACCGCTAAGGAAATCCCTGCCTAGGATGTCAGGAATCGCAGCCCAAGCCATCGCCTCAAGCCCACCCAAACGTAGCAGCTCACGCCACGAGCGAACGATCGTGCGACGCAACGCGTCGTCACCATCACCAGCCGACGTAAGGACCAGTCGATCCACGCTCTCTGGGTAGAGCGCAGAGTACCGAAGCGCGATGCGTGCGCCGTGACTGAACCCGCAAAGTGTCACCGTGTCGCGATCCAGGGACTCAAGCAGTTCATGCAAGTCGTCAACGTGACCGTCGAGCGTAATCGCTCCCTCTCCCAGGTCCGATCGCCCCTGGCCCCGGGCATCGTAGCTGATCAACGCAAAGTGGTCCGAGAGCGGACGGGCGTGCGAAAGCCAGTTCGCTGTGGACTGGCTCATGCCGTTTAGGAGAACCAGCGTAGGTCCAACTTCACCGCGAGCGTCGTAGTAAAGCCGACGTTCGTCGGCCAGCACATGGTGGGGCATCTCTTCGCTCAGGCAGGAGGCCCGAGCCATTTACGAGCCCACCGTCGGATGTCAACGGCGAACGCTGCTAGAGCCGACGTCAGAGCGATGCCGCTAGTCGAACCCGAGGCACTCATCGAGCTCTGCCGTTGCGTTCCATTGGCAGATGCCCTCAAAGCACCCACAGGATGTCGTTGACTCCGAGAAACATGCATACTCGGGCAACCACTCACAGGTGGTTGCGATCTCCGTAGAAGCACAGAGCTGACCGCTACAACCGGTCTGAAAGCACTGATCATCCGTCGTGCATTCGCTGGCGCAGGCCATCTCGGTGCAGGACCAGCCCCCGTCCGCGTCGCAGCTACAGGTGTTGCAACCGTCGGGAGCAGGGATTGTCTCGCCCGCCACACACGCGGATTCACAGTCCCCCTCGCAGAGCCAATAGCCACTATCGTCGCAGATGCACTCGCCGCATTCACCGCCGGTCGCGCCGGGCTCACACTCGGCACATTCCACATCCGTGCAAAGCCAAAATCCGTCTTCATCGCAGCTGCACTCGTCGCACTCGCCGCCGATCTCTCCAGGTTCACACACCGGCTCGGAACAGGCCCGCTCGGTACAGAGCCAGTTGCCCGACTCATCGCAGAAACACTCGTTGCAGTCATCGCCTGCTGGACGCGTTTCCCCCTCTTCACATAGCGGACTTTCCAAACACTCGGCCAACGCATCCGTTGGGTCCCATCCGCACAAGCCCTCGAAACAGCCACAGGAGGTGGTCGGTGCCACATAGCAGGCTAGGTCCGATGTCCACTCGCAGGTGGAGGCGACGTCGACCGCTGCACAGATCTCCCCGCTGCAGCCTGTTTGGAAGCAGTCCACATCAGTCGCGCACTCGGAGTCCTCGCAGAACATCAACGTGCAGCCCCAGCTCCCAGCCTCGTCGCAGAAACACGTGTTGCAGCCATCATCTGCAAGGCGCGTCGCTCCAACCTCGCACCCGGTTTCGGGCACGGGAATCGGGACAAGGTCTTCGTTTGAGCACCCACCCAAGACGAATAGACCGCCCGTTAGCATGAGCGAAAGAAGTAGAGTGGATGGCTGCGGTTGGCGGTTCATAGTTCTCCGGGACGACTACAGCTCCCATCACTTTGCGAAGGATGTACCAAGTCGCGAGCCTCTTCAAATATCTCAGGTTTTCAGCCACATAGACCAAAGGCCCCCCGGAATCGATCCAGAGGGCCTCAGAATCCTGACAGTCAGGGCGGAACTGGCTGTCGGGAATTTGTGTCGTCGTTACGGCACGACTTCGATGACTCGGCCCCGGTGGATAAACCGTACCCGCTGCCCAAGGGCGAGGATGTCGCGCAGGTCCGGGTCCTCGGAGAGAAGGTCAAAGTAGTCGTCGGTTCCGTAACGAATCCGTTCGTCCGCGGAACGGCCGGAGAGACCGTCCTCGACCCAGATTCCGCCGACGCTTCCGAAGGCGCGACCTGAGGCTCGGCGAGTGTTTCCGGGCGCGGTGACAGTCAGCCTGTTTCGGTTTTCACGCCGAGCGATCGAGGCCTCAACGGCGTCACGACCAGTCTCCGACTCAGCCATCGGAACCATCGCGCCGGCCGCAGGCGACGGGCGACCGACGGATCCGAGACCGTCTATCGACGGCTGTGATGCGCCCTCTCGCAGACGACGGTTACCCGCGCTGAAGCCAGATGACTCTGCCACGTCGCCACCGACGTTTCCGTCCATGTCCAACTGATTATCCGACCCGGATCGCTCAGACTGATCCTCGTCCTCCAACTGCGCCCAGCCAGTCGTGCCGCCACGGACTGGATTCGGCTCCCTGTTTCCGCGCATCTGCTGGGTCGGCTGAGCAACCACCTCGTTTGGATCAATCGCAAGGTAACTAGTGTACGGAGTCACGATTCCCCAATGCGTTCCCAACTCGACGATCTCATCCACCTTCTGACGGGTTTCACCGGTCTCCTCAATCTGGGTCATGAGCTCATCAATGCGCCGCCGCGCCCAGAGGTTGGCGACAAACTGTGTGTCCGCGTCCAGCGCCTGGTCGAACGACGCGCCATACTCCTGCACCCACTCTCGGCCGGAGGCCTGGCCACGAATCACAACCGAGCTTGAGTGTCTCGCTTCGAATCGTCCAAACACGGTGACGTCTCGGTCACGGTAGAGGTCCGGCAACGGATTCGGGTAAATCTGGTCAACCCGCACGCCTCCGAAGTTGATGTCGAGCTGCGTGAGAAGCGGCGCTCCGATCGAGTCGGTGAATTCTCCCACGATGTCGCTCATGTCCTCGTCCGGACGCACATAGCCGGCCTCTCCGCGACCGCGACGCGCCATGCCATCCAGCAGTCGAGTGTTCACGTCGTAGCCGACTCCGAACGAGAAAATGCGACGGTCGCCATCGCTGACACCGACCCGTGCTGAATCGACGATCGTGGAAACATCGGTGTCTCCAACGGTGGGGAGGCCGTCAGTAACGAAAATGATCGAGTGGGGGCGGTCTGTCGCCGATGGGTCCTGCAGGGCTCGCTCCAACGCTCCAGAGATATTCGTATTGCCACGTGCCCGCAGCGTATCGATGAACGCTAGTGCATCACGTTTGTTCTCGCGGCTCGCTCGCATCGGTTCGTCGAAGAGCGGACGGACGACGCTAGAGAAGCCAATAATTTGGAAGGTATCGTCGGGCTCAAGGTTGCTCACCACATGGCGGAGCATCTCTTGAGCTTGCTCCATCTTCTGGCCGGCCATTGACCCAGAAGTGTCGACGACCAGGGTGACCTGCTTCGGAAGAACCTCAAGACCCTGAAGCTCCGGAGAGGGAGCAATCGTAAGCATGAAGTAGCCGTCTTCTCCGTCATCCCCCTCAAACGAAAGCAGGGAGAACCCGACATCATCACCTGCTTGGCCGATGTAGAGTTCGAAGTCCTGGTCCACCGCGGCGCGGCTCTCCTCCATCGAAATCGTCGCGCTGTAGCCATCGCGACCCATGATCTCTTCGATCTCGTGGTAGGGCGAGTAGAGCGACGCGATCGGGTTGCGCGAGCGAATGCTGCCGCTCACTACGAACGTCGGGATCTCGGCACTCGCGGACTCGTGCAATGGGTAGCGGTAGTGGAGCAGGTCCCCTTCACGTTCCAACACATTTGCGAACTCGATCTCGACCGTCTGTTGTCCCATCGCCGGGACCGGGTAGATCGAGGCCTGGAAGAGTTCTCCATCGATGTATTCAAGCAATCCAGGATCGCGCATCCGGCGTACGATCGCTTCGTAGGTTGCCCGAGCTTGGTCCCGCTCGAGAACCTCGCCGGCGATGCGTTCACCGTTCATCCACAGGGCGAAGTCCGTGGTCACGGAACCCTCTGGGACAGCGAAGTAGTAGACGGCCTCGAGGTCCTGATGCGTGTGGTTTTCGAACACCTGAGTCACGTGAGTGACCGCGCCGTTGTCGGTCACCTCAAACTCCACGGTGTGGCTGTTCAGCGCCAGCGGGGTGACCGATTCGTCGTTCGGAATCAGCATCCCCTGCGCGTCTGCGGTGTGCGAAAAGCCCATCACGGCGAGCGTGGCGAACGTAGCGAGAGTAACGGGTAGGCGGCGCATGACGACCTTCGACAGTGGACGGTGAATACACCTTCAACGAGGTCGATGTTGAATCGGTCTAAGAGACCGTCTACTCGCCGATCTTTTGCGCCTCCACCACTTCAGCGACCCGCGCCGCGATCGCCAACGAAGACGTCGCTGCGGGCGACGGTGCATTACAAACATGCACTTGCCCTTCACTCTGGAGGACAACAAAGTCGTCCTCCAAAGAACCATCGCGGCGTAGCGCCTGAGCTCGTACACCCGCTGGCGCCCGCGTCAGGTGTTCGGCCCGTATTTCAGGTACGAGTTTCTGCAGCGCCTTCACAAAAGCTGGCTTGTGCAGCGATCGCCAAGCCTCGCCGAGTCCGGTACCCATATGCCTCGCGGCGAAGCGTAAAAAGCCTGGAAATACCAGCGTCTCCGTTAAATCGCGCAAGTTGATGTCGGACCAAGTGTAGCCCTCGCGAGCGAGCGCTAGGACCGCGTTGGGACCCACCTCCAGACCGCCGTCGATCGTCCGAGTAAAGTGAACGCCGAGGAACGGAAACGCTGGGTCCGGCACCGGATAGATTAGTCCGCGACTGAGGTGCTGACCGGGTTCTCCGACGCGATAGTACTCGCCGCGAAATGGTATGATGCGGTGCTCAACTTGCTGGCCTCCGGTCACAGCGATCCGGTCAGAATGCAGTCCCGCACAGTTCACGAGTTGCGGGGTCAACACCTCACCGGTTCCCCACCCTACTCGCCACTTGTCGCCCACGCGCTCGATCCGTGTGACGGCTGTGCCAAGCAACAACTCGCCACCGTTCACCTCAATCGCGCGCGCGAACGAGGCCGCGACAGCGCGATAGTCGATGATGCCAGCGTCCGGAACATGGAGCGCAGCGACACCCGCGGCGTGAGGCTCGATTTCCTTAAGCTCTGCAGCATCGAGCCGTTGGACGCGGACACCGTTCTGGCCTGCGCGCTCGTAGAGCATCTCGAGTCCGCCTAGCTCGGAGTCGTCGATCGCCACGATGACCTTGCCGCAAAGCTCATGTTTGATGTTGTTCTGCTGAGCGTAGGCGAGCATCGAAGCGTAGCCCGCTCGGCAGTTCAGCGCCTTGGCGCTCCCTGGTTTGTAGTAGACACCGGTATGCAGAACGCCGGAGTTTCGTCCCGTCTGATGCGCGGCGAGTTGGACTTCCTTCTCGAGCACCAGGACCCTCGCGCCGCTCGCGCTGAGGTGACGACCCACTGCGAGCCCGACGATGCCTGCGCCAATGACGACAACGTCCGGTCTCACTCACTCGGCTCGCAGGCAGGAACGCAGTCGTCGCAGAACGGACAGGACGAAGTGCCGCAGAAGTCGCAAAACTCGCCGGTCGAACAGTCCCTAAAGTCCAGGCAGCCCGGCTCGCCCCAGGACCGACAGGTCTCGGAGTTCGCGCACTCCCAGCATCCCGCGATGAGTGCTAGCTCGGACCACTCATCACACTCGGGTCGCTCGGACTCGCAGATCAGTGTGGAACCATCGTCACAAGGCCGCTCCGGCGGCTCCGCGGGTGCGCAACACACTCTGTCCGGAAGGCACAGCACTGATGGCTCACCCGCGAACCCGTCCGGGCAGGGGATGTCAGACGGAAAGCACCCGCCATCGATTCGAGCGCACGCGTTGGGATCATCCGCTAGGCAGCAATCGCCGACTGAGCGGCAAACGGGCTCAGCGGCGACCGTGGCACCCTCCGGACATCCTGCCGGGCCGCCGCTACAGAATCCACCGACCTCACCGCATTCAGGAGGGAGCCCACACTCCACCGTCTCGACACATGACCAGCAACCATCTTGCACCACCGCGACGAGTCCTACGACGCACTCCGGTCGGAAGTCGTCGCAGGTCGGTTCGGAATCCGTCTCACAGGAGGTATCGATGCAATCTGGAACACAGTCATCACAGTCCGGGCAGCTCGACGTCCCGCACGGATCACAGAGTTCGGCGGGCCCACAGTCTTGGTGAGTACGACAAGCGCCGTCGTACGGCTCGCAGGTCGCCTCGTTCACGCAAACCCAGCATCCATCTCGAACGACGCCCAGCTCCTCGGCTGCACACACTGGTCGCTCGACCGAGCATCCGATTGCGCTCTCACTCTCACAAGGAGCCGTCACGCACGCTCCCAGACAGTCGGCACAATCCGGACAACTTGAGGTGGCGCACAGGTCACAGTGCTGGTGGTCGGCGCATTCGCGATCCGATTCACACGGCGTCAAAATCTCGCAGGTGACTTCGTTAACACAAGCCCAACAGCCGTCGCGGCGGGCGGGCACCTCACCGGGCCGGCAGAGCGGTGTCTCATCACTACAGGAGAGCGACGTTCGATCGTCGCAATGGACTGGTCGACAATCGGATGTCGGGTCGAACGCACAAACGAAGTCGCCACTAACGCACGGACAGATTATCTCGATCGACTCGCCACCTCTACAGTCGAAAGTCTGGGTCCTCGTTTCATCGGTGGCACAACCAAGATCACGTTCGAGATCGGGATCCCGTTCCGCATCCGGTTCGATGACATCCGCTTGAACATCTGCCTCTTCGAGATCGGGGCCGAGATCCAGATCCGGCGCCGGCATCTCTCCGAGGTCGGATGCGAGCTCGACATCGCTGGTCTCCGGTGGAGTCGGCGGATCGCTTCCTTCCGTTCCGCAGGCGATGAATGCGAGGAGCGAACAGACGATGGATACGCGGTTTAGGATGGCAATCATGACCGACATTCCTGGGTGGATGCGAATCGTAGAGAAACCTAACGTTTTCAGCAACTTGTGAATGTTCCTCGGACTGAACCCCGCAGATTCGGGGTCATGTGACCTGGATTTCTGCAATGAATTCAGACCCTTAGAGCATGATCACAGATCGCCGTCAGATCGATCGAGACGAATTCCAGGACATCTAGCCTAGGTGACCGGTTCGATCACGTCAGAGCGCGTCTGAGATCCAGGAATCGTCCGTTCGGATTCTGACCACTCCATAATCTAGGATCTCATGGTCCCGGGTGGTTTTCGAGGGCAAGACAGAGCGAAGTGCAGGTGGTAAGGCACCATCCGAATCTGTCTGCTGTGACGCAACAACGTTCTCGCCTGTTCGATAACTTGGTTGTGGCTTCACAAAACCCTCGAAGGAGAGACAACCATGCTGAACAAAGTAATGCTCATCGGAAACCTCGGCGCCGACCCGGAGCTGAGGCAGACATCAAGTGGCCAGTCGGTCTGCGAAATGCGGATCGCCACAACGGAAACTTGGTTCGACAAGAACGCGAACGAGAAGAAGGAAAAGACGGAGTGGCATCGCATCATCGTCTGGGGAAAGGTCGGCGAGAACTGCGCCAAGTACCTCTCCAAGGGTCGTAAGGCTTACGTCGAGGGTCGAATCCAGACGCGTGAGTGGGAGGATCAGAAGGGCAACAAGCGTTGGACGACTGAGATCGTCGCTAACAATGTGCAGTTCCTGAGCCCTCGCGGCGAAGGCGGCGGAGGCGGTAACTACGGTGGACCGCCACCACCAAGCGACGCAGATGTGCCTGCTGCTGCGGCTGGCGGCGGGTCAGACGGATCGTTCTCGGACGACGAGATCCCGTTCTAGGACGTTAGTCCCACAAGCCACACGCGGCGGGCCATGTTGGTCCGCCGTTTTTGTTTCGTGCACGCCAGACCTGGTGAGAGCAAATCTCAGTCGCCGCGAATCGCGGCCACGAAAAGGCGCGGGCACACCAAGGCCTCGCCACCGAAAGGCTCGGGAACGAAGAGGCGCGAGGGCGGAGGAGAAAAAGCGCGGAGGAGAAAAAGCGTGGAGGAGAAAAAGCGCGGTCGAGGCAGGGCTCAGTTACGGAAAGGCGTGGTCGCGAACGGGCTCAATCACCGACAAGGATCGAGTACGGCAAGACTCGGTAACGACCGAGCGTGGGCACGGAAAAGTACGATCAAGGACGAGAGCGAGCTAGGAGCGGCGCGATCACGATGTGGCGCGATCACGATATGGCGCGACCACCAAGAGACTCGATCACGACTGGGCGCGAGAACGGAAGCGCGTGATCGAGGAGGAGCGAGAGCGAGAGCGAGAGTAAGCCCGAGCGAGAGTAAGCACGAGCGAGGAAGGGCGCGGTCATGACAAGGTGCGAGAGCGGAAGGTCTCAGGCATGGAGTGGCTCGATCGCGGCAAGACGCGAGCGCAGCATGTTCCGACCACAACGGGGCTCTGTCACGGGTAGGCCAGCGTGCGATCGAGCGTCCAATCCGATTTCAACCCGTGCTACGCTGTTTCACGTGAAACACCTCCTCATCGTGGGCCTGCTGATGGCCCTTTCCACACTCATCGCGGTCGCTTGGTTCGCGCGACGGCCGAGTTCGGAGCTCGCCCGATGTCTGAGAAAGCGATTTCCACAGGCTGTAGTCACCGAGGAGGACGACCGAATCACAATCCAAACCGGGTCCGCCACTGTTGTAGTCGCAATAACGCAACAGAGAACCAAACGGAGTCACCACACACATCTCGATGAACGAAAGGTGATCCACGTCTTCGCGGAGGTCCAACGAGCACTCCGAAGAGAGCCACTCGGCGACACGAGTCTTGCCGACCTCGTCCCAATTCCCCTCTGCCCGAGTCGCACAGAACGAATCGACGAAGGAGCCCGCTTCGTTGTGCGAATTCACCCGGAGCTCGACGTAGGGTTCGCTCTCCGAACGCCTAACTCAGGCCAGTGGCTTACGGAACAGGATGCGGCCGAGCTGGACCCCAATCAGATCTTCGAGATGGCACTCAAGCGACTTCACAAGACGACAAACGGAGCCACGGTCTATCGCGATGGCGCTCTTGGCCGCGAGCTCTATCTCATCCGACAGAATGACGGACTCGACGCATCGCGACTCCTTCTCGCTCCACTCTGGACGAAGATCACCGACGCCACCGGGTCCCCCCTCGTAATCGCTGCCCCTTCCCGAGACCGCGTGTATGCCGCACCCGCCGACCAACCAAGGTCGGTCGAGCGCCTCATGCAACACGCTCTAGAGGATTGGGACTCACGAGCTCACCCGCTTACGACCAGGCTGTGGGTCTGGAATGACAATCAACTTGAGCCGTGGCACTTGCACGCCTGAAGTCCCGACGCCCTGATTTGAGTCGCGATTGCGTCGTGGTAGCAAATGCCACTCCAACGAGGGCGCAGCTGACGCGTTTCACGTGAAACTACCGAGAGACTTGGCCAACTCCGAACAACAGAGCGAGCCCCACCCCATGGCCGTAGCCATGACTCTCGTAGGAGTCATGGCTATCGCCAGCGCAGCGATCTTCATTCGCCTCAGCGATGCGTCCGCGCTCGCGACCGCGTTCTATCGTCTGCTCTTCTCGACGATCCTCATGTCCGCCTGGCTCGTAGCAAGACACCCGAAAGGCGCCCTCCACATCCCATGGCGGTACGCACTCCCTGCCGGCCTCGCGCTCGCCGCACACTTCTGGCTTTGGATGAGGTCGCTCGACTTCACCAGCGTGCTCGTCTCAACCCTCTTCGTAACCACAACCCCTGTCTGGCTCGGTCTCGCTGCACCGATCCTCCCGTCTGAGCCTAAACTTAGTCGAGCCGGCTGGATGGGGCTCTCCACAGCCCTGCTCGGTGCTCTCTTGCTGGCCGCAGCCGATACCACCGCAGCGGAGATTGGAGCTCGGCCACTACTCGGAGCGTTTCTTGCGACCGCCGGAGCATGGGCAATCGCCGTATACCTCACCCTAAGTAGAAGAGCCCGACAAACCACGGCGCTCCTACCCTACTCCGCGGCCACTACCGGAATTGGTGCCGCGGCCCTGATCATCCCAATGCTCGCCACCAACGCTGAGTTCAGTGGGTTCCCACCAGAGACATGGCTGTGGTTCGCCGCACTCGCTTTCATCCCGCAGCTCATTGGGCACAACAGCCTCGTCTGGGCCGTCCGTTATGTGGGTGCAACCACCGTCGCCCTCATTGTACTCTTAGAGCCTCTCGGTTCAGGCGCTCTCGCGTTTCTTCTGTTCGACGAACGCCCGACCTTGCTACATGGCGCATCCTCCGCCGTGCTCATTGCTGGTCTGGCCATCGTCCTTAGGTCTCGCCCCGAAAGATGAACGAACTCAACATACTCGAAGACCGAACGCTCGCATTCATCACCCACGGGGTCGGTGAATTTGACGACGTTCTACGTGAAACCATCGAGTACCAAAGACAATGGAACCAGCCGCTCGCGAAGTACTGGGCTAGCCGGGGGTTCACTCCGGAATCTAATCTACACGAGATTCCCGGCGTACCCACGGATGTGTTCCGCCACGTCGACCTCGTCTCTTGCGAAGCGCCCACAACAAAGACGTTCCGCACCAGCGGCACGACCTCAGGTCGACGGGGCCGGAGCCCAAGAATCTCCACTCGCGTCTACGACGCATCCGCGCTCAAACACGCAAAGGACGTGTTTCGCTGGAACACAGACACCGATTTCCTCAATGCGGTCCTGGACCCCCGTCGCCACCCTGACTCGTCATTGAGCCACATGGTCGACCTCTTCAACCATCAAATCTCGCGGCGTCCCACCCCCTACTACCTCGACGAGGATGGCCTCGACGTGGTCGGACTCGCTCGAGCAATCCGCGAAGCCGATACACCTGTGGTCCTCTTCGGCACAGCCTTCGCCCTCGCCCATTTTGCCGAGGTCAGCGACGGAGCGACATGCCTACCGGTAGACTCGCTCGTAATAGAAACCGGCGGTTTCAAAGGAAAACACAGCGAGCTGTCGCGCCCCGCGTTCTACGACCTCCTCACCACGCACTTCGATGTACCCATGGAGAACATCCGTTCCGAGTACTCGATGACCGAGCTCTCCAGCCAACTCTACTCGCTCCCGTGGAGTGGAGAGCACGCTCAGCTACTCGTGCCACCGTCTTGGTGTCGGATCTCCGCCGTGGATCCATTGGACCTGAGCCCTCTCCCCCCCCGAAGCGCCGGCCTCCTCCGCTTCGTTGACCTTGCGAATGTCGACACCGTCGTCGCCGTTCAAACTTCCGATTTTGGGGAGGTCACAGAAGATGGCCACGTCATCCTCCACGGCCGTGCTCCAGGGTCTACCCCTCGTGGTTGCGGGCTCGCAACTGAAGAGATTCTCGCCTTGACTGAACGCGCAGGTTCCACGTGAAACACGAACAGAAGACCCCTACCCGAGACTGGGAAGGCCCAGTCACAGTCGAGGATATCGAACTGGCGGCAAGCCAACTGAGGAGCACCGGCGCAAGCCTCGTTGCGATGACCACCGCCGCAATCGCAGAGCGCATCGGGCGGACAGCAGCTGCATGGCTCGACGACGGGTCACCCTACATGGAACAAGCCGCGACGCTGGGAACAGTCCACTCCGGATTCAGCCCAGAGATGATTCGATGGTCGCTAACAGAGCTTATGCGACGTCTGACCCCGCGGTCCCTGATGGCGTTGGTCGAGGCAGAGCTGGGTTCGGTTGAACCGTTCCAAGCCCCACGAAGTCACGGCTCCGAGCCTTGCCAGATCACGGGCAATCCTCCGGGCCTGATCACTCAGGTTCTCGCGGGCACCGTGCCTCCGGTCGGAGTGGAGGCTATCGTCCTCGCGCTCCTCGCTCGCGGGCCCCTCCTCCTCAAGACGGCGTCCGAAGAACCAGTCATCTCTCGGCTCTTCCTAGCGTCGCTCCGCGAGCACGCTCCCGACTTGGCGTCTCATGTCGCGATCATGACGTGGAAAGGCGGTGAGACCATGCTCGACCGAGCCGCCTGCCGAGCTGCAGATATTGTCGCGGCCTATGGCGGCGATGAGTCGGTTAACGCCCTACTCTCCCACTGCCAATTCCCGACCCGGTTTTACGGGTACGGTCATCGCGTCTCGTTCGCGGTCATCGGTCCCGGCGCTTATGGAGGTCCCGCCTCGCTCGATCAAGCCGTCGAAGACGTCGCACTGGACGCCTGCGCGTACGACCAGCGTGGCTGCATGAGTCCTCACTGCGTCTTCGTTTCACGTGAAGCTCCGTGGAGCCCCGAAGAATTTGCGAAGCGACTCTTTGAGCACGGCTTTCCGACTGTCGCGGCCCGGATTCCACGAGGACGGATTCCAGACGACACGGCCGCAGCGATTCAACAGGCGCGCGGAGTCGCTGAATTCACTGCGGCCGCCTGCTACTGGACAGATACATGCCTTGTCATCCTGCAGGCAGAAACCAACTTTGTGCCCTCACCCGGCGGTCGCTCGATCCACGTCGTGCCCTATGACTCCGCCGAGTCACTCCTCGCGGCAATTCGGCCACTAGAAGGCGCGATCTCTACCGTCGGACTGGCGATCGATAGCCGACGCCAACCCGGAATCACATCGGCCCTTGGCCGACTCGGAGCCCGCCGAATCTCCCGCATCGGACGCATGCAACGACCGATCTGGCTTCGACACCACGACGGGCGCCCACGGATCGGCGATTGGATCGACTGGACAGATGTAGAACCACTCTACCAATGAAACGAACACTCTGTGCACTGCCCCTCATCCTGCTGTTAGCCGCGTGCTCCCGAAACGAGGCAAGCCAACTACCGCCTACTGCCTCTAACGCTGCGGTCGCCCACGCAACCGCGTGCGACGCCGGCGACCCCGTTGCTTGCTACGCACTCGCATTGATCTACCACATCGGCGACGACTCCTATCAAGGTGTCGGCGCTGACCCAGCGCACGCTCAAGCACTCTTCACTGTCGCATGCGACCAAGGTGAAATCCCTGAAGCGTGCGCCGAGATCGAAGAGCGCTAAGCCCCGTAACATGCCGACAATTCGACGCTCATCGAATTGTTAATGGTCCCTCTCAAGCGACGGAGCGACTGAATTGTTAACGCTCCCTCTCGAGCGACTGACGTTACGACGTACGTTAGCGTGTCTTCCTAGTACGAAGGATCTAGGTTCAGGACCGAGAGTTCACTCTCGTCCAGCATCAGATTCTGATCAACGTCCAACGCCTCGAAGACCTGCCGAAGAGACTCGTCGGTCGAGCGGTTGAGGCCGCGTCCATGCTCGTAGGCCAACACCTGCGCAACGAAGGCCTCGACATCAATGCCGGCCGAGAGTTCGAGAACAGGCGACCCATCGCTGGAAAACGCCACCGAACTGACAAATGCCGTCGAGCTGGCAAGCAAGATTGTCGCTAAAACTAACCGCCGCATCGCAACCTCCATAGACCGTGACGCTAGAGCGCAACCGCGGCGCTCGCAACGCTAGCCGTCCAGTCGCATCAGGGCCCGTCGGGCACAATCCCATCTTCCAGCGCCGCCTCCCCACCTTCACCAGCCTCTGTGAATACGACGTCCAGCAGTTCCACCCAATGTGCGGCGTCGTCGTAGCGACCCGCACGGAGCAGCGCCGAGGTTCGCCCGCTGAGCTCTCGACTGGGAACTCGTTGCGGTTCCAAAGGCCTCAAAGTGAACGGGAAGGCGTCGTACGCCGAGCCGCCGAGTCTTGACACCAACTCCGACGGCGGAACAAGACGCTCGCCGCGCCGGACCACGATACGGCGGGCTGATAGTTCCACCACCGTGTCGTCGAATGTCCGAACGGTACACGGTTGCAGTGACCGCCCTACCCGACCCGCCACCCGACCCGGAACCGGACTCTCTCGTATCGGAGTCAAATCCGCCTTGCGATCGAGGATGATTTCGACGCCACAGATCGTCTCCAGAAGCCTCGGAGGGAGGAAGGTGACCACTCGGACAGTGCGATGACCGCCGATGCGGTCAGCACGCCCTACACGCTGTTCCAGCCTCGCGTGACTCCACGGAAGATCAGCGTGCACCACAGTGTCTGCCCTCTGCAGATTCAATCCCTCTGCGCCCAAGGGAGTCAACACCAAAGTGCGCACCGGACGCGACAGTGCGTCATCACCAAAGACGAACGCTTGAAGTAGCGCCGAGCGGTGCAAATTACCGACTCCGCGAATACGACAGCGAGAGCCGGTGAGAAGAGCAGGGCGAAACTCCTCCGGGAGGGAATCCACGATAGCCGCAGCTGTCGCCTGGTACTCTGTAAACACCAAGGACCCGTTGGACGGTCGAAGAGCTTCTATCAGGACACTAAGCTTCTCGGATGAGGCGAACGACTCTCCCTGAAGAGCCGTCACTACCTCCGATAACTCGTTGATAATCCTATCTAAACCCACAATCGGATTAGATCCTGGTAGGAACCAAAACGGCATTATGCACTGCGCAGCGAGAGCATCGAGCCCGAATGCGGAGAGGAACTCTCTCCTGCTGAGCGTGCCTCCTGTTCGCTGAGCCTCATCGAGTCGCACCAAGAAGAGCCGAGCTCGATTGAGCATTCCTTCGGCGGCCTCTGCGCTCGAAGAGAGTGCGCGCGCGACGGCGCGACGGAAGAGTTCGCAGGGCTCCCCGTCAAACACCATCCCAGCAGGCGCGATCTTGCTCACCCGCTTGCAGAGATCAGCCGACACAACCTCCGGGCGCGCTTCGATGTAGCTCCGACGATTGCAAGCTGGCCGCATCCGGCGAAAGACGTACCGCTCACACACACAATTCCAAACATCATCACGCTCATCGATGTGTTTCCACGCAGCAGAATAGTCGATTCCAACCGCATCCTCGAAGAGCGCAGGGCCGACGGTAATACTGACTAACGCGAGTATATCGCGTCTTGAATTCCAAACAGGTGTGGCGCTGATCCACAGAATTGGACGATACAAAACGAGACCCACAAGCGAAGCACGACGCTGAGTGCTGAGACTGCGGAAACGATGGGCCTCATCAACGATAACCAGCCCAGATTGCCTCGAAACGACGCGCCGACGCGAAAGCAGACCGTCGGAAATCACCTCGCCAGCCAAGCCACTCTCTTTGAGCAGAGACCGCCACTGAGGAACCAACGGGGCAGGGCAGACCACCGTCACCGACCCACCGACGAGCGTAGCCGTCCCAAGCGCTGTGTAGGACTTACCGGAGCCAACAGGGTCAGCCAGTACGGCGCACCTCCACCGCCGGAGCCGTGCTGCCAATACCGCCGCTGCTTCCTCCTGATAAGCATAGAGCCCAAGGGCGCAGGGTACTTTGTCCGCCAGGTTGCTCGTCTCACCCGCTCGGTCCCCAGACCCCACAAAACCCGCCAGTTCAGCCCAGTGACGCTCGATCGCGTGGCCACGAATCACCATAGCGTCCTCCGATCCACGGAGAGCGATAGGCGTTCCGCGTGGTCACCGATGGCGTCGCGCTGACTCATGTCCAATCCGAGCACCGAACATGCGAATGCGTGCAGCCGACGCCACGCACGACTGTCGGCTGGATCTGAGTGGAGGAGTCGGGCGACCTCGTCTAGCTCTGGACTCCCGTGCACCACGGAATCAGGAACAGGCACTCGGCCAACGTTTCTGGCCATGAATCGGCGGTAGCCCCCAAGAGCCCGTTCGGCAGAGACGGCAGCGGTAAATCTGACGGGGGTTGAGCAGAGCCACGCGGCGAGGCGAATCCCTTGCCGTGAGCTCGCAACACCGACGACATATGCCGAGTTGAGCACGGCCGGCCCTCCTTCCCAAACTGGCGGCACGTAGACTGCGTCCAGCCGCTGGCCGATATCTCGCCAAACTACTCGGTGCCCGAGGCTCTCAGGATAGACCCGATGCACCTTCCACAACGGATCGGAATCCTTAGCGTCGGCCCGTCGCTCCAGCCGAGCCCGGTGCTCCTCCAGATATTCAGCAGTGCCAGCCGCGATCGAGGCATGGCAAAGCCCCGACTCGCGGCCATGGGCGAAGAGCAGGGTGGAAGACGGCGCAACCCTCATTGGCTCAATATCCGCCCCTCGAACAGCACGAACCACCGGCCCAATGCCGTCCGGCGGATCGACAAACACGGAGTTCGCGCCAGTCTTGATTCCGAGCCGAATGACAAATTGCTCCTTGAGCGCCGGCGCACTGCAACTCAGTACGCGGTAGGCCTCCATCGACTTGGAGTCGAGCAAAGGCCAGGGGCTGCCAGGAACGTCGTCCACCGCGACGTCACCCACGTCCGCGACCCCGCTACGGCCCGCGCCGTCATCGACCCGAATCGCGATGCGTGGCTCGGCGCCTTTACGGGCAACGATCACCGCTGGAAAAGTGTCCGCGCTGAAGTGCACCACTTCCCCCGTCGCGAGGTCGCGGAGCCTAAGAAGGGTGGTGTCACGCCTCATCCCCGCTCGAAACCCGGCTCCATAGCCTGCGGTGAAGAGCTTCCCGGGAACGACGAGGGAGAGCACGCCACCTGGCCGCAGTAGGCGAACGGACTTCTCGACGAAGGCGACGCACAGATCCGGTTGGACCCCGAAACTGGATCCACTCTCGCACCGCATCCAACGATAGACGGACTGGAGTCGGCGCCGCTCGGGTGGCGGCACGTTCGACAGACGTACCCAAGGCGGGTTGCCGACGACCAGGTCGAATCCCCCACGCTTCACGACATCTGCGAACGCAACGTTGAAATCGAAGGAGGCCGCCAACTCCCCCCGCTCGGCGGCGCCGACTGCTCCCTCGGCTTGCTCCGCGGCGGCCAGCAGGCCCTTATGTTTCCGCCGCTCCGCCACGCTGAGCGCTCGTACATTGCCGAAGAGATCCTGTCCGCGGGCCAGATCGAAGTCTCGAATCGTCTGACGGCTTCGGTCCCGAGCGGCCTCCATGAACTCAATCGTGAGCCTGCGTTCGAGCGAACGCCGAGTGCGATCTGCCTCGACCTTGTCGGCACCGTGGGCGCCGCTATAGGCTTGGGTCGCCGCCGCCAACTCACTCACGAGTGTCGGGTCGAGTTCGAGGCCATCAAGCTGCGCAACGACGCTTGGCCCGAATAGCGTGTTGCCACATCGAATGTGGTGACCCAGGTTTGGCAGCGGCTCGGCAGGCGCCAAGTCATCCGGCATCCGTGCGACGAGCGCGAGCCACAAGCGCAGCTCAGTAATCGTGACGGCCGATGAGGAGATGTCGACCCCATAAAGGTTGTTGGCGATCACCTGCCGGACGAGGTCGCCAGGTTCGTGATCGCATACCCGCCCGAGGAACTTCACTAGGTAGTGCATTGCCCCCAGCAGGAACGCTCCCGAGCCCATCGCAGGATCGAGGATTCTGAGGTTCAACAGCGCGTCCGCTACCTCAGCTTTCTCCTTGCCCGAAAGACGTTGCGAGCCATCCCGTATGCGCGCGAGTCGCTCGCTACCAACCCTTGCTTCCAAGAGTGGGATGATAGCGTCCTGAACGCACTCAGCGACCAAACGGGGAGGAGTATAGAAGGTACCGCTCGCGCCGCGTTGCTCAGCGCCCATTAGCTCCTCGAAGACCGTGCCGAGCATGACTGGATCGATGGCAGCTAGATCACCCTCCTCAGTCCCAACGAAACGATACCGCTCAAGCACATCTCCAACCAGATTCCGAAGGCTCTCATCCGTAAGCGTCGCCTCGGGGTTTGCGGACTCCAAGTCGGTGCGATCAAAGAGACCACCGTTGAGAAACGGAATGCCGCTCCACGGAGAGCTGCGATCCTCCGGGGCCTTGCTAAGCGCGTCGAAGAAGAGCGGCCAAAGGCGCGAGCGCAGGACGTCCTCGGCGTCGGGGTCGAGCACGGTCGCGGCGACGTATCCTCGGTCGCCGTCGAGCCAACCCTTCTCTTGCACGAAGTAGAGGAACATCAACCGGCAGAGCAGCGTAACCGAGAGGGCGCTCCGCACCTCATCCGTCTCCACAGCAAGGCCCGACCAGGAAGATGACACTTCCCCGAGCGCCTTGCGTATGTCGCGAAAGAACGCTCGAGTCAGCTCACGCTTGGACATCAAACGATGGGCAGTGATGGCGGCGAGCGCAGGCTCCCTTCCAGTTAGAAGCGCCCCCCAGACCTCAGCAGCGCGGGCGTCGAGGCTCGTGGCCTTTCCGCGCCAAACACGCACGCCCGGCTCGCTCTGGACCGCCACCCACAGGCCCAACTTCGTCCCACTGATGCCGACTACGACCGCCGTTCCACTGACGCATCGTCGAGTTTGTTTGGCGACGAAACGCTCAAGTCGACGACTCAATGTATCGCTCAGTTCGTCGGCCTCCACGACCCACCAACACGATCGACCCCGCGGGTCCAGGCGCTGCGCACGGACGAACGAGTCCATGAGGTCGGTCGGGAAGTCGTCTAAGTGCCTTGCGTCGATTCGCTCGGATGAACGGCCGAGTCGGCCGACGAGGCGCGCGAAATCATCCGCGGTTTGCAACGTCGCTACGCCAGCGACGACTTCTGTG